>NZ_CP034086.1:2957646-3300183 GCF_003855495.1 Methylocystis rosea | reverse complement strand
AGATTGCGCCGCACCTCTCCACTGACACTATTAGCACGTTCGTCGTTTTCCGATTCTGCGCGGAATTCCCGAACGGCTGAACAGTGAATCCTTCATTGCGACAGCGATGGAGGCGAAGCATGGCTCGGGCCTGCAGCCAGGATTTGCGTGATCGCGTGATCGACGCCGCGTTGGCGGGATTGCCGGCTCGCCATGCCGCAGCGCGGTTTGGGATCGGCGACGCGACGGCGATTGTGTGGATGCGGCGGGCGCGCCAGACGGGCGAGCGAAAGGCGCGCAAGCAGGGCAGCCGCGACGCTCGAAGGTCGATTCACATCGCGACTATCTGCTGGGACTGATCAAGGCGACGCCGGATTTGACCATCAGCGAACTCTTGGAGCGGCTGCTCGCCGAGCGCGGCGTTAAGGCCAGTCGCGCGAAGCTGTGGACGTTTCTCGACCGCTGCGGTCTGACATTCAAAAAAAGTCCGCCCATGCGAGCGAGCAAAACCGGACGGACATCATAAAGCGACGCCAAGACTGGTTCGATGGTCAGCTCGACCTCGATCCCAAGAGGCTCATCTTCATCGACGAGACTTGGGCGACCACGAACATGGCGCGCAAGAGCGGCCCCCCGCGAAGGGCGAGAGGCTGCACGCCAGCGTCCCGCATGGACATTGGAAAACGACGACCTTCGTCGCCGGCCTTCGCCACACGGACTTAACGAAGCCTTTTGTCCTCGACGGACCGATCAACGGCCTCTGGTTCCAGGCCTATGTCGATCAGGTTCTCGTTCCAACGCTACGCAAAGGCGACATCGTCGTCATGGACAATCTCGGCAGCCACAAGGGCGCTGGCGTGCGCAAGGCGATCGAGGCGGCAGGCGCAACGCTGCCTTATCTCCCGCCCTACAGTCCGGATTTTAACCCGATCGAGATGGCCTTCTCGAAACTCAAAGCGTTGCTGCGAAAGGCCGCCGAGCGAACCGTCGACGCCCTCTGGGATAGGATCACCGCCGTGCTCGAAGAGTTCACGCCGCAGGAATGCGCGAACTACTTCGCCGCCGTCGGATATGAGCCCGTTTTATGTGAATCCGCTCTAGGGGCAAGGCGCGAGTAGACGATCGGCGCGTGATCAGCGGGATTGTCCACGTGCTGAAATCCGGCGGGCGCTGGATCGACGCGCCGTCGGAAGACGGGCCGCGGAAGACGCTATACAATCGTTATGTCCGGTGGGCGGCCAAGGGCGTGTGGGTCAATCTCTTCCACGCGCTCGCGCAAGCTGGGGCCCGCCGCCGTAGCTTCTCCGCTTCTCATCGACTCCTCCGCGGCCAAGGCGCATCGCTCCGCCAGTAGCGGCAAAGGGAGGAGCGCGCCCAGGCGATTGGTCAATCGCGCGGCGGGCGCACGACCAAAATCCATCGCTGACAGACGCTCAATGCCGACCCGTCGCCTTCATGCTCACGGGCGGCAATGTCGCCGATTGCACCGCCGGCGCAGAGCCTCTGTCGAAGATGCCCACCTGTGACATCCTGCAAGGCAATAAAGGTTACGACAGCGACGCCATCCGCCGGCAGGTCGAGAATGTTGGCGCGATGCCGAACATCCCGCCCAAGGCCAACCCTTCCCTTACCGAAACCGCAACGCCATTGAGTGCATGTTCTGCCGGTTGAAGGACTTCAGGCGCATCGCCACGCGTTATGATCGAAGCGCGACTAACTTTCTCGCAGCCGTCTGCATCGCGGCGACAATCAGCTATTGATGGAGTGGACGCCCCGGCGGCATCACTGTGCCAAAGTGGCGGTGTTGAGAACACCTTTTTGAGGGAGGCGTCTGTGGGAGAGGTTAGCACGATCGGCTTGGATATCGCGAAGAACGTCTTTCTCATGGAGTTGACGACTCAGGGCGCGTGGTATTTCGAAAGAAAATCGCCCGACGGAAAATCATCGAGTTTTTTGTGACTCAGCCGTCTTGCCTCGTGGCCTTGGAAGCATGTGGCGGAGCCCATCATTGGGGACGGGAGATCAGAAAGTTGGGCCACACCGTCCGTTTGAAACGCCCACGTATGTAAAGCCCTTCGTGAAGCGGCAGAAGAATGACGCAGCCGACGCCGAGGCCATCCGTGAGGCGGCGCAGCGGCCAAACATGCGGTTCGTCGCGTCAAAGTCGAAGCGCAGCAAGCGAGCTCCGTCGTCTTTCGAGCCCGTGACCTTCTGGTGCGTCAGCGCACCCAATGCGTGAATGCCTTACGTGCCACTTGGCAGAGTACGGATGCATCGCGCCCAAAGGGATGACGCACGTTGAAACGCTGATCGCCTTTGTCAAAGACCGAACCAACGCTCTGCCAAACGGTGCGAGGTTGATGCTCGAAGTTCTAATCCGATCGCTGGCTTCTCTATAAGAAATCATCGCCGTACTCGATGCAGAAATTGCTCGTCGCGTAAAAGAAGATCCGGGAGCTCGTCGGCTGACGACGGTTCCAGGTGTCGGACCGATCTCGGCGGCGCGATTGCAGCGCTGGCGCCGCAAGCAGAGTTATTCAAGCACGGACGCGACTTCGCAGCCTGGCTTGGCCTTTCGCCTCTTCAAAGATCTACAGGCGGTAAGACCCAGCTCGGCGCGACCTCAAAAATGGGTGAGCGAACAATACGTCTGTTGCTCATCATTGGGGCACGCGCCGTTGTTCGCCAGGCTTGCAGCCGGAGCGGCGCATCGAATCCGTGGCTCAATCGGATGTTCGCACGCAAGCCGCGGATGCTGGTCACGGTCGCTGCCGCGAACAAAGCGGCTCAAATAATCTGGGCGCTCTTGGCGAACGGTGGAATCTATCAGGCTCCAGCGGCGGCGTAAGCAGTCGTACGCTGCGAGGTCGTATCCCTTCGGCGTGGGCCGCCTTTCGAATTTTGAGCAGGAACGCGATGCTGCGCAGCTAAGTCGGCTTTATGAGCGAGGCTAACTGCACAGCATGGGTCGGATGACATTGATCACGGGCGTCGAACGGCGCCGACGGTGGAGGGACGAAGATCGGGTTCGGATACTGGCGGCGATTGAGGAGCCCGGCGCGGTGGTCGCCGAGGTGGCGCGTCGCGAGGATGTCTGCACGAGCTTGGTCTACAAGTGGCGCCGAGCGGCGCAACGGAACGGAAGCATCGACGCTTGCGGGTTTTCGCCGGTAGTCATCGAGACGCCGCCGCCGCAATCACCGCCTCTGAACGACATCGACGCGAACGTCATCGAAGTGGACATAAAGGGCGCCCGTGTTCGGATTGGCGCCGGCGCGCCTTCTGCGACGATCGCCGCGACATTGAAAGCGCTGCGCCGATGATCCCGCTGCCGGCGGGCTGCCGGGTCTGGATCGCGACCGGCCATACCGACATGCGGCGTGGCATGCAGGGGCTGGCGCTTCAGGTGCAGGAGCAGTTGAAGCGCGACCCGCACGCGGGCGACCTGTACATCTTCCGCGGTCGCCGCGGTGACCTGGCGAAAATCCTCTGGCACGACGGGGTTGGCCTGTCGCTTTATGCCAAGCGTCTCGACCGAGGAAAGTTCATCTGGCCCTCGGCGAGTGCGGGCGTGGTGTCGATCTCGGCCGGACAGATGGCCTATATGCTGGAAGGAATTGACTGGCGAAACCCGCAACTCACCTACAGGCCGCAAAGCGCGGGGTAAGGCGTGAAAAAAGCTGGGGTCGACTGCATTTTGGGGCGCCACAAATCACTGGAAGTATGATTCACTTCGCGTCATGGACGCTGCGGCCAAAGCTCTTCTCGACGAAAACGCCGTGCTGAAAGCGCAGCTCGCCGTCGCGCTTGCAAAGGCGTCGGAAGACATGGCGCTGATCGCGGCGCAAAAGCTCCAGATCGCCAAATTGCAACGGCAGATCTACGGGCAGAAATCGGAGCGCTCTGCGCGGCTGCTCGATCAGTTGTCGCTCGAGCTGGAGGAGTTGGAGGCGAGCGCGACGGAAGACGAACTCGCCGCGGAGCGCGCCGTCGCGAAGACGACGACGGTCGCCGGCTTCGAACGCAAGCGGCCGGAGCGCAACACCTTCCCCGACCATCTGCCGCGCGAGCGCGTGGTCATCGAGGCGCCGAAGGCCTGCGCCTGTTGCGGCGGTTCGCGCCTGCGCAAGCTCGGCGAGGATGTCACGCGAACGCTGGAGACGATGCCGCGCCAGTGGAAGGTTGTGGAGACTGTGCGAGAGAAGTTCACCTGCCGGGACTGCGAGAAGATCACGCAAGCCCCCGCGCCGTTCCATGTCGTCGCGCGCGGCTGGGCGGGGCCGAGCCTCCTTGCGATGATCGCCTTCGAGAAGTTCGGCCAGCATCAGCCGCTGAACCGCCAGGCCGAGCGCTATGCGCTGGAAGGCGCGCCGATCGCCCTGTCGACCATGGCCGACGCGGTCGGCTCCCTCTGCTCCGTTCTCGATCCGCTGCGGCGTCTTGTCGAGGCGCACGTCCTCGCAGCCGAGCGGCTGCATGGGGACGACACCACGGTTCCCGTGCTGGCCAAGGGCAAGACCGACACAGGACGCTGCTGGATTTATGTGCGCGACGACGCGCCCTTCGGCGGCGCCGGGCCGCCGGCCGCGATGTTCTATTACTCGCGCGATCGGCGCGGGGAACATCCGCAGGGCCATCTGGCGGGATACTCCGGCATCCTGCAAGCGGACGCCTATGACGGCTACAACAAGCTGTATCTTGCAGACCGCGAGCCCGGCCCGATCCGGGAGGCGGCGTGTTGGACCCACGCACGGCGTCCGTTCTTCGCAATGGCGGACATCGACGAAAACGCGCGTCGCAGGGCGGCCGGGAAGAAGGAAATCCCGCTGTCGCCGATCGCCATCGAAATCGTGCGCCGGATCGACGCACTGTTTGCGATCGAGCGCACGATCAACGGCAAGAGCGCGGAGGAACGTCTTGCGGTTCGCCAGGCGTCGAGCCGCCCACTCGTCGACGAGCTCGAAAGCTATCTGCGCGAACAGGTCGCGAAGCTGTCGCGCGGACACGATCTCGCAAAGGCGATCCAGTACATGCTGAAACGCTGGACTGCCTTCACGCTGTTCCTCGGCGACGGACGCGTTTGCTTATCGAACAACGCTGCGGAACGAGGGCTGAGAGGCATTGCACTCGGCAGAAAAAGCTGGTTGTTCTGCGGTTCCGATCGCGGAGGCCAGCGCGCCGCGGCGATGTACAGCCTTATCGTGACCGCGAAGATGAACGGCGTCGATCCGCAGGCCTGGCTCGCCGACGTCCTCGCCCGCATCGCAACCCACCCCGCGCATCGGCTCGACGAGCTGCTCCCGTGGAACTGGCACAAGAACGACGCCGCGTCGGCGCTGGCGGCATAACCGCCGCGGACCTACCCTGCGGCCTACGGCGAAGGCTTACGCGAGGTCGTCGAGGACGTAGGGTGATCGAACGGAAAATATGGCGCATCAGTCGGTGAGACGGGGTCAGTCAGCCAGTTCATAACCAAGTGCGCCAAGCACGCGCTTCTGATTTGGAGCTGATCCGCCGAACTTCCATATGGGCCTGCGGCGTCTGTGTAGCCACATTCGAGGCCGGACAGATGTCGGCACCCAACCACGCGCCGTGGGTTCCGAAAAAATGCCTTGGGTCCAAAGGGGCGTCCACAGATGTTTAAGAGTCTGGACCCTAGATCGGCGACTTCGCGCCCGGTTCCTGCTCCCGCAAAATGCCAATGATCTGCTCTCCCGTAAACCGTTTCTTATTCATCTCGTCCGTCCCGCGATAGGCCGGACTCTAATCGATCGTGCAGGAGTTTTTCAGAGGCAGTTCAGACCGCACGCGAGCGACGTGGCAGGTGAGCCAAATTCCGGGATCAAACATCTAGCCTTGCTCCGGGATCACCAAATAGGGGCCAACCATAGCTTACCAATGCCAACGATGCTGCACAGTTCAAACTCGGTGAGCTCCGCACAATAGATAGTTTGCATTCGACGCCTACCCCCAAAGATGCTTTGTCCAGGACCGAGCTCGAGGCAAAGAAACGGTGGCGTAGTTGCTAACCTTATACCCGCTGCCGACCACGAGGGTTGGAAATAGACGGTCGAGTGAGTGGGCCAATGTACCATCGATAGCATCCAAATCGGGTTCAAAATCAGAAATATCAAACGGCAATTGGGTCGCCTTGGTCACTGCCGACAGGCGAAACCAGAACATCGAGTCCGCAACAAAGTCCTCGAGCTTCGCTCCTTCAAGTCCAATTCTAGCGAGAATTGCCCTAGCGGCCCTTTGGCTATTTTCGGTCTCGCTCAAGTCTGACCAAGACGCCATCGCGGTTAGGGGTGCAACAAGTCCTACGCTCGCGTTCGCGGCAAATTCAGCCATCGCGGATTCGATAGCATTCCGATTGCCAACCATGCTTTCAATCGACTGACTCCCGCTGGGCTCCTCGAGCTTCTGCGAATGAAGTTTACAGCCTAAAGTATAGCCCAAGTTTTCGGCTATATGCAATGCTTTCAAAAAGGCCCCCACGTCCCTTCCGCGATGGCTCGCAATCACGATTCTGACCGGATCCATAAGATCGACGGCCTTGATTGCCGCTCCTTCATCCCAAAAGGCAGGTAAGGAGAGGATGACATCACACGGCATGACAGACCGGGCTATCTCTATTGCAGCGGCGCACGCCTCGGTCGAGGCTTCATGAAATACATGAAGACAGAGGACCATTCTTCCTTTGGGCTTTCTGCTGCACGCCAATCGATCTGCGATGCAGGAAAGGGTAGGATCGTTGGATGCTCCTTTCGCTCGAACATTCGCCACGGCCGAAAGATAGGCATAGCCGAATTTGCGATCAGGTTCGAGGTAAGCTCCCTCCGCCCATTCGTTCCAGGCGTTTACGAATACGAAGCGTCGACCTGCCGGGTTATTGTTTTTCGACCATTCGACAGCGCCCCCCAGCCAACATCGAAACTTCTGAGGCGTTGAGTTGTGAAACACCTGCCCATTTCCCGGCTTGCGCGCTTCATTGTCCCACGCGGGCATAACGCCGGCAAAATAATCTCGATGGCGCCCTTCTTCGCCAATTCGTTGTAAAAATTTGAGGTTTGCGTTCACAGCCTCGCCGTAGTCGTATATCTTCCCCGAGAAGTCCCCATTTAAGAATTGCAGCCCAGTTTCATCGACTCTTCGAACATGCACGGCGTGAGGCGGAAATTGGCAGACCGCGTCAAATCCGATCTCTTCTGGATAGTCGAAACCGAAGGCGTTGGTTGCAACTAGATACAAGCCCGGCAAGCCAGCTTTTAGGGCCAATTTCCGCCAGATCTCAGCCATGTTTGTTACGTCCGGAATGATAGTCGGGCGATAGACCAAGATAACCGGCATGCCGTCGACGCGAATGTATCTCTTATCTCCCATGAAACGGCTGAGATCTTTAAAAACGCGCTCGTAGTCCAAGTGCGTGTGGATCTGCTGAATTAAAATATCGTGCTCCGAACCGTCCCAGCGCCTTGTCCAGTTCTCATTGGCCCAGCAAAGGCAATACGGAAAATCAAATTCAATTGCGGATTGACTGAGAAAAAGTTCCAGCGGCCGATCGAGCAACCTATGGCCATCAAACCAATAATAATGGAAACAAAATCCCGAGACGCCGTAGTGCTTCGCTAATCCGATCTGACGCGCCATAACTTCGGGGAGACGCAAATCGTAAAATCCAAGTTCGCCTGGAAGTCTGGGTTGATAATGTCCCACGAATTGGGCTGTGGCCTTAGAAACGTTGGTCCATTCGGTGAAACCTCTTCCCCACCACCGATCGTTCTCTGCTATCGGATGAAATTGCGGGAGATAGAAAGCTAGGATGGCAGGATCGTCCGCGGAAACCTGAACAGAGTGCAATGATAAAGGCGCGTACTGCGGCGCGCGGCGACCCGCTGCAATTTCGACTTGCGTGATGTATTGACTGCGATAGGCTTCTGCGGCCTCGCTCACGCTGCTCCTGGGATTTGCAGGCGTAGCGCTTCCATCATCCCTTTTCTTTTCCGTCGAACTCGGCGGAGGAGAAGGATTTCGACCTTCGCGCCGACCAAACTTCACGAAGTGAATAAGCGGTATGCTGCCGGCTTCGCGGACGTCGGGATTGGCATCTAAATACCTGTTTGTCGAAAAATCTGGACCCGGATCGTATCCCATGCGCCAGCCATAACGAAGATAGTGTTCGATTTGGTCGCCGAACACATCGGGATATCGCGCTTGGTAGAATTCAGCGTGGAACATTTCCGATTGGCTAACCAAGTCGTAATTTGCGGCAAACGCCCTCGCTATTGGTGGTAATGTTAGATTTGTCGCCGCATCGCGGATCCAATCCGGCGAAGCAAACTCGTCCGGCGCCCCCCGCGGCTTTTCTGGACAGCGCAAATAGTGAAGGAGCGGATTTACGCCGCTTAGAGCGGCATCGTGATGGATATGCAAATACCATAAAGTGTTGAAGCCTTCGCTCGGATTTCGCCCTTCGCACCACCCTGCTTCAAGATAGTGCTGAGCTGCGTCGACTTTTGCTTCGACTATATCCGGATACACCCTATAATAATACTCGGCGTCGACAAGCCGTCGTAGACTGGTCCTTTCAGGGTGTATCAAATTAGTGAACTTGACGGCTTCCGGGAAAATCCATCGCAACCAACCGAAGGCCACTGCGGCGATCTCCAAATCTTTGATCCTCTACCACGCGAACCGTCGGCTGCTCGGGAGCATCGAGATGTCAGCCCAGGCGGTCGCCAGCAAACATACCGACGACCACGGCTCTTGTTAAGAGCCGGATTCCGAGCTATTAGCATTACGGACCCGAATTTTGGTCCTTCCCCCAATCTTTGCCGAGTAGCGAGTTTTTTGTCTCACAACCGGTTGCGGCACCGTCATGGATGATCCATCAGAAAAAACTGCGATCGTTATTCTCGGGATGCACCGAAGCGGCACGTCGTCAATTGCGGGAACTCTTGTCAAACTGGGAGGAACAGCGCCCAAGAGCCTGATGCCGGCAAATGAAGCAAATCAGCTCGGCTATTTCGAATCGATCCCTATCATGGAGCTCAACGACGAAATACTCGCCTCCGCGACTAGTTCATGGCATGATTGGCGAGCTTTCGATCCTGCTTGGTACAATACCAAATACTACGATATTTTTAGAGAGAAGGCAAAGACGACAATCGTCGCCGAATTCGGTGATTCAGACCTCATAGTCGTAAAAGACCCTCGCATCTGCAGGGTGGCACCATTCTGGTTTGACACGCTTAAAGCCGCTGGCTACCGCTCACGGGTCGTTATGCCACTGCGCAGTCCGCTCGAAGTTGCGACTTCCTTGCAAACTGCATACGGCTTTGACCTTGCGACGGGTATGCTTATGTGGTTGCGGCATACTCTAGACGCTGAGACAGAGAGCCGCAGTTTCCCACGCGCTGTCGTCTATTGGCCGGATTTTCTGTCCGACTGGCGAGCCGCAATCGCGCGTCTAAGGGAGCGGTTTGATGTTACTTGGCCTAACGCGGTCGACGCCCCACACGTAGAAGTTGATCAATTTCTGACGCCATCGTTGCGTCATTTTGCTCAGGCGGAGCATGAGTTCGCTACGCATCCCGATGTGAATGAATGGGTTCAGCTCGCATACGAAGCGATGTTCACTCTTGCGCGGGATCCCTGTTCCCGCATCCCGTTAATAACTCTGGATCAGGTAAAGGGCGAGTTCGACAACGGTTCGACTATATTCAGTCGCGTGCTGTTTGCGACGCAAGCGCACATAGCTAAACTCGAAGCCGATGCGGCCGCAGCCCGCATAGAACGCGATGCAATGGCGTTGGAACGCGATCGTTTGGCTGCGGAGATCGAGCGGGACCGCGCGCGCTTCGATGCTCTTGCGTTAAGTCAAGCCGTACTACTGGGACAGTTGGGCTCCGCGCGCGACCGCGCGAAGCGGAGGATGGGCGACGCGCAGCCAACCACGTATCGGTGCACTCACTCTTTTGAGGATGTGAACGAACGATTGCGGGTGCCAAGCAGGGCCCGCAATCGCAACCGACAAAAAGGCAGCATTTCGCTTGACCGAGAGATTTCCGCCGCAATAAAGTCGCCTGGTGCAGAAGCCATGATGTGCGACAAAGCGACGGCTGCGTTTGACGATCAGTTGCAAACTATCCAGGCTAGCGGCGAGTCTATTCGGCGCAATATCGTTAGGCTTCAAGCGATGCTAACGGCGGACCGCGAAGCGGCGAAAGCCGATCGGATCGGAGAACAGACTGCGGCGCCTTCGATCCATGCTAGAGAGGCAGATAATGGAGATTGACAGCAAATCTCTACCCACCGCGGAGTTTGCAGGAAAGGGAGGACATCCGCTCTTTGACGCTAAATGGTACCATGCCACCAATCCGCATCTACCCTCTGAACGAGCGACATTTCATCATTATCTCACGGAAGGCTGGCGGCGGCTGAAATCTCCGCATCCGCTTTTTATCGTCGATTACTATTTCACTCAAAGGCCCGACGTACGCCGCGCCGGTGTCGAACCGCTGCAACACTTCATTCGGCAGGGATGGCGGGACGGCGCCAGTCCCTGCGCATTATTCGATGTGAATTACTATATGTTGCAGGACCCCGATCTGCGCGGGCTGGACCCGCTCACGCATTTTCTGACGTTTGGCTCGCTAGAGGGCCTCAAGCCTAACCCAGAATTCGACCCTGCGTTTTACCTGGAACGCCATGTCGACGTGCTCATTGCCGGCGACGAGCCGCTGACCCATTACGCGCGTGTCGGACATTTGGAAGGACGTGAGACTCGGCCAGCCACTAGGCTGAGTTCAGCCGCCTCGACCTCGGCGAAGATCTTGTTGCCCTCTGCGGACGAGAATAAGTCCCGCGCGCTCGACCCAGATTACGAGCGCCTTGTACGTAGCGCCCCGACACGGGGCGATGCCCGCTCCACATTCGTGAGCGCTGCTAAGCAAGATCCGCGAGTCATCGCTTTTTATCTTCCGCAATATCATCGTGTAAAAGAAAACGATGAATGGTGGGGCGAAGGCTTTACTGAGTGGACCAATGTTCGTAAAGCTCTACCGAATTTTGAAGGCCACTATCAGCCACATGTTCCTAAAGATAACTATTACTACGATCTCGACGATGTCAGCGTTATGGTCAACCAGGCGAAGCTTGCAAAGGAATACGGAGTCACTGCGTTCTGCTATTATTTGTATTGGTTTGATGGTCGGCGTGTGCTCGAAAAGCCGCTTGATAGAATGCTAGCCACGCCTGCTGTTGACATTGAATTCTGTGTTTGCTGGGCGAATGAAAACTGGACCCGGACGTGGGACGGCAAAGCGAATGACATTCTGCTGGCGCAGAGCCACTCGCCGGAAAGCGACCGTCGATTTATTCGTGACGCAATGAAGTATCTTGCCGACCCGCGCTACATTCGAGTCGACGGCAAGCTAATGCTCCTCGTGTACCGAGCCGACCTCATTCCGAATTGCGCGGACTCGATGGCGATTTGGCGCGACGAAGTGCGGCGCGCCGGGCTTGGCGAGTTGCACCTATGCGCGGTTCAATTCTACGGGATCACCGACCCGGAGCCATGGGGTTTCGATGCAGCCGTGGAATTTCCACCACATGGCTGGCTAGTTCCAGAAATAAAGCCGGATTCGCCGCCGAAGCTCCTGAACGACAAGTTTTCTGGGCACATTTTTGACTACTCTAAGGCAATAGATTTCGCATTGCGTAAGCCAATTCCTGACTATCGGTGGTATCGGGGAGTGTTCCCAGGCTGGGACAACACGGCACGCCGTCAGGATACGCCCCATATCTTTGCCAACAACCATCCATTCGAATTCCAACGTTGGTGCACCGAGTTACTACAACAAACAATGCTCGTGGCACCCTCTCAACATCAGATTTTGTTCATCAATGCGTGGAATGAGTGGGGCGAGGGCGCGCATCTTGAGCCCGACGCAAAATTCGATCGACAGAATCTTATGGCGCTGCATGCCTCTCTTGAGGAGGTACGCCAGCAAGACGCGATCGGCAGCGTCCTGCGGCGGCTACGTCAGGCCGGCACTTATGCTGGGCGGGAGCAGGATGAGCGCACCCTGCTCAATTTCATAAAAGGACAAGAACAGTCGCTGCGGGAGCTCTCATCTCGGCTAAAATTGTGTGTCTAAGTCACAGACTGGGGAGAGAACGAACTCAATGGCGAAGCCTTTGATAAGCGTTGTTGTACCAATGTACAACCACGAGAATTATATTGAGCGAGCACTTGCCTCGATATTCGAGCAAGATTACAGGCCAACAGAAATCATCGCCATCGACGATGGTTCTAAAGATCGCACATACGAGATTGCACGAAATTTTTTGGGCCGGCATGCGCCATCCGCCATCGTTCTGCGGCGGGACAACCGAGGTGCTGCGCAAACGATCAATCAAGCGATGAGCTTAGCGCGCGGAGACTATATCAACATTCTCAACTCCGATGATTTCTTTTCACCTCGGCGACTGTCGCGCTGCATGGATGCGGTACGACGCACTGGAAAGCAGCTTGTGTTCACGGGAGTAAACTTTGTAGACCATACCGGTCAAATGGCATCCGAAGATGACTATATCCGGAACTTGAAAAATGCGTCCTTAGAGAGTCGTAAACTACCGACGCTGGGCTTTGCCCTTATGCGTCATCAGCTTGCAATATCGACAGGTAACTTCTTTTTTGCATCCAAGCTCGCCTGGCGAGTGGGGCCGTTTCAAGACTATCGCTATGTGCACGATTGGGATTTTATCTTGCGTTCTCTTTTCTTTAGCGAGCCAGCTTTTATCGAAGATAAACTTTACAATTATCGGTTTCACGGAGAAAATTCGTTCAAGAGCCTAGCAAACGTCGCGGAATATGAGACATCGGAAGTGATGAGAAATTTTCTGTGCCTAATGACGTCAAGGGTGCCTGAAAACCACCGCGCGCCGTGTCCGTTTTTCTGGCCAGAGGTCTTCGAATATTATATACGTCAATGGAATTATCACATATATCTTCCTCCTAGATTTAGGCACGTGCTTAGCGAAGGGGAGCGAGTACTGTGAGAGCTCTCGTTTTTGCCCATTTTGACGCACATGGACAAGTAGATGATTACGTCCTACATGCGCTAAGGTGTTTTCGGCCGTATTTCGACCTGATCTGCTTTTCTTCTACGGCGGCTCTAAATACCGAGCAGCACAACCGCGCCTCGCTTTATGCGGATATCATCGTCATCAGGCCCAATATTGGCTACGATTTCTTTAGCTGGCGTGAAGGATTTGAAGCGCTACCAAACGCTGCGTTTGATGAGATCGTGTTCATCAACGACAGTTGCTATACTCCACTCTTTGATATTCGAAAATTCTGGGAGCGGGTCGACGCGCTCGGCGCCGACCTATGGGGCGCTGCGATAAACTACCAGTTTCGTCCGCATGTGCAGTCCTTTTGCATGGGGTTTGGCCGGCGGTTGGTGAGCTCTGGATTCGCCAAACGCTTTTGGAGGTCGCTCGAAATTGAGCCCGATAAATTCAATCTGATCTTGCGCTTCGAAGTGGGCTTGTCTGCGCGGGTCGAGGATGAGGGCTTCCGCATCGGTGCAGTGGTAGACCTTAGTGATTTGGATAACAGCACACGCCAGCGCGCCTATAAGGACAACGAGCCCTTCCCCAGCAGCGCCGCGTCTGCAACAGTTGCGCGTGGTGAAAAACCCGCTAACTTACAAATCATGTCGGATCCCTTCCCAAACCCGAGCCAGCTCTTTTGGGCGGAATCGCTGCGCCGCGGATCTCCCTTCTTGAAAGTGGAATTACTGCGAGACAATCCACTCGACGCAAATTTGGCCAACGTCAGACACTATTTCACGAGGGAGAAGTGGTACGATGTCGGACTTATCAATCGACATCTTGAGCGCGTCGCACCTAAAGCGAAGTGGTTCAGCCAAGCGTTCACATTTGCAGAATAGCTGAATCGCTTCCCGCGTTCCTCAGCGTGGAGCGGGGCCGCTTTTGATCGCACGAATTTCATTCACGAGCTGACGATAATATTTGTCGCCCTCTTTCGTACTGGGTTCGAGAGAAGAGTCGTATCCGTCACCATAAACATCCATAAACACGGCGCTTCCGTCGGGGAAAAGATTATTTTGACAACCGGCCACAGCGTCTGCATTGCAGGGCGTGCGTACCGCGCCCCATAGGTTCCAGCTATTAATGAAAACGATGGATAGATTTGGGTAGTCCCAGAAGCGATTGAATTGCTGATGAAGCGTAAGCCTTCGCCGTAGGCCGCAGGGTAGGTCCGCGGCGGTTATGCCGCCAGCGCCGACGCGGCGTCGTTCTTGTGCCAGTTCCACGGGAGCAGCTCGTCGAGCCGATGCGCGGGGTGGGTTGCGATGCGGGCGAGGACGTCGGCGAGCCAGGCCTGCGGATCGACGCCGTTCATCTTCGCGGTCACGATAAGGCTGTACATCGCCGCGGCGCGCTGGCCTCCGCGATCGGAACCGCAGAACAACCAGCTTTTTCTGCCGAGTGCAATGCCTCTCAGCCCTCGTTCCGCAGCGTTGTTCGATAAGCAAACGCGTCCGTCGCCGAGGAACAGCGTGAAGGCAGTCCAGCGTTTCAGCATGTACTGGATCGCCTTTGCGAGATCGTGTCCGCGCGACAGCTTCGCGACCTGTTCGCGCAGATAGCTTTCGAGCTCGTCGACGAGTGGGCGGCTCGACGCCTGGCGAACCGCAAGACGTTCCTCCGCGCTCTTGCCGTTGATCGTGCGCTCGATCGCAAACAGTGCGTCGATCCGGCGCACGATTTCGATGGCGATCGGCGACAGCGGGATTTCCTTCTTCCCGGCCGCCCTGCGACGCGCGTTTTCGTCGATGTCCGCCATTGCGAAGAACGGACGCCGTGCGTGGGTCCAACACGCCGCCTCCCGGATCGGGCCGGGCTCGCGGTCTGCAAGATACAGCTTGTTGTAGCCGTCATAGGCGTCCGCTTGCAGGATGCCGGAGTATCCCGCCAGATGGCCCTGCGGATGTTCCCCGCGCCGATCGCGCGAGTAATAGAACATCGCGGCCGGCGGCCCGGCGCCGCCGAAGGGCGCGTCGTCGCGCACATAAATCCAGCAGCGTCCTGTGTCGGTCTTGCCCTTGGCCAGCACGGGAACCGTGGTGTCGTCCCCATGCAGCCGCTCGGCTGCGAGGACGTGCGCCTCGACAAGACGCCGCAGCGGATCGAGAACGGAGCAGAGGGAGCCGACCGCGTCGGCCATGGTCGACAGGGCGATCGGCGCGCCTTCCAGCGCATAGCGCTCGGCCTGGCGGTTCAGCGGCTGATGCTGGCCGAACTTCTCGAAGGCGATCATCGCAAGGAGGCTCGGCCCCGCCCAGCCGCGCGCGACGACATGGAACGGCGCGGGGGCTTGCGTGATCTTCTCGCAGTCCCGGCAGGTGAACTTCTCTCGCACAGTCTCCACAACCTTCCACTGGCGCGGCATCGTCTCCAGCGTTCGCGTGACATCCTCGCCGAGCTTGCGCAGGCGCGAACCGCCGCAACAGGCGCAGGCCTTCGGCGCCTCGATGACCACGCGCTCGCGCGGCAGATGGTCGGGGAAGGTGTTGCGCTCCGGCCGCTTGCGTTCGAAGCCGGCGACCGTCGTCGTCTTCGCGACGGCGCGCTCCGCGGCGAGTTCGTCTTCCGTCGCGCTCGCCTCCAACTCCTCCAGCTCGAGCGACAACTGATCGAGCAGCCGCGCAGAGCGCTCCGATTTCTGCCCGTAGATCTGCCGTTGCAATTTGGCGATCTGGAGCTTTTGCGCCGCGATCAGCGCCATGTCTTCCGACGCCTTTGCAAGCGCGACGGCGAGCTGCGCTTTCAGCACGGCGTTTTCGTCGAGAAGAGCTTTGGCCGCAGCGTCCATGACGCGAAGTGAATCATACTTCCAGTGATTTGTGGCGCCCCAAAATGCAGTCGACCCCAGCTTTTTTCACGCCTTACCCCGCGCTTTGCGGCCTGTAGGTGAGTTGCGGGTTTCGCCAGTCAATTCCTTCCAGCATATAGGCCATCTGTCCGGCCGAGATCGACACCACGCCCGCACTCGCCGAGGGCCAGATGAACTTTCCTCGGTCGAGACGCTTGGCATAAAGCGACAGGCCAACCCCGTCGTGCCAGAGGATTTTCGCCAGGTCACCGCGGCGACCGCGGAAGATGTACAGGTCGCCCGCGTGCGGGTCGCGCTTCAACTGCTCCTGCACCTGAAGCGCCAGCCCCTGCATGCCACGCCGCATGTCGGTATGGCCGGTCGCGATCCAGACCCGGCAGCCCGCCGGCAGCGGGATCATCGGCGCAGCGCTTTCAATGTCGCGGCGATCGTCGCAGAAGGCGCGCCGGCGCCAATCCGAACACGGGCGCCCTTTATGTCCACTTCGATGACGTTCGCGTCGATGTCGTTCAGAGGCGGTGATTGCGGCGGCGGCGTCTCGATGACTACCGGCGAAAACCCGCAAGCGTCGATGCTTCCGTTCCGTTGCGCCGCTCGGCGCCACTTGTAGACCAAGCTCGTGCAGACATCCTCGCGACGCGCCACCTCGGCGACCACCGCGCCGGGCTCCTCAATCGCCGCCAGTATCCGAACCCGATCTTCGTCCCTCCACCGTCGGCGCCGTTCGACGCCCGTGATCAATGTCATCCGACCCATGCTGTGCAGTTAGCCTCGCTCATAAAGCCGACTTAGCTGCGCAGCATCGCGTTCCTGCTCAAAATTCGAAAGGCGGCCCACGCCGAAGGGATACGATGAAGCGTGGCACCGTTTAGTTTTGGCACCGCAGTAGCTTTGTCGCTTATGTATCCACTGCCCGGAAAACGTTGATAGGCAGCGCTTACAGATAGTTCCTCGGGCTTACCATTGTAAAACGCTATGCGCTGGTTACACGGTGCAGATCCATTGAGCTCTTTAAATCTGTCCTGACAATTTTCGATGAAGCTCCATTCTTCCGATGAATAACCTGCGCGTTCCGGACTTCCGAGCAGCCCCCACATCTTCCGTATTGTATAAAAGTGCGAGAGATCTGCGAGTGCTTCCGGATCTGAGGCGAAGGGGTGTTTGCCATCGGCGTCGAGGCATTTGTGAGCCGGTGCTTTAACGCGTGCACGGCTCGCGAGCCACAAAGGCTTCCCAAAATAGAGGAAACCCATGTTCTTATAGCGTCCGGTCCTCGGATTAAGCCTTTCGTTCCAGAACCGTTGCATGTCCGGTTTTGGGCACGGAGTTCCCGTAATTGTTTTCGCTTGGGGAGACGGATCATTTTTTACTGGCGTAAACGGAACAACCTTAGGTGCACCTGGAATACCGCTCCATATTTCTAATAGCGCGTCCACTGGTTGCTGGACCATCTTCACCGGATCGGTAAGCGGATCCCACCAGCGATTGTCGAATACCTGGTGCTGAGCTTCGGGATCTGCGTAATAGGAATTTGTTGAATCGATGGCAATGAAATCGACGCCGGCGTCTCGCAGCTGTTCCGCATGTTTCACGAGGACTTGTTTGTCCCGGCTCAGGCAGTAATATCCGAGTTGGGGCCGTCCCGACCAATGATATTTAAAGAGTGCACCCCATTCTTGACGGCCCGCCAGAATTTCCTCAATGTCGTGGTTCCGTCCCTGGTCGGTAAACATGCATTGCCAAGGTTCATACAATATGCCGAACTCAACCGACCGATCGGCCGATAAGCCAACTGTCCCCGCTCTCATCCAAACTGAGATTGCTAAAAGCAGGGAACTGATCTTCGGGAATGATTTCATGCGGAAACCCGGTAGAATTCTCGGTTCAAGCCAATCTCCGAGGACACGGGCAGTCGGCTGTCATCATCACGCGTTTCGTGCCAGCTCGAAAAAAACGAGCGGTCCGGATCGCTCTCGACCCGGGTGGGATAATTGGTAGGACATAAGGCATCGTATTTCAAGACAATCGGCGTTTGTGAAAACTATCCCGCTCAGAATTCCATCGATCTATCACCGTAGTCAGGGAAATACATCGCTGCGTTAGGGATACAAAAAAGCAAAGCGTCTGCGCCGAGAACTTTCGTCGATCAGCGATCAGAGTTCCGGTGTTGATAACCCTCGGGAGCGATGTTGCGGAGAGATTGGCGCATAGGCGATGGAAAACGCCAGCGCCACATTCCTCGACGCGGTGCGCAAATCGATGCGCCAGATAACATCGGCGCGCCGCGCGGAGTTTATCGACCCGGCGCTACTCACCGCTGAGTAGAGTCTTCAATGCGAGCGCTATATGCGACGCGCGGAGATAAGTCGAGCGTATGGCTTCCGCAACTGATTGCCCCTGTCGTCAGCACGTCGACCTGACGAAGCTTCGCGACAATCTCCTCGGGCTCGTGGCGTTTCCTGCCCATCTTAATTCCTCCTCAAAGGCTAAAAAGCCATACTTCAGGGAGGGCCACTTTTAAGGGGCAGACCACTGATAACCAGCGGCAATTCGAGCGCAGCGCGATCACGACGCCCCGTCATGGGTGCGGCCCGGCCGGCACGCCGTGGCGTTCGAGCGTCAGCCCATTGTTCTGCATGGTAAGCGCTGTTTTGACCGCACCTTTTCTGGGGCTAGGGACGGGGCGATATTCGGAGCGTTGAGGAGCTCCGACACATGTCGATTTTAGAGCATAAGCACGTGTCGGAGATTGAGGCGGCTCCGCCACGACGTGTCGAGATTTTTACTGGGGCCGGTCGCCGCCGCACGTGGACGGCGGAAGAAAAGGCGTCGATCGTTGCGGAGAGTTATGAGGAAGGCGTCCACGCCTGCCAAGTTGCTCGCCGACATGGTTTGACGCCACAGCAATTGTTCACGTGGCGGCGCGCGGCGCGGGAAAGTTTGAAGGCTGTTGACGCCGAAACTCCCTCAGCATTTGTTCCTGCGGTTGTTGAAGCGACAGCTGTGAAAGCAACGCCTGCCGAGCCGGCCGACGCCCAAGCGGCCTCTGTTCGGCCGCCGATTATCGAACTTGAGATCGGCGGTTCGCGCGTATGGATATGGCGCGGGGCGGAGGCGGCGCTGGTGACCGCGATCGTCGGCGCGTTGAAGGACGATAAAAGATCGGACTGCGCGTGATCGGCCCGACGGGCGCGGTCCGCGTCATGGTGGCGACGAAGCCCGTCGACTTCCGTAAGGGCGCGGAGGGTCTCGCGGCGCTGGTGCGCGAGACGATGCAGGCCAATCCCTTCGACGGCGCGATTTACGTTTTCCGCGCCAAGCGCGCGGATCGGATTAAACTCGTGTTCTGGGACGGCACGGGCGTATGCCTCTTCGCCAAGCGACTGGAGGACGGCGAGTTCCGCTGGCCCAAGATCGATGACGGCGTCATGCGATTGTCGGCGGCGCAATTGTCGGCGCTGCTCGAAGGACTCGATTGGCGGCGCGTGCGCGCGGCGAAAGAGACGCCGGCCCCCGCGTTGCCGGGATGAGCTGCGACACAGTGAATCAGGGCCTCGAAGAGCGTCGAAAGACGGCAGAAAATATGGTGTTCTGCGGCTATGGCGCAGGCGATCGAGAGGCTTCCCGACGATCCGAACGAACTGAAGGCGATGCTTCTCGCCGAGCGCGCGCGCAACGAGCGCCTGGTTCAGATCATCAAGGAGATGCAGCGCCATCGCTTCGGGCGGCGCGCCGAGACGCTTCCCGAAGACCAGATGCTGCTCGCGCTTGAAGAGGTCGACCAGACGGAAGCCGGCGCGGCGGCGGCGGCGGAAGCCAAATCCGCCGCCGAACGTGAGAAGGCGGCCAGAAAGCGCCGCACGAACCGTGGCGCGCTGCCTGCCCATCTGCCGCGCATCGAGACCATCGTCGACATCGACGAGAAGGCCTGTCCCTGCTGCAAGGGCGCGCTTCACCGGATCGGCGAGGATGTCTCCGAGCGGCTCGACATTGTGCCGGCGCAGTTCCGGGTGCTGGTGACTCGGCGTCCCAAATACGCCTGTCGCGCCTGCGAGGGCGCGGTCGTGCAGGCGCCGGCCCCGGCGCGGCTGATCGAAGGCGGACTGCCGACCGAGGCGACCGTCGCCCACGTGCTCGTTTCCAAATATGCAGATCACCTTCCGCTCTATCGGCAGGCCCAGATCTACGCCCGGCAGGGCATCGCGCTCGACCGTTCGACGCTCGCCGACTGGGTTGGACGCGCCGCCTGGCATTTGCGGCCCGTGCATGAGCGACTTCTGGAACACATAAGATTGTCGACGAAAATCTTCGCCGACGAGACAAAGGCGCCGGTGCTCGACCCCGGACGGGGGCGCACCAAGACCGGCCAGCTCTGGGCTTATGCGCGCGACGACCGGCCTTTCGGCGGCGCAGATCCGCCGATCGCCGTCTATGTCTATGCGCAAAACCGAAAATCCGAGCAGCCGCTCACGCATCTTGCCGGCTTCACGGGCGTCGTGCAGGTTGACGGTTACGCCGGCTATCGTGCGCTGGCGCAGAAGAACAGCGTGTCGCTCGCCTTCTGCTGGTCGCATGTCCGCAGGCGATTTTACGAACTCGCCGCCGCCGGCCCTGCGCCGATCGCCAGCGAGGCGCTCGAGCGCATCGGCGCGCTCTACGCGGTCGAGAGCAATATCCGGGGTCAGAACCCGGATGACCGGCGCGCGGCGCGACAGGAAAAATCCCGCCCCATCCTCGACGCCCTCGAGCCATGGCTGCGTGAAAAGCTCACGCTGATCAGCCAGAAGACCAAGCTCGCCGAGGCGATCCGCTACGCGCTCTCGCGCTGGGACGGCCTAACGCGCTTCGTCGACGACGGGCGCATCGAGATCGACTCCAACATCGTCGAGCGCGCCATCCGCCCCATTGCCCTTAATAGGAAGAACGCTCTCTTCGCGGGTTCCGATGGCGGGGCTGAGAACTGGGCGATCGTCGCATCGCTTATCGAGACCTGCAAGATCAACGGCGTCGATCCGCAAGCCTATATGACCGACGTCCTCACGAAGATCGTCGACGGCCATCTCGCCAGCAAACTCGACGAACTCATGCCCTGGGCCTACGCGCAGCCGGTCGCACTCAAAGACGTGGCCTGAAAACAGCGGTTACTCTGCATGATCCGCAACACGCCCTTGACGTTCACAGGCGGCTTGCCTCGACCCGCAGCTGGCGGTTCGCCAGCGCGCACACGCGCCGATAGCCATAGGTCGGACTCGCTTCGACGATGGCGCGGATAAGCGGCGCAAGGTCCGCGTCCTGCGCCTTGCGATAGCGGCCACGGGGCTTTGTCGCGCCCTTCATGCTCTCGGCAAGGGTGGAGCGGGCAACGGTGAGCGTTTCGGCGACAGCGCTCATCGGGAAGCGTCCGCCTTCCAGACACGAGCGGCAAGGTCGGTTTTTTTTTGCCCGGCCGTGTCAACCGCTTCCCGGAGGATCGCGACCTCCAACGTCTTCTTGCAGAACAGGCGTTCCGGTTCACGGACCTTCTTCTCGAGATCACGAACTTCCGAGGCACCGACCACATCCTCGTCCGCCGCCACGGCGGCCTGACCGCCCTCGGTCATACGCCGCTTCCCTGCGAAGAGTTGAGACGGCGCGATTCCGGCGCGTCGGGCGAGGAAGGATACGCTCATCACCAGCTCCGAGCTTCTTCCACGAGGCGGACTTTCTCGGCCGCACTCCAATGCCGGCGCAGTTGCACAGAGGTGATGACTCCGACGAGCGAAACGGGCGTCTCGGGGACATTGGTCCTAGTCGTATTCCTAGGCTTACGCCTATGCCTTATCGGCTATGCCGGATGTCCGGTCAAAACAGGGTGCGCGCCGAATGCTCCTAATTTGCGGCGAGAATCCTCGCCGTCGCCAGGCAGAATCCACTCAAGCTACTGTCCGAATTTACTAGGCCTCTCAATTACCAAAATCTCGGGAGCGCGCAATCACGTCAGCAGAAGGATCGAAGAACCCCCTATGGAGCGAGCGGCTTTTTTGCCGTCAATACTGTTCCGTAGGCGATATCTAGTTGCTGTTGTAGACTAAGTTTCGAATTATAATCTTTTGTATAGTCAGCTGGCGAGGCTTCTACGAATTCTCGTACCTTTGTATTCAATAATTGTTCCTTTGCAGGTTCATCTAGACTGGATATCCAATGGAGGAATAAGTGACGGGCGGACCATAGTGGAGCAAAAAAATGTGGCACGTATTGGTTACAGTCGACAAGCTCCTCCGGTAGCAGGCTTCGCAAGCCTTGCGCTGTCATATTGAAATAATGATGCGGATAACCATGATAAGGACAAAGAAATGGTGCAGCGATGTAAATTCCCCCGCCGGGCTTTAGGACCCGATATAATTCCTTCGCGGCTGCTGCAGGGTTACGAACGTGCTCAAGTACCGCAGAAGATATCACGTAATCGAAGACGCCGTCCTTGAACGGGAGTTTCTCGGCAATTCCTAGGACATCCGTAGTGTCGTAAGGAACTACTTCAAAATTAACGACGTTATGGTAGTACGAGGGACACAAGCCGGCCCCAACGTCTAAGATCCAAGAGGTTGGGTTACTTTCAATATATTTTAGATTGACGTCATCATATCCGTGGCTGGAAACAGCGGTCGTAGGTGTAATCCCGGCGCTAATCCTATATTCGGGGCGAAGACAATCAAGCGCCCCACAGTCATGAATTCCCAAAAGCTCATCTTTGTTTAACAAATTGCTTACAATATACTTAAGTTTTTTCTCCTTCTGCCGCGCGACAGCCGCTCTGCGCGCAAAAAATCTGTTCTCAGCATAGCCGAGCGCTTTAAAATGATGAAGGCCCGACTCGATGATACCCTTAGAGATCGCTTCCTGGATATCTTTGTTGGCATCCAAATACTCAGTTTCACTGAAGTGTTCGAGACTAGCTGGCACGAGATATGGCGTCACGTTGTCCATCTAATTAAACCTCTATCTGCACGTTAAGTCGCTCAGTGAGCAAGTTCCGCATCAAGCCTGCGCAACAAGTCAGTGCGGTCGACATACTGGCCAGGCTCGGATTTTTTCAGAGACACGAAAAATTCAAAGCCTACGGTTGCAGAGAACGAGGCGATTCCCATGTTGATTAAGCCTAGCACATTGAGATCCTGCATGACCAAGCGAAAGCTGGACGGAGTGAATACCCATGCGTGCGCATCTTCGAACTGGTTGCGGACGATATAGTCTTGCATTCTAGCGTACGCCTCCGAGACCGTGTGGACAAGTCTTGTTCCGTGAAGTTCGCGATCGAACCAAACCAAACTACCGTCACGCGTGGTGTGATAAGCGTATTGATCGAAAATTTGCCCAGGTGAGTGCTGCGTTCTGCGTTCCAGATGCGCTTGCAGTATCGCACCAGTCGTTGAAACAGTTTTAAAAATATCGAAACAGTATCGCTTGTCCGGAACCACGAGGCTCAGTACACCACCGCGCTTGAGGAGCCGCTGACAATCCCTTAGAAATCCGACCAAGTCGGCAGTATGCTCGATGACGTTAGAGGCGATAATAAAATCGTATTCGTCGGGTTTCTGAATCGCGTCGAACAGGGTTTGATTTTCAATCACGTAGTCAACATCTTCAATTTTGGACGTATCGACGCTCCACGCGGCATATTTTTTTCGTAGACCTTCTGCATCTAAATGATCAACGACGTCAACATTCCAGCCGCCGTTCTTCGGCGCAAGCGGATTATAGCTTGGGCCGACCTCAAGTCCTTTTCCCCGCTTATCAATAAGTTGCAGAACGAGCTGCTCCCTCATCGCTTTTTGTTCCCTTAGGCTAGAGCTCATGATCCTGAGCGCTCACCACAGCTGTTGATTAAGCTGGAAAAAACAGGCATCGCACCCGACGGTTCTATTCTCGCTTCCGGCAGACAATGACCTCGGTATACTCACCGAGAATTCCATGAGTTTGATCGGCAAAACGACAAATTCTCACATCGAAGGGCGCCCATTTAGCGATCTGATCCCCAATGTCATAGCCGTAATCGATTGTGACGAGAGCGCCCCTCTCGTCGATGGGATTGCCATGATATTCCGGTACTTCGACGAGCTGCTCAACTTCGCCGTCCGCTTTCAGCAAAGCTCGCGCTGTGACGGCGGTCACTAGCCATTTCCGGATCGGAAACGTATGCACATAATATCCGCGTGGCTTGAGGGTTCTCCACACCTCCAGATAGACCCTTTCCGGATTGAATACATGCTCCATAACGTCAAGTGTAATCGTTAGGTCGAAGGTCGCGGAGTTGAACGTCATTTGCTCCAAATTTTCATTTCGGAAAGAGCCACAGGTTTCGCCTGGGGTCCGATCCGGAAAATAATGTGTCGGAACATAGCCGGGCGCCTCCGCCGCCATGTAGCGTGATAGACCCGAGGGACTTGGCGAGGACTCGTGAATTTGCAGTTTGCGCCAGTTAGGCAGTATCTCGTTCATGACGAGTGCTAGACCGCGTTCGCGAACACTCGATCCACAATTGGGGCAAACGAGGAAATCCCGGAACCATTCAGAATGGGACTTCATCGTTTGGTGCGTTGAGCACACCGGGCAGAACGATTCAAACGAAAACATTCGAGCCTCTTGTAAGCGTGAACCTCCGGCGTTGTAGCCGCTCCGGACGGACAATTTCCGCTAGCTATGATCCGTCACACTGATAGCGCACTCGATCTTTGAGCAGGCGGAGGCCAAAATTGTATAACTGCTGATCAAATTTAACCTGATTTTCACATATGTACTTAATCTCTGGATTCTCTAGTCCTTTGAGTTCAACGAGCTTTTTATTCAGTCTCGCCATAGGTTTAAATTTCAAATTGGCACCCAGTAATTGGCAAATGTGCCGAGTCGACGACTCTGTAAACTCAGTGAGCCCAAAGGTGATCGATTTCAGATTCTCGATTGCATCATGAAGGTCTGCCTCTGTGACGCGGCTATTGCGATCAGCAGTCGACAAAAAGCGCGCGTTTGCATATTATCGAATAGATTCAGGCCGTGCTGGCCCTCAGCGAGCACATTCGTTAGCCAACGCTCGAACTCACCTGGGTTCGTGAAGTCCACTTCATGCATCCGCTCAGAAATAGAACGAAGCTCGGGGCTGACGTAACCGAACAGGTCTTCACCTTCTGGCGCTGTGATCGCGTACTGATATCGGATCACCGACATTAGATGCTGCAAGGGATCTCTAAGAAAGGTGACGATTTTGAAATGGGCGGGAACGAACTGTCGCACGACCTCGTATGCTACGTGCCCCGATACGAAGGGAAAACGCGTCCAAAAATCAGATTTGTGCCACTCGCAATGCAGTTCGATATGCTGAGCGGTTTCTGCCGGAGCATAAAGACTAGATAAGAGATCATTGACTGAGGTGCCGGCCGTTTTGGGAATGTGTATAAAAAAAACGGGGACCATTCGCGCCTATCTCCTGGATAATTCGGCTTTTTTTGAATTGCGGGTATGACACGGTTCGTTACGACAAGCAAGCGAAACGAACGTTGCTGTGCTGCACCCGAAAGAAGCATATCTGAAGCATATCTTACGTACCGTCTGGTGGCTGTTAAAACCTCGCCGGTAGCTGAGTCGAACTGAGGAATTGCGTGAGCAGCGAAGGGAGTGTAGTCAGAGTGGCGGCGACTTTTGCCTGGGCGCTATATGAATGGGTGCCTTGCGGGATCATTGTATGATTGAATGGAGTCTGAGGGCTCCAGCGCGAGACGAAAGAGCTGGCCTCAGAATTTCGGACAGTAGCTTGAGTGGAATTTGCCTGACGACGGCGAGGATTCTCGCCGCGAATCGGACTATTCGATGACAAAGCGAAAGCCGGACGCATTCTCCGGCGTTCAAAGCGGCAGTGGCCTTAGCCGCGATCAAGGGAGAGAAGACGCTGGCCGAACTGGCGCAGTAGTTCGACGTCCATCCAAACCAGATCACGACGTTGAAAGGCCAGTTGCTGGAAGGCGCGGCGGGCGTTTTCGGGCAGGAGAAGACGGAGCCTAAAGAGGCGGCCGTGGATTTGAAGGCGCGCTTCACGCCAAGATCGGTGAACTGACGCTGGAGAATGATTTTTTGGAAGGCGCGCTTACAAAAGCGGGTTGGGGAGCGCAAAAAGATGATCGACCGTACCCATGACCTTTCGATCGTTGACAGGCGAAGGCGCTCGGGCTTTCCCGCAGCACGGTATACTTCAAGCCGCGACTGGTCTCTGCCGAGGACTTGAATTTCAAGCGCCCCCTCGACAAGCTGCATCTCGATTGTCCTTTTGCAGGCGCGCGGATGCTGCGCGATCTGTTGCGACCCGAGGCCCCCCGTCGTCGGCCGCCGGCACGTCGCGACGCTGATGAAGCGAATGGGAATCGAAGCGTTCTATCGGCGATCGAATACGAGCAGGCCTTCGCCCGGACACAAGATCTACCCGTATCTCCTGCGCGGCGTGACAATCGAGCGGCCCGACCATGTCTGAGCGATGGACATCTCCTACATCCCGATGCGGCGCGGCTTCGTCTATCTCGCAGCGGTCGTCGACGTGGCGAGCCGGCGCGTGCTGGCGCATAGCGTGTCGATCACGATGGGGACGGAGTTTTGCATTGAAGCTGTGAAAGAGGCGCTGGCAAAGCATGGCACGCCCGAGATTTTAAACAGGATCAGGGGGAGCCAGTTCACCAGCCTCGACTTCAGGCGCGTTCTCGACGCGAAAGTCTCGATCAGCGTGGACCGCAAGGCAGCCTAGCGCGACAATGTCTTCGTCGAGCGGCTGTGGCGCAGCGCCAAATACGAGGAAGTCTATCTGTGCGCCTACGACAGCGTCTCCGAGGCGCGCGCTTCGATCGGCCGATACTTGGCGTTCTATAATGCGCGCCGACCCGCATTCGAGCCTTGACGGCGCACACCCGACGAGGCTTACTTCAGCCTTAAGAAAACGGCGATGGCCGCATGACTGTCGCCTTCGATTTGTCACAGCTCTGGTCGGGCCTACGGCCCTCCCGCCGCCACGATCGCAGAACCCCGCGTTCAGCAAACCCGGCAGAGATCTTAAAATCCGCGGAGAGCTATCCAAAGAGGCGGAGCCAGCTCTGTATGAGTCTGCCGGTTGTGCCGAACACGTCTTTGACAAAACAATTTTAGTAGGAGGTAGGAAATGTTCAGTTTTGTGTTGGAAATTGTCGCTGAAGCGGAGAAAAAGGCGGCAGGAGGCGCTACTCTCACTCATGTGCTTCCGCCTCTGAGGAAGTTGGGTCTCGATGACTTTGGACTTTTATTTCTTTCGATGCCTAACTCGCTATGGCCGAATTTATCTCGGATTTTACCGCGTATGGCCGACAAGAACGTACAGGAGAGGTTTACTGGCAGCTCCGGTATTGAGCTTTTTAGACAAACAGCTATTTTCGTTCGACAGCTGGAGAACAACTTTGTCCGAGAAAGTCGAACCAGTCTGCGGGACAAACAAATTTTGGATTTTGGATGTGGATATGGTCGCCTTATTAGGATGATGTATTATTTTTCGAGTCCCTCGCAGCTCATCGCCGTTGATGCTGAAGAAACACCGCTGAGGATCTGCAAGGACGACGGGGTAGAAGCGCACTTTGTGAATACGAAACATATACCTACGTCTATTCCCATTCGAGATGGCTCCGTTGACCTCGCGTATGCCTACTCGGTGTTCACCCATTTGCCCAAGTACGCTGCGGAAGCCTGTCTTAACGCGGTCAAGGCGGCTCTAAAGCCCGGCGGACTTTTCGTTGTTACGGTGTGTCCCGTTGAGCTGTGGACCCAGGGAGGAATTGCTGAGCGAGGCGAAGCACAAGCTTTGATTAGGCAACATAATGTCGAGGGCTTTGCTCACCGACCGCACGAGATTCACAAACATTACGGGTGGTCCACAGTAAAATTCGATTTTTTTCACCAATGCGGTTGGAGCGTGGTTGGCTATGACACCAGCCTCACCGCACCGCTGCAGGTTATATTGACGTTACGACGGACTTGACAAACGGTTGCCGGATTAAACTAGATACAAATCACCAGAGCGTGTTTGGAGTGCTCCGTTATACTCTGACCACGCCCTTGACCTGTCCCTGAACTTTCCTCGAACAGCAGTTAGCGTCCCGTTTGTTGGTACGCCCGAAGGCGCGAATGGAGCAACAGGCGATCGCGGAGCTGGTCGAGGTTGTGCAGCCGGTCGCCTGTTGCCGTGAGATTGGCCGCATATTCCGTCGGCGTGCGTAGCCGAGCGAAGAGTGCGGGCGTCGATGATTGTAGTCGCTGACCCAGGCACCGATCTTCGCGCGCGCGTGATCTAGAGTATCCGTTATGCGCAAGGGGGTTTTCGGCCCATGGACGGTTATTGCGCCATGGGGCGTTGGCGAGGACGACGAGCTTGCGCATGACGGCGGTTATGGCGACCTCGGCGGGTTTTCCGGCTTCGACGAGCTTTTAATGAAGCGCTCGACTGTCTTTGTTGAACCTGCAAGCGACGAGCGCTGGCATATAAAGGGCTTGGCGAAGGAAAGCCGCGAATGTATGCGTGGCCTTTCCATGCGCCGGATTGTCTTTGCACGGGCGCGAGGCTTGCGGCCTGTTTGCCTACGAGGTTTCCAAGCTCAGACACTTCGATCAGCAAAGCGAAAGCAGATCTTGGAGACGCCGGGGATTGGAGAGGAGAATCTTGAACGGGCGCGAGAGTTGCGCGTTATCGAGGATGAGCTTTTCGATCGCGGCGTCGATCTCCTCGCGTTTGACGTCGATCTTCACGAGGCGCTTTTTGTTCTGCTTTTCGAGCAGGGCAAGCGTGATCGCCTTGGCGCGATTTTTGGCGGCGGTGCGGTCTTTGATGAGCGCGGCACCAGATGCAGCTCCTTCAGTTCAGCGATGGTCTGGCTGTCGAAAGGCCGTGGTTCGAGGCCGAGTACCTCGCCCATGCGCGCGAGCATGGCGGCGTCGACGCGATCGGCTTTGACGAGCTTGCCGGCCGCCTCGGCGAAACGGCGCGCTTGGCGGGGATTGACCTTGGCGATCGGCACGCCGGCGGCGCCGAACGCGCGTTCCAGCGCACGGTGATGGGGCCTGTTGGCTCGAACACAACGCTCTTCACCGGCGCGGCGGTTAGCCATTTGAGCAGGGCTTTGCGACCGGTCTTGTCATTGGCGAAACGGCGCGAGGCGCCATCGGCGCGCGCCTCTGCTTGTCATTGGGGCCAAAAGCCCGAGCATCCGTCCAGGCCGAAGGAAACGAGGAGGGCGATCAAACTCTAGCTCGACCCGTCAAACGGTTCGCGGTTTCCCGATCCGTCCCTCGCCGCTGACGAGAGGCGGCAACCTTCTCCTAGCGGTTCCTTCTCGCCCAAGCGGCGCCAAAAGTCATAAGACAATCGCTTTCTTTTAAAAGAGGCTCATGGCCAGCAGCGGCGAAGAGGTTTGCGCATTCGTTTGGCGTGAACGCCTCGAGCAAGGCGCCAATCCTGTTCCACAAGGCATCGACGCTGCGCTCGGCGGCTTTGCGCAAGAGCGCCTTGAGTTTCGAGAAGGCTTTCTCGATTGGATTGAAGTTGGGGCTGTAGGGCGGCAAGTAAAGCAGCTCGCCCGGGCGGCCTCGATCGCTTTGCGCACGCCGGCGCCCTTGTGGCTACTGAGATTGTCCATCACGATGACGTCTCCCGGTTCGAGCGTTCGAACGAGAACCTGGTCGACATCGGCCTGGAACCAGACGCCGTTGATCGGGACGTCGAGAAACATCCGGTCAGGCCGGAGAGGCTTAGACCGACGACAAAGGTCGTGGCTTTCCAATGGGCGTAGGGAACGCTGGCGCATAACCTCTCGCCCCGTGGGGCGCGGCCGTTTCTTCGGGCCATGTTCGTGGTCGCCCAGGTCTCGTCGATGAAAACGAGTTTCTCGGGGTCGAGGTCGAGCTGACTGTCAAACCACGCGTCTCGGCGTTTCACGATGTCCACCGGTCCTGCTCGCTCGCATGGGCGGTTTTTTTTCCAGCTGATGTTGTGGCGATCGAAAAAGCGCCATAGCGCGCCAATGCTGAAGCGATGCCTGCGCTCGGCGAGATGCGCTTGAAGTCATGCTTCTTGAGCCAGTTGAAATAGGTCGCCTCACTGACCCGGCCAGGACAATAAATTAGATTTATTCAAACTGTTCAGGCGAGAAGATCGCCAGAATTTCCGATCCAGCCGAAAATTCTTAAATTTTATGTTTTTCTGTGGGGACCTCTGTGGTCGCGAGATAATGCTGGAGCGCATTGATATTCTGATCCGTCAATTCAGGGTGCTCTTTCAGATAATACGAGGTACAAAATAGCGGGTGAGGATCTCGCCCCTCTTTTGCGCCATGTGCATAGTAGTGTAGCAGCGGATTCATGCCCTGCTCTTTCACGTCGGGATAGCGTTCGAGATACCAGTTGGTATCGAACATCCGGTTCGGGTTTCTACCCTCGGAAACGCCATACTTGAGGTAATGACCGTATGGGTCGACACCCGTTGCAGCTACGTCGACATATTTGGCGAGATACCATTCAGCGTCGAACAAAGGGTTCGTGCCACCGTGCGGCCTGCCATCCACTTTTTTGGATAACACTCGCAAAGGTTTGGTCAAACGCCACGATTTAGTGCGTTTCATGGCGGTGATCGCTTGATCCCGCCAAACAATTTCTTCCCGCGCCTCCGCTAGACGAGCCGCGCAGTCCGTCAACTCACATTCGGCATCGATTATTCGATCGTTGAGCTGTGCTTGCCTTGCACGCGACTTCGACAGCTCCCGTTCCAGTTCTGAACGGAGAGCCCGGGCGTCATTCCCCACCGCCACTGCAGTTTCAAGTTGAGCTTGGAGTGACTTTAATTTTTCCCTGTCGGTTCGCAGAGCCTCGACGCTTTTCGTCTGCTCAGCCAGGACAGCGTCCATCTCGCATTTTGCCGATGTTAGCTCGTGCACCTTCTCTTCCAACGCACGCCTGAGCTGGTGTAGTGCAGACTCGGCGACCTGCGCGCGGGATTTTTCGCGTTCTGCAACATCACAGGCTGAACTGAGTTTCATCGAAAGCTCTGACAAACTGTCCTTGAGTTCGGCAATTTGCTGCAATTTCTGCGAAACCTCGGCCCGCGAGTCGGCCAGTTCTCCTTTCAGCGACATCAGCTCTTGTTGGGCGTTGAGAAGCGCCTCCATGTCGGCGCTGGCTCGAGCCTCATGCTGAGAAATCGTCGCGCTGAGCTGGGCGATTTGCTGCGATTTCTGTGAAACCTCACTCTTCGTCGTCGCCAACTCCTCCTTGAGCGACAGCTGCTGTTGTTCGGCGTTGAACAGCGCCTCCAAGTCAACGCTGGCTCGCGCCTCATGCTGGACAATCGTCGCGGTGAGCTGGGCGATTTGCTGCGATTTCTGTGAAACCTCAGCCTCCGTCGTCGCCAACTCCTCCTTGAGCAACAGCTGCTGTTGTTCGGCGTTGAACAGCGCCTGCAAGTCAACGCTCGCTCGAGCCTCATACTGGACAATCGTCGCAGTGAGCTGGGCGATTTGCTGCGATTTCTGTGAAACCTCCGTCTTCGTGTTCGTCAGTTCATCTTCGAGCAAGAGGTGCTGTTGTTCGGCTTTGTGAAGCGCCTCCATGTCTGCAAGCGCACGCGCTTCGTGGCGAGCAACCGTCGCGCTGAGCTCGCGGATCACGGTCGTGAGCGACTCCCTTTCTGCCGTTTCTTTTGCGAGATCGCGCACCGCCAATTCCTTATCCGCCGCTGCGCGATTTAGTTTTTCCGCGAGGTCTGCGGTCTCTTCAGACTTCGCTGCGACCTCGGCCTCGAGCTTCTCCGACTTCTGCCTTAACTCCTTCGTAAGTTCTCGCTCAATGGATAGATCCTTTTCCAGCAAGAAAAGATTTGCCTCAAGCGCATCCGCTCTCTTCAGCGCATATCCGAGCTGGGCGTCGTGCTGTCTGATCTGGGCTTCGAAGGCCCCCGCACGCTCTTGCGCTTGCTCTAGTTCCGTTGTCAGTTCAGCGGTAGAGGCGCGCTCCTTCTCGATATTGGCTTCTGCAACTGTAGCACGAGCGTCCTGTTCAACCGCGCGTGCCTGCTGCTTCGCAAGCAGTACCTGTGCCTCCGTAAGATCTGCATGCAGTTTTTCCCTTTGCGCCTCTAATTCTGCGAGAGACATCTGGAATGTTTCATTTTGGTGGCGCAACTGAACGTTGGCGGAACGCTCCACGGCTAGATCGCGACGCGCCTGCAAGGTATGCTCTTCACCGTTCACGAGATTCGCATATGCGTCGGAAAGCCGGTCACGCATATCCGCCAATAACTCGTGGTAAGTCCTTTCTATAGACACTTGATCCAGATAAATTTTCTGGAGTGCCGCGTGCATGTCGCCTTTAGCATCTACTAGCGTATCGAGCGTAGGCGCTTCAGAGGCGCGCACCCTCTTCTTTTTTCGTGCTTCGCCCTTGCCCTTGGGTGCTTCACCGGTCGATGGTTCTGAGTGTTGTACAGTGCTTGATGCTTGAGTGGTAGCCATTATCTAAGCCGCCGTTGAGAGCCTACCCAGGAGAACGACTTCCTGCCGTCAAATACTCCTTTGATTAACATGTCTTAGAGTGCAATGGAAGATAAGCACCCTTGAGCCGCTTATCCAAGCTGGTGAAGAGCAGTGGAGAGCGCGCCGAACTGAAACGTGCCAGCCAACCCCACCTACTTACGTCGTCACTCTCTGAAGAGCACATCGATGCCCGTCTAGGAAGGCCAGGACGATCCGTGATGATCGTGGTCGCCGCAGTTCATCAATGCGCTCTCCGGTCCACAAACAAAGGAATTCTCGCGCTGTCTGATACTCCTGTCGGAGATAGGTGTGTGAAGCGTCGAATTTTTGAAGAGAGCCTGAAGACGGTGGCATTGGTCGACGAGGTCACTCTGTCAGAACTCAAGGCCAATCTGCGCCCGCCTAGCACTACTCTGGCAGCTAATGTTGAGGGTTTTGTCGATGAGTCTCTCACAATACGGACATCCCTTTGGAGGAGGCGGGCGAAGAAGTCGAGAATGGTCTGACGGATGGCCGCCATGCTTGATTGTGGCGCGGTCCCCGGCTTTTTTTCGCCCCGCAGCTGCGAGGCGGAGAGACGCCCGCAGGTGAAGATCGAGAGCTCAGAGATAGGTGGCATCTCCCATCAACCTCGCGTCGTGCAGCGGAGAGAGCATGCAGACACCGTCGAGACGGTCTTTATTCTGTTCAAAAGGAGTTCGTCGAGGCTGCAGATGTACTTTGTACTTAGAGCAGCCGATATGATTTCGACTCCTCAATTTGCGCCTTGGGTCCGTCCAGAGCGCTCGCCGCGATGCGCTCATGTGGACGCGGTTGCTCTATCTTTGAAGCGGATCGAAGCATCGTTGAACGGCACCGAGGTCGAAGGTAGAGTCCGAGCTGCCGGACGATTCAGGCGAAGAATTTGCCCCGAAGGAAACGTTCGCCGATGAGACCGAGCGTGAGGCTAATGCCGCCGACCCACAGAATCAAGGACTTGTTGATCAGCTCGGCATCGTAGCTCGTATAATATGCGGAACGAAGCCATTCGACGAGTTGCAGCAAAGGGTTATAAGCCATGTATTCGCGAACGCTTTCGGGCATCGCCGTCGGCGGCAAGTAGATGCCTGAAAGAACGTAAAGACCGATCATGATGAAGATGAAAAACACTAAAAAGAAATGCCCTAAAAGCGCGCACATCACGACGTTGAAAAACCCAAGACCGATGCCCAGAAAAACGGCGGCACCAATCGCTTTGGTGGCTTCGAGGGAATCTGCCGGCAAAATGTCGACGTCGAGCAGGTTCACTACAAACATAAAAAGCGCGAGTACGATTATGGCGTTCAAAGTTTCCAGAATGCAGCGGCAAAAAATTAGATGGAGCGGCTGTATAACCGGAATGTTCAATAATTGGCGGTTCTGCGGAATTGCCATCGCCAGAAGACGTGCGGGGTAGAGGCACAGAATGTAAGGCACGATGCCAGTTCCGACGAACATCGTTGGGCTGTCGCCTACAGGCGCGATGTTGACCCTGAGAAGATATGCAAGCGTAATCACTCCGATGTGCGACAGGGGCCAGGCAATCGCAATCAAATAGCCTATATGGTTGTGTCCGAAGCGCGAGCGCATGTCTTGGATAAGAACCGCGCCCATGATTTGGCGAAACTGCGAGATCTGCTGGGCGTGCTTTGCGTAGTGCTCCTGCACGACTGAACGCATGACTATCTCCGCCACTCTGCTCTGAAAGGCTATGAAGGCTACAAGAACTCGTTGCGCTTGGTGGGGCGAGTTCCCCTGTGTCGCACCGCGCCACATTCACTAGGCTCCCAGCATTCCGCGTCGATTTCGTCGGCGAAGGTCACCATGACCGAGTCCGGCGCAGCGGCGCTGAACAGATCCCCGCCCATGGCGACGATACGCGCGATTGTGGTTTTCCGTCCGGAGGCGGCCGCCACGATTTCATCGCCAACCTGAATACGGCCGGAAGCGATGGCGCCGGCGAAGCCGCGGAAGGCGTCGCTTCGGCGATTGACCCATTGCACGGGGAGCCGCAGCGGCGCATCGCCGCCATCAGTCTCGACGTCGGCGTTTTCAAGATAGGTCAAGAGACTGGGGCCGTCGCGCCACGGCATATTCGCCGAGTCGGCGACGACATTATCCCCATGGCGGGCGGAGATGGGGATTGCTTCGACGGAGCGAAAGGCGAGCGATGCGGCGACGCTTTCAAATTCGCCGACAATTCTTTCAAACACGGCTTCGTCGTAATCGACAAGATCCATTTTATTGACGGCGAGCACGATGTGCCGGACGCCAAGGAGAGAGGCGATCGTCGCATGTCGCCGCGTCTGAGTCAGCAGACCCTTGCGCGCGTCGACGAGCAGTATGGCCAACTCGGCGTTCGACGCTCCCGTCGCCATGTTGCGCGTATATTGCTCATGACCGGGCGCGTCGGCCAAGATGAACGAACGCGCCGGGGTGGAGAAATAGCGGTAAGCGACATCGATCGTGATGCCTTGCTCGCGTTCGGCCTCAAGTCCGTCGACAAGCAAAGCGAAATCGATCTCCTCGCCCAAAGTGCCGTGCCGCAGCGAGTCGCTGCGCAGAGCGGCAAGTTGATCATCGAAGATCAGCTGACGTTCATAGAGCAGACGCCCGACGAGCGTCGACTTGCCGTCATCGACCGATCCGCAGGTCAAGACCCGCAAAGTGGGCCGCGGCCGGCCTGGCTGGGCTTTCGCGAGGATTTCCGCATCTGCGATAAAGGGAGCGGTCATCAGAAATAGCCCTCGCGCTTCTTTCGCTCCATCGACGCAGACTCATCGAAATCGATCAGCCTGCCCTGACGTTCAGAGGTCGAGGCCTGTCGCATTTCCGCGATGATCGCCTCCAGCGTATCCGCCTCGGATTCGATCGCTCCCGTCAGCGGGTAGCAACCAAGCGTTCGAAAGCGCACGCGGCGCGATTCGACCACTTCATCTGGCGCCAGCGGAAACCTTTCATCGTCGACCATGATGTAAGCGCCGTTGCGTTGAACGACTGGCCGTTCCTTTGCGAGATAAAGAGGCACGACCGGGATGTTTTCCGCGGCGATGTAGTCCCAGACGTCGGTCTCGGTCCAATTCGACAGCGGAAAGATCCGCATAGTCTCGCCGGCTCCCAAACGCGTGTTGAAAATCCGCCAAAGTTCGGGGCGCTGAGTCTTAGGATCCCATCCGTGCGAAGCGGTTCGATGCGAGAAGACGCGCTCCTTCGCCCGACTTTTCTCCTCGTCGCGTCGCGCGCCGCCGAAGGCCGCGTCGAATCCGCCTTCGTTCAGCGCCTGTCTGAGCGCCTCGGTTTTCATTGCTTGCGTGTATGCGGATGAGGAGCATGTGAAAGGCGAGACGCCGCGCTTTCGCCCTTCTTCATTCGTATGAACGATTAATTCCATTTCGACGCGCGCCGCGGTTTGGTCGCGGAACGCAATCATTTCGCGAAACTTCCACGTGGTGTCGACATGCAACAGCGGGAAGGGCGGCTTGGCTGGGTAGAAGGCCTTGAGCGCGAGATGCAACATCACGCTCGAATCCTTGCCGATGGAATAGAGCATCACCGGACGCCGGAACTCGGCCACCGCCTCTCGCAAAATGAAAACCGCTTCGGCTTCGAGCCTGCGAAGATGGGGCGTGAGGGGCATTCTTCCTCAAAATTAGCAATGATCTCATCACGTTAGTCTTCAAAGGAGTCGAAAATGTGACTGCACTCAGTAGCTGCGGCCAAATCCTCCGGCGAGGTTTTCACCAGCTTGGCGGCCAGCACGCTTTATGGATTATTGGAGATAGGCCGGACTTTGGGATCTAGGCGGCGTGGACGAATTTGATCAAGCACAGGCCTGCGGCGACTGACGATGGATCGGAAATTCCTGGCCGTCTTTCGCAGCGTAGGGCGACGCGCTTGAAGTGTTTGATGCGCCCCATTCCCTATTTGATCCGGGCGCGGGCTCCGATACGTGCGCGCGCACGATCGTTGAATCGAACATCTGGATCAGATGCGCCGACGAACTCATGGAGGCGAGCGTATCGAAGAAGGCCTAGAACACGCCGGCCTTGCTCAAGCGGTCGAACCGTTTCCATACGCTGTTCCAGTGTCCGAACCGCTCCGGCAACGCGCGCCATCTTACGTTTTCGACCGTGAAGAAATGAAGCGCTTCGAGGAAGCGGCGATCGTCTTCGCCTTCACGTCCGCGACGCGGACGGCAGGCCTGGAACACCACGAGCGTATGCGCACAGTCTTCCTCGCCCATTCGCGTAGGGTTATGTTAGGTCCGCAGCGCAATGTTTTGCTTGCCCGGGGGCGGACCTCACATAAGCCGGATTGAACGAAGCCGCGGGTCGTTAGCCGATATGGGGAAAGCGCGTCTCGTCGTTGTTAGCAGGGCCACGGCGGGCGCCGGCGCTTGTGGTGGGAGACGCGAAGTCCGCGCATGGGCAGGAAGTGCTCGAGTGGGCCGCAGTTTGGGGCCCTTGTCGCGGCATTGGCGTCATGTGGATGAAGATTTTTTGGATGAAGATTTTTGCGGTCACGGCGCGAGGCGGCGTCCCGTCGCCGTATCGTACGACGAGCGAAACAGGGAGTTGCGCAGGGTTCCACGCGGAGGTGATAGCCGGGCTCATCACGTGTCGCATCGGAGCGGGCGATGCCTCGCGGTCGGAACGATGCCGATGCGGCGCATGAGTCCGCCGCAGTCGGGCATGGGAAGGCGGAGACAAAGTGCGACGCTCGACGACTCCGCAAGCGCCGACCTTCGGCTCGACCGGATGTTCGGCGGCGACAGTGAGCCGGTGACATAACGCGAGCCGCTCCTCACGGTCGCCCCTGGGCAGGAGGCCATAAGGGCGGATGCGGTGAAAGCTGTCGGGGAGGACATGCAGCGGAAAGCGGCGAATGAACGCGTCCGGCGAGAGGCGACGCATGATCCGACAACGCCCCCGACGGCGATAGCCCTTGTAAGAGAAAGCGACATTGTCGTCGCCGGCCGCGACCAATCTCGAGTTGCTCTCCACATTGACGGCCGCGCCCAAGCGTGAGGCATGGCGCCGTCGCCATGCGAAGCTGAAGTCGCCAGGAGCATATCCGCGCGCGCCGCAATCACGCAATTCTGCGCCGTGGCGCTCGCCGCCGCGCCAAATTCTCGCGCAATGCCATGACGTTGTTCCGCCACATAGTCCGCGTAAACGCCTTAAGCGCCGACCGTCGCCTTCGCAATAGGGCTCCCCTGCGCGGGCGTGAGGGCGCGATTTCAGGGCGGAGCGATAGATAAAAGCGGGGCTTTGATGAAAATATTGATCACCGGAGGCGCGGGGTTCATCGGCTCGGCCGTTGCGCGCGCCGTCATCGGCAAGAGCGTCGATCAGATTCTCGTTTTCGACAAGCTCACCTATGCGGGGAATCTTGCCTCGCTGCGGCCCATCGCGGATAGTCCGCGTTTCTCCTTCCTCCAAGCCGATATCTGCGACGCGGCGGCAGTCGCGCGCGCCTTCGAGGATTTTCGGCCCGACGTGGTCATGCATCTTGCCGCCGAAAGCCATGTCGATCGCTCGATCGACGGGCCGGCGGCCTTCATCGAAACCAATGTCGTCGGGACCTTCGTCATGCTGCGGGCGGCGCTGGACTATTGGCGCCAGCTCGATCGCGCCCACGCGCGAGACTTCCGCTTCATGCATATCTCTACCGACGAGGTGTTCGGCGCCCTCGGCAAGGAGGGCCTCTTCTGCGAAGAAACGCCCTATGCCCCGACGTCGCCCTATTCGGCGTCGAAGGCGGGCTCCGACCATCTCGTGCGGGCCTGGCGTCACACCTACGGTCTTCCGACGATCGTCACCAATTGCTCCAATAATTACGGACCCTATCATTTTCCGGAGAAGCTCATTCCGCTCACCATCATCAATGCGATCGAGGAGAAGCCGCTGCCGGTTTATGGCCGCGGCGAGAATGTGCGCGACTGGCTTTATGTCGAGGATCACGCCTCGGCGCTGATGCGCGTGGCGCGCGAAGGCGACGTCGGCGAATCCTATAACGTCGGCGGCCGCAATGAATGGCGCAATATCGACGTGGTCGAAGCCATCTGCGAACTGATGGACGAATTTCGTCCGCGGCGCGCCGGATCGCATCGCGATCTCATCGCTTTTGTCGCCGACCGGCCGGGACATGATCTGCGCTACGCCATCGACGCCTCGAAGATCGAGCGCGAACTCGGATGGCGGCCGGCCGAGCGGTTTGAGACTGGTCTTCGCAAAACTGTTCGCTGGTATCTTGATAATTCGGAGTGGTGGCAAGCGATCCGTTCGGGCACATATCGCGGCGAGCGCCTCGGCGTGCTTACCGAGCAAGATGAAGAAGCCGTCGCCTGACGCGCGACAGGGGGGCTGTTTGTTTGAAGATCTCGAGCTTTCGGGGCTGAAGCTCGTCACGCCTAGAAAATTTGGCGACGAGCGCGGCTTCTTTTGCGAAACGCATAATGAAAAGACCTGGGCGAACGCCGGATTGAATTTCGACTTCGTCCAGGACAATCACTCATTGTCCCGCGACGTCGGGACGGTGCGTGGTCTGCATTTCCAGACCGCGCCTTTCGCGCAGGACAAGCTCGTCCGCGTGATCAGCGGCCGCATACTCGACGTCGCGGTCGATCTTCGACAGTCTTCGCCGACGTTCGGGCGTCACGTCGTGGTCGAGCTTTCAAAAGAGAACTGGCGTCAGCTGTTCATTCCCATCGGTTTCGCGCATGGTTTCGTCACGCTCGAGCCCGATACGGAAGTCATCTACAAGGTGACGAATTTCTATTCGCCGCAGCATGATTGCGGCGTCGCCTGGGACGACCCTGACATTGGGATCCCGTGGCCGGCCGCCGCCGAAAGCGCCGTGCTGTCGGACAAGGATCGCAAATGGCCGCGGCTGCGGAATCTGACGGAAGTTTTCGCGTAGAGTGGGCAAGATGAAGCGCATCGCCGTCACGGGGCTCACCGGCCAGGTCGTCAGCTCGCTCATCGAGCGTGCGCCGAGAGGCGTCGAAATGCTGGCGCTCGGCCGCCCGCGCTTCGATCTCTCCTCCCGCGACATGGTTCTTGCGTCTTTGCGCAGCGTGCGCTGCGACGCCATCATCAACGCCGCCGCCTATACTCAGGTCGACAAGGCCGAGAGCGAGCCTGACGTCGCGTTGCGCGTCAATGGCGCGGGCGCGGGCTTCGTCGCCGAAACCGCCGCCGAACTGAAGGTGCCGCTGCTGCATCTTTCGACCGACTATGTTTTCGACGGGACGCTCGACCGTCCCTATCGCGAAGACGACGCACCCAGTCCGACCGGCGCCTATGGGCGCTCGAAGCTCGAAGGCGAAAGGCAGATCGCCGCGCGCTGCGAGAATTGCGCCGTTTTGCGCACCGCCTGGGTTTACAGTCCGTTTGGAACGAATTTCGTCAAGACGATGCTGCGTCTCGGCGAGACCCGCGAGGAAATCGGCGTCGTCGCCGATCAGATCGGCAATCCGACAAGCGCGCTCGACATCGCCGATGCGCTGCTCGCCATCGCGGAAAGACTCGTCGACGATTCCGATCCGCGCCTGCGCGGCGTTTTCCACATGACCGGGCAAGGCGAAGCCAGTTGGGCGGACATGGCGGATGCGATCTTTTCGGCGGCGGAGACGAAAGGCCGTAAGCCCGTGCGCGTCAAGCGCATCGCGACGGCGGACTATCCGACGCCGGCGCGCCGCCCCGCGAATTCAAGGCTCGACAACGCCAAGCTCGAAGTCAGCTATGGCGTCGCGCTGCCGAAATGGCGCGACTCCGTGAACGCCTGCGTCGCCCGATTAATTCCAACCTGAACAGGATTCTCCATGCGCGGCATCATTCTCGCCGGAGGAAGCGGCACCAGGCTGCATCCGATGACGCTCGTCACGTCGAAGCAATTGCTCCCCGTCTACGACAAGCCGATGATCTACTACCCGCTCGCCACGCTGATGCTCGCGGGCGTGCGCGAGATCCTGATCATCACCACGCCCGAGGATCTGCTTTCTTTCAAGCGGCTGCTCGGGAGCGGCGCGCAATGGGGCCTGTCGCTGTCTTACGCCGTGCAGCCGCGGCCGGAGGGGCTGGCGCAAGCCTATCTCATCGGCGCCGAATTCGTCGATGGCGAACCCTCGGTGCTCATCCTTGGCGACAACATCTTCTACGGCCACGGCCTGCCGGAAGTGTTGAGCGAATCGTCGCGCAGCTCGGCGGCGGTCTTCGCCTATCACGTGCGCGATCCGGAGCGTTACGGCGTCGTCGAATTCGACTCCGCCGGCCGCGCCATCTCGATCGAAGAGAAGCCGCCTCGGCCTCGATCGAATTGGGCGGTGACCGGCCTTTATTTTTACGATGAACGCGCGCCGGAATTCGCGGCGCAACTGAAGCCTTCGCCGCGCGGCGAATTGGAGATCACCGATCTCAACCGCATCTATCTGGAGCTCGGCGAACTGCAGGTCGCCCGACTTGGCCGCGGATTCGCCTGGCTCGACACCGGCACGCCCGAGGCGCTGATCGAAGCCAGCGAATATGTGCGCGCCATCGAGCAGCGGCAGGGACAGCGCGTCGCCTGCCTCGAAGAGATCGCCTTCCGCGCCGGGTGGATCGACGCCGCGCAGGCGCGCGCCGCCTCGTCAAAACTCTCCAAAAGCGGCTATGGTCAATATATCTCGCAGGTGCTCGCGGAGATGGAGCGGGAATTCTCTCCCGTCGGATAGAGCGGCGAAGCCGCGACGCGGACATATCATGAGGCGTCAGGCCGTGCAGAGTCTTCAGGCGTTTCGCAAAGTTGTAGGCGGGCAAGGCTGCGAGATGCTCACGCAAGCCGGTATTGCCGTGCCGCTGAAGACAGCGACGCAGTGACGAATGCGTTAGATGCGGGATCGTCGCCTGCAAGGCGTAGAGGCATCATCGAGCGACAGCAGCGTGGGAGGAAGGCGACGATAATCGCCTCTTGCTCGATCGATAGAACTATCGACCTCGGCTCTTTGCGGTTGTGTGCTCGTCAGAAGCCGAAGTTCGCTTGTTTCATTGGCAATGATTTTCTGGTTGACGCCATACCGCTTGGCGAGTGCTCTCAGGCTGTCTTGATGGAGGGGACGTGCTCTCCACAGGTCCCGCCGTGCAGCGATCGTGCCAAGATGGCCGCCTGAGAAACCCTGTCTTGCGGAGCGACTTCCATGGGCAATGAAGTTGACCTTTCGGCCATAGCCGTCGGGCTCGATCTGGTGGAGCACACATTTGGATCGGCATGGACTAAGCGCTACGCTTTCGGGTTGATCGGGCGTCCCATCGGAACCCTCGGGGGAAAAAGGTCCACAATGGCCTTCTGGCGCGAGGGAGGTAGGGGTTGGCATGCAAGTTGTGGAAACGACTCGAATTCGTATCGACATGTTGTGTGATCGCCAAAACGAAGCCGACGGGTTCGCGCGATGGCGATAATGTCGATCGGCGCCTTATTGCCGCGCGCCAGCATGCTCTGATGTCGGGCACACAACCTGACCCGCACCTTCCAAGCATTTCAGGGATCGCGACCGCAGTCGACTGCTGTCGCAGCATTTTCGCCTGACCAATCGTCACGGGCAGACGATAGGCCCAAGCCGCTTCGACGATCAGTCGCCGCTTTGGTGATGCCGGTCAATTTCCGCTTGATGCCACTCAAGTGCTCGCCCGGAACGAGACCGATGAAGGCCATGAACTGGCGCGGATTGTCGAAGCGCGGCATATTGCCGAGTTCAGCGATCACACCGGCGGCAGCCACAAGGGAGTCGCCGCGCAACGCCTGGAGGGCTTCGACGTCGGGACCCAAGGACCATTTCGGAATGAGAGTTTCGATTTGCGTGAAATTCTTGCGGGCGATCGTTGATTCATGGCGTTAAGATGGGTCTGAAAGGCGATCTGCTGCGCGGAATGATTGGAGCTCTGATTGGCAAGCCACACACGATGCTTCTTCTTCCATACTGCGTCGGCATAGCGGTGACCCTGACGAAGGAGAAAACCCTGAATGTTTATCGCCCGGGCCTATCCGCGCGAGACGCAGGAGATGGCCTCTGACGCGCTCGAGCGCGCCTTCTTCCAAGGGCGCCCGCGCGCGCGGCGTCTACGAAAATCTATGTAAGCCTCAGGCGCACGGCGATCTACTGATGTCTGCGGGCATGGAATGCATGAATCTCTCCGGCCTGTCACGGGACAGTTCGTGCCCCTAGCCTTGATGGGAGTCCGCTGCTCTTCGCCTCATAACATGATTCCTCGGTGAACGCCGACGCTGTCAGACGTCCGGTAGAGATCCACGTCTATGCCGATAGCATCGTTATCCGCCAGGATGGGCGCGTCGTCGCCGAACATGCGCGCTGCTCCGGGCGCGGAGAGACGATCTACAACCCATGGCACTATGTTCCTGTTCTGGCCAGCAAGCCGGGCGCGCTGAAGAATGGGTCGCCGTTCAAGGACTGAGTTTTTGCCCGGGGTTTCAGAGCGCGTGCGGCGCAAACTTGCTGGGTCCGATGATGGCGATCGTCAGATGGTCGTCATTCTCGTCGCCGTGCTCACCGACGGATTTGCCCGCCATCGACGCGGCCTGCGCCGAAGCGCTCGAAAATGGCGTCCATTCTGCGACGACATCCTCAACATCCTGCGCGCCGCCGCGATCCCGAACCGCCGGCAATCCGCGACCCCGCAAGCGCTTCGCATGCGACATGTGCCGATCGCCGACTACGTCAGATACGATCAACTCAGCGACATCCCGCAGCGTAACGGACCACCTTTGACGCCGATCGGGGTTCGTTTCAATGCTTATTGACACGCGCGCCCTCCAAAGTCCGCTGGCGCTCATTAGAGTAGAGGGCTTGAACTAAGCCGCGTCATCCTTTCTCGCGTGGCTGTTGCTAGCCAGCCAAGCTACGCAACTTCGCGCTCGGGTCCGCAACCACATCGCAACCGGCCTTGTCGCAACCAATGATCCGCAACCCTGATCAAAATTGCGATTACGTCCTCACCCCGGGGCCCCTGCCTCTCCCGTATCGTCAGGACCGGAGAAGGACCCGCTGTCGCTCATGAGGGATCTCGACTGGCGCGACAGTCTCTTCCGGAGCTTACGCTCAGGGGTTTGCGGCCATGATGTAATTGGGGCTCGGGTCAATGCTTGCATGGCACAGGCCCGACAATCCGGCGGCTCGTCGGAAGGAAGCGTTGAGGCTATTCGCCCTCACGCAAGCAAAACCGTCGTTCGAAGCAGCGCGTCACCGGGGCGATCGCCGCCTCATGGCGATCGCTCAGTCGTAGCGAGAAAAGGCTCGGCCGAAGCGTCCATCCCGATTGGCCATTCGCTTGGTCTGAAGCAGCCGATGCCGAATTCCGTATTTAGCGTCGGTAATGGCCCCTCGACCCGCGACCATTCGCGCCACTGAGGAGACGATATGCGGATGAAAAAACCCCGGTCGGTGGGGATCGCCTCTGAAAGGCTCCGCTGTGGTCTTGGCCCCGATTGCGAGACCGCAGCATCTTGGAACAACTTCTCTCGCAGCCATCGGCTAGCACGACATCGCTTGGCTCCGCTGGCGCAACGCCGCAGATAAAAGGGCGCTTGCTCGATCGCCAGTCGCTGGTCCGCTGCAGATAGATTTTCAAACTCTCTTCTCGTGGCAGCGCGACGATCGCTCATGTCGAATCGCCAGGCCGATTCGAACGCTAGCCATGTAGAATGGGCATCGTCGCACGACGCATCTGTGGGGACTTTAGGGGTACAGGGTTCTATATAAGGGTTCGGGTGAACCTGATTTCGGGGTTTTGATGCTGCAAGTTTCTGGGTTTTACGACTCGAAACCCCGAAATGACCTTCGGGGTTTAGCGTGGCTGTACCCGGAAGAATGTTTGATGACTTCTCCGACTTCTTCTGATCCATTGGCGGAGCACAGAAGTCTGCGTCTTTGAAGACTGGCCGGTAGCGATTTGTCGCATGGCGACCGCCGCCGGTCTCAATCGTCAGATGACCGCGCTTCACCAGATCCTGCAGCAGGCTCTGCACCCGTCGCTCGGTCATTCTAATCGCGCGCGCAAGCGTTGCTACGGCGGGAAAAGCGTCCCCCGTCTTTCGATTGAGATGTTTGTTGAGCGCTATAGCGAGCCTGGCTGCGCTCGCCGGCAATTCAGGATCGGCTGCGATTCTTTCTAGCCATTTGGAATTTGAGGGCGGTGAATTTATCCCCCATCGACCCACTGCCTTTGAAGACTATCTCGAGGAGCGCCGCCGCTCTTCACGACTGCGACTCGTAAGGTGCCCAGCGACGTCTTGAATTCGGTGGTCGATCCCCCCGCCGGCCACGGCTATCCGCGTGCGTTCGCAAGTTTTCTTCTGCACATCTGCGCTCGGCATCCCCACACGCGAGCGAACCGCGGTTTACGCTACTCAGGCATCATCGTGAGTTGCTTCGGCCCGGCGGGCCGAATCGGCTTCCGACGTGCTGCGAACTGGCGCGCCAAGCTTGCTGAGCGCCCAAGCGTCCAACGCCTCTTTGGTGTAGAGGACGATTTTTCCGGCCTTGCGATACTCTGGCGAGTCGCCGGTCACCACACCTTTGCAGAGGGTGGGATAGCTGCCGAAGCCATATTTCGTTTGGAGATAATGCGCCGCCGCTCGGCGGCGCAGGAAGCATTGATCCATACTGCGGTTCCCTCGAGGAAGGTTGCGAGAACCCTGCAAACCGCAGAAAAATTAGTCAAACACGTCCGCACATGTCTCACGCCAAATCCCGCCAAGATCCGTCAAGAGCCGCCAATTCAGGCCGTTTCGTCAACGCCGACGGGCAGAGGTTGACAAAGGTTGCCTTCTCACAGGCCACGCATCGCAGATCGCACGCTCAATCGTTCTCTTCGAGAGCGTGCCAAAAGAGCCGTCCTTCAAAACAATTCGGCGCAACTCGTCCACGGATAATGGTGGCCGATTCTCAAAGCGAACGCGCATCCAATTGGCGAGCTCCGTTCTCTTGCACTGCCGGAGAACTGGCGTGGGCCCTTCAGTGGCGCGCGGCGGCCAAATGCTGGCCACTTGGTCGGGGCGGAACCGAACGTCGATTATTTCGCTCTGCGCTCCGCACTGGCTTGCAAATTTGCCATTGCAATCAAATGAAAGGTCGAAATCGTCCCATACGGATGGAAGAACCATGTAGCGTTCACCTAACGCAATATCACGGAATTTGGACGCGACAGGAAACGAACAGGGCTCTCCCCAAGGAACGCCTGTGATCTCAAGCAGCCCACCCGTATGAAGACTGCGAATTTTTTCGATAAAATTCAGTAAAATCAGATGATGCTCGCCAGCCGTCTCGGCAATTCCTCTTACTTGGTCTAGCGTCAAGTAACCCAGTTGCATGTGCGCATCCGAGCGCATCGAACGGGCGGCAGGAAACCGAGCGATGCATTCTCGGCTTTTCGGCCGTTTGGCCTATCCCTTCGCAACTCTCACGCGCGGTCGCCGCGCGTTTCCCGTGTCGGCTGTGCGGCGCGGCGCTCCGCGCCGTCCATTGCCGCGGAGATCGTCGCCCCGATCGTATCGACGGCGCGCCGCAGCGGATCGACGTCCAGGTGCGCATAGCGCGCGGTGGTCGCGGCTTGGGAGTGACCGAGGAGCTTGCCAATAATCGGAAGCCCGAGCGAGGCGCCCGCGCCAAACGACGCAAAGCTGTGGCGAAGATCGTGAAGACGGAGTCCCTCGAGGCCGGAGGCGCGCGTGACCGCCGCCCAAGGCTTTTTCAGATCTGATCGAGGAGCGCCTTCTTTTGCGCCAGCGATGATATGCGGACAGTCTTCTATGCGCGGCAGGTCGGCGAGCACCGCCTGCGCCGCCGCCGACAAATAGATCGGCTTCCTGCCAGTCTTGGAGTCGGAAAGGAAGATAACGCCGCGTTCCAAATCGACCTCTGACCATCTGGCGTTGAGAATCTCGCGCAGGCGAGCGCCAGTGAGAAGTAAGAGGCGAATCGCCGCGATGGCGAAAGGATCGAGCTTCACCCGGCGTTTGTCAGGCTTCGCGAGATGCTTTGCGTGAGGTCCGTTTTCATCGACCGCCCATGGAAGGCCGATCGATTCGGCGTCTCGCAGCGCATCGCCGAGACGCGCCAACTCTGCGCTCGTCAGAAAGCGTTCCCGCCGTTTCTCGGCATAGCGCTCGATCCCTCTCACAGGGTTGGCGGCGAACACAACTTCTTCGCGGCGCGCCGCCCAGTTCCAAATCGCCGAGATCGTCGCAAGCATATGGTTTGCCGCCCGCGGGGTCGCGGCCATCCTCGCATGGAGGCGCGTGAGATCAGCCCTACGCAATTCGCAGATCCGCTTCGATCCTATCGCCGGAAAAACATGTGAATTCAGGATGCGCTGATACTCCGACGCCGTTCGCGGCTTGCGCTTCGGCGTCACGTGCTGGCTCATCCAATCATTGGCGACTTCCCTGAAGGTCCTTACGGCCCGAGCGGTCCTGCGGTCAGCAATCGGGTCCGCGCCCGTCTCGACGGCGCCGAGTATGATCTTCGCCTGCGAGCGCGCTTCGTCCGGGGTCAACCGCCCGTGCTCCCCGATGCTGATTCGGCGTGAGCGCCCGTCCTTGCGAAACTGCGCGATGTAGATTTTTCGGCCGCTGGGGAAGGCCGTGACGCCAAATCCGGCAAGCGCGTCATCCCAAAAGAAGCAGCGATCTGCGCCTCGATCGCATGTTAAGGCGTCGACGGCGCGCTTGGTGATTCTGCCGCTGGGCATGGATGATTTCTCTCGATTTCCGGTAAGCACTCGGTAAGCAGAATTGAGAAAATGACGGCTCTGAATGGAAATCAAGAGAAAACAAAAATATTTAGTTTTTGACTTTATATCAATGCATTATATCATTTCATAAAATTTGAGAAAATGTGACGAATCGGATTGGGGATCTGGGGGTCCCCCGTTCGAGCCGGGGTGGCGGTACCATGCATATCAAGTGTTTCGCATCGACCTCCGCCAAGCCAACAGACGTCGGCTCACAGCGGCAAGCAGGACGTGGCATTCGCGAACGGTTGCTTACCCCTTATGCGGTCCAGGCGGCAGAATGGAATTGGCCGCATTCCGGACCGTAGCGCCTCTTGCCCTCGACGACCTTTGAATTCGCGAAGCGGCTCGTGCCCCTCCATTACTCGCCTCGCTACAAGGGAAAAGGCGCGGAACTTGCGCGGGAAGCTCAAGACGCGTTTCTTAGCGGCTGAAGGCGTGTTCGGCGGCAGGAAGCAGTTCATGAAATTTTTTCGAGCGACGGCGTTCGTGCTCTTTGCAGCGCTGTTGTTTTCGGTCGCCGCCGTCGGCGCCGAGAGAAGCCGTTCCGTCATTCCGCTGACCTTGAGCGAAGATCAATATTCCGGCGGGCGCATCTACCTGCCGGTCCGCATCGGCAATGTCATGGGAAACATGCGGCTTGACACGGGGGCGTCGAGCACGCGCATCAGGCTGGCGCCCTGGAACAAGGACCTGCCGGTGCTCGGCGCAAGCCTCTCCACGGGAGCCTCAGGCGCGACAATGCGCTGTGACGACGTTGAAGCGCAGAATGTCGAACTCGTCGCCGATCAAGGAAACAACATCGCGCGAGCGAAATATCAACTCACGCGATGTCCGCCTGGCGATGCTGACGACCTTTTGGGGCTCGATTTTTTCAAAGGCGCACGATTCAGCCTCGATATCGATCGCCGCGAACTCGTCTTTTTCGGCGACGCGACGGCGAGCGGCCGCCCGAAGCCGTTTCGGCGGCTGGGACCCGATGGGCGTCTTGTCGGCGTCGACCTGCGCCTGGGCGCCACGGCGGCGGTCGGCCTGTTCGACACGGGCGCCACGGCGGCGGTCGGCCTGTTCGACACGGGCGCGGAAGTCTCGGCCGTCGATCAGCAGTTCATACGCAAGCACAAGGGGCTGTTCACGGCGGTGAAGGCCAAAGCCCGCGCAAGCGGCGTCGGCGGAAAACGCATTTCCTTGCAAGTCTACAAGATCAAGTCGCTTGACCTGGGCGAAGGTCGCGTCCTGCGCGACCTCTATGCGATCTCCTATGACTTCGGCGCCTTGCGCGCCGCGCTTGGCCGCGATGTTTCTTTCCTAATCGGCTACAATCTCATCCGGCGATTCGCGTGGGACTTTGATTTTCGCGCGCCGGATTCGCCGACATGGGACGCGAAGTTGAAATAGACGATCCCGCTGCGCCGCGCGAGCGCAGCGGGTTTCGTGGTGAGTCACAGTCGCACGCGCGTTCAAAAGTTCACTTTCGACGCGAGATAGAAGGTGCGGCCCGGAGAGGGATAGCCATCGGCGAGCACATAGTAGTCATCGAACGCGTTGCGCACGCCCGCCGAGAATTTGATGTTGTCGCCCGGCGTATAATCGGCGTTGAAGTTCGTCAGACAATAAGCGCCGGTCCGATAATACCAATTGCCGTTTGTAATGGTCGTCCAGCGAGCGTCCGCGATTTCCAGGCTTGGCGTCAAGGTCAGCTGGGGAATGGGGCGGTATCCGGCGTAAAGAAACATTTTGAAGTCGGGCACGCCCGTCGGCTGAAAATTGAGGATCGACGGCGAATAGACCCGGCGCCGAATGAAGGTGACATTGCCGCCGAGCGAGAAATCCTCGCGTACGAAATAGTCGGCCGAGATTTCAGCGCCCCAGAACCTCCCGCCGCCGACATTCTGCGACTGTGTGACATTGGCGCCGAACTGCGGCGCAGGCACGCTTTGGATGAGTTTGTCGACAAGGCTGTAGAAGACGTCGACCGACACCCGCATTCCCGGCGCAATAAGACTCGACCAGCCGAGATCGAAATTGGCAGCGCGTTCGGGCATGAGCGTGGGATTGGACGTCGCGCCGCCAAAGCGCGTGCTGAAACGCTCGAAAAGCGTCGGATAGCGGGTTCGGCTCGAGCCGTTGAAATAAATGCGGTCGGTGTCGTTATAGCGCCAGATCGCCGCGCCCTGATAGTTCGGCGCCTGCACGTCGATGGGCCGATAGTCAATGACGCCCTGCGGAACTGCAAAGCCTTGCGCCTGGCGCAGATGCCGCCAATCATAGCTGAAGCCGGCAACGATATCGATGTCCTGCCTCGGATAGAATGTGTTCTCCACGGCCGCTGAATAGGTATCTTCTATGCTGGAGATCAGCGGCTGAGTGAAGCACGGCACGCTGGACACGCAGCCCGAACGCGTGCCGCGAAAATTCTGCCCGAAATTCTCCTGCCACTCGGAATGATTGTCGAGGCGATAGAAGAACAGCGCTTTCAGCGTGTCGATGTCGCCGATCTGCGCGCCCGCCTCAACCTCTGCGCCGAGCGCATAATCCGCATAGGCGCTGTTGAAGGATCGAGGCAGCGACTGATTGATGAAGGAAGGATCGTCATAGGAGACCAGCGAATTGTCGAATTTGCTCCAATAGCCGCGCGTCTTCACATAGGCGGCTTCATTGAGCTGAGTTCTCGACAGGAAATAGAGGTTTTGGACTCGCCAATACGGCCATCGCCAGAAGCGCTGCGTGGCGATGGGATCGGTCGTATGAAGCGGTGCGCCCTTTTGTCCCTCTTGGCGGCTGAAGCTTAGGGAATATTCGTCGGTCGCGTTGGGCGTCACGCCCACGCGCGCGTTGATATTGTAGTCTTGCGTATAGGATTGACTGCGCATGCCCGGTCCCTGAGCGAGCGTCGAGCGATAGCTCGCGGGCAGCATCCAGCCGTCGTAGTTCTGAAAAGTGCCGCTGAGCTGCGCGTAATACATGTCCTTTTTCGTGCCGACGAAGCCGTAGGTCATTGGTCCAAGGAATGTGCCGTCTCGACCAAAGTCGAATCGCGTGCGCCATTCGGCTTCAATCTCTCGGGTGGGTCTGCGCGTCACCAGATTGATCTGGCCGCCCATGCCGCCCGGACCGTCGAGCACCGAGACATAGCCCTTGGCGATTTGCACTTCGGCGATGTCGGCGGTGAGAAAGCGCGCGAAATCGAGTCTGTTGTCGACCGGCAGATAAACGCGAACGCCGTCGACGGTGAGCGGCACCTGCCAGCGATCGAACCCGCGCACATAAATATTTTGCTCATTGCGTGAATTGCCGGAGATCTGACTGTTGACGCCCGGCGCGATATTGACCGCGCTGTCGAGCGTTGGCCGCGCAAAGGTCTCCATCTGTCTGTTGGTGATGGTGTAGCCGCCGAAGGCGTCGGTGTGCTGACTGGGCGTCGGACCATTGTCGATCTTTTCCGATGGAACCGCTTGCGCCGAGCGGGGTTCGCCTGCGCCGTCGCCGGGCTCTGCAGCGCGCGTCGGGACTCCGAGCCGGCGTGCGCCGACTTTGATCTGGCCGAGTTCGAAGGCTTTGGGCGCGTTCACCTCGATCGGCGGCAGCGGCGTCTGCGCGCTCATTGGCGCTGATAGCGAGAGAAGAACGCCGCCTGAAATCGCCGTTGTCGTCAGCAGCCTGGTCATCATTGCCCCCATGGAGATCAGAGAGAGTTGAGGAAAGCGAGCAGCGCGTCGCGCTGGGGTTCGGGAAGATTGCGGAAGGCGTCGGCGGACGACTGCGCTTCGCCGCCGTGCCAGAGGATCGCCTCGACGAGCGTGCGCGCCCTGCCGTCGTGCAGAAAATCGGCGCCGTCTCCGCCTTTGCCCGCGAGGCCCAATCCCCACAGCGGCGGCGTTCGCCAGTCCCTTGGACCAGCCTCGAAATCTTCGCGGCCGTCGGCGAGCCCGTCGCCCATGTCGTGCAGCAGAAGGTCGGTGTAGGGATGGATCTCGACGCCGTTGAGCGCGGGCTGCAGCGAGAAGTCCGCGACATGCAGCGCATCGCGATGGCAGTTCGAACAGCCGATGTCATGGAACAGAACTTCGCCGTCCTTGACGCGCGGGTCGTCGAGATTGCGCCTGGCTGGCGGCGCAAGCGCGCGGATGTAATTGACGACGGCGTCGAGTTGGGCTTCGGTCAATTCCGGCGTCGAAGCGCCGCGATAGCATTCGCTGCGAGTCGGCGCGCAGCTCTCGACAGGAAACAGCGACGAGGTTATGCCGATGTCTTCGACGAAGGCGTTGGCGATCTGCTGCTTGAGATTGGGCTGATTGGCTTTGAGTCCGAAGCGGCCGAGCGTTCTCTGCCCGGTCTCAACGCTGAAGACGAAATTCGGTCTGCCCGCGCCGGCGAGAATTTCGGCGTCGGCCACCGACTCCAGCAAACCCAGGCCGAAGACCGGCGGCGCATTGCGCAGCGACGTCTTCGTCTCGGGCCCGAGCGAACCGTAAGCGAGATTGCGGAAGGAGAGCGTCGGCCGACGAAGCCTTACTGTCGCGCCATCAGAGAGCGCCACATCGAAATCGGCGTATTCGACGACCGCCTGGCCTTCGCCAGCAACGCCGGGAACGCCTTCGGGATTGAGCTGAGCGCCGTATTCAGGATGAACGCGCGGTCCGCCATGCGCGTCCTTTCCCTCGACGCTCAGCCTCGCCGCCATCGTGCGCGCGACGCCATTTTCGCTGTCTGGCGCGGCGCCCCGACCATTCTTGACGTGGCAGGCGATGCAGGAAAGCCGGTTGTAGAACGGACCAAGACCGACGAAGTCGGGATGATCCTGCGACGGTCCGATGACCCAGGCCTGGCGGAAGATGCCGCTGCCCTTGCGAAAGCTTGCGGCATGTTCGCCGTCCAATCCTTCAATCGGCTGGATGAAGGCTTCGGTATCGGGGCCGCTCGTCTCGTAGCGCGCTGCGCCCGCAAGCATCGCGGCGCATAGGAGGAGTCCGAAGCGTTTCATGGCGCCGGCTCCAGGCTTTTGACGAGGTCACGCGCCTGTCGCCGCGCCGCGCCGATCTCCTCGCGCCATTGTGCGAGGTGCTGCGGATCGATGGCGTCGCGACGCGCGAAGCGCTCGAGGAAGGTTCTTGTGCCCGCGTCGCTTTCGGAAACCGGAATGAAGCCGGCGAGTCTCTTCGCTTCGCCCAGCGCCGCCATGGCTTTCGCATTGCCGGCGAATTTTTTCTCGGCGTCGTGAATCTTGCGCCACAGTTCGGCGCTCTCGGCATGGCCTTCGACGATCGCGAGATCGAAGAGCAGCGTGATCAGCGGCGGCCGGCGGCCGCCGATCTCAGAATCATAAACAAGGAGGGTCGAGTCGGGCAGCGCAAAGGGATCGGCAAAGCCCTGCGGCGCGCTTTGATAGGCGTCGGGCCGCGCCGGATGCCGGCGGCTGTCGCGCTCCATCATCAGTCGCTGGCCGTCCGTCGACAGCAGGAAGTCGATGAACGCCTGCGCGGCGGCGACATGCTCGGAGCCGGTGGTCATCGCGACATGGGCGGGCAGAAACGCGGTGCGCTCGGGATAGATCATCTCGACCGCCGCGCCATTGGCTCTGGCGATCTCTGCAAAGAAATCGATCGTCAGCGCGAGCGCCGCTTTGCCTTCTCGCACAGCGGCCGTCGGCGCGACTCCGGAATCGAGCAGCGTCGCCTCGCCGGCCATCTCGCTAAGAAGTCGCCAACCTGCGTCCCAACCTTCGCTCTGCAGAACGATGTCATAGAGCGCAGGCGAAAAGCCGACCTTTGAGGCGATCGGCATGGCGAGCTGGCGCGCATATTCTGGCGACGCGAGGTCGCGCCAGCGTCGCGGCGCGGAAAGGCCGGCCGCCGCCAGCGCGCTTGGATTCGCGACGAACCCATAGCCGGCGACATCATAGGCTTCGTAGAGGCCAGCGGGATCGGACAATTGCTGCGCGCCCAGCCGGCCGGGAAGCGCAGCGCGGTCGACCGTTATCTTGCGAAACGCGCCACGGTCGCGCAGCAGCGCGAAATTCGCCGGCGACGGCGCCCAATAGACATCCGCACCGCCCTGTTCGGGCTTGGCGAGTTCGACAAGCGCGTCGCGGGACTGCTTCCAGACGAATCGAACGTGGATTTGCGGGTGGCCGCGCTCGAACTCCCGCTCGTAACGGGTCGTCAGTTCTTCAGGAAAGCTCGTGACGACGGTGATCGTCTCATTGGCCGACGCGCCAGACGGCGGAGTGCATAGAATGCTGAAAAAGCTTGCGAATGCAGCGACGGCGACAGCGCGGATCATGTGATCGATAACCGTTATGTAGTTAGCTTACATAGTGCTTGACTACAAACGAGCGGTACAAAAGTCAATGTTAGAACTTTAAGCAGCTTATGATCAGTACATGTGCAAAACTGTATGGAAAGATCGATATTGATATGTTTTCAGATGACATAGCGTTGTTCATCAAAAATAGTTATATATTTCAACATGATGAACGGACAAATTTTAGCGCCGTTTGCTGTTTGTTCGTATTGTCGGCTTCAATACAAAATGCGCGAAACGAGGATTCTCCGCCGCCTGGCCGGCGCCGAATTCCCTGCAAAACAAAGGCGTGCGACTTGGCGCGTCATTTGCTGAAAAGGCGCCGGAGGGCGCCCCATGCCAGGCTTTTCAGCAAAAGAATTCCTCTCCGACTGCAGTGAGCATTTCGTCATCATCCTCGGCACGAATGAGATCGCCTCCGCGGTCGCGGCGCGATTGACATGGGAGCGGCGCCGCGTGGTTCTCAGCCATGACGCATACCCGCCGGTCATCCGACGGGGCATGGCCTTCCACGACGCGCTTTATGGAGATCGCGCCGAAGTCGACGGCGTGGTCGCCGATCTGACGCAAACGACTCTGGATGTGGTCGACGTCTTGTCCCGGCCGGGACATGTCGCCGTTTCGCCTCTGCCCTTGACGGATCTCATCCCCCTGCGCGCGCCCGACGTTCTCATCGACGCGCGCATGCAAAAGCACCGCGTCACGCCGGATCTGCGCGGGATCGCAGGTCTCGTGATCGGGCTGGGTCCAAACTTCACGGCGGGCTGGAACTGCGACGTGGCGATCGAGACTCATCCGGCGCACACGGGCGAACTGCTCGAAAACGGCGCCACGCTGCCTTCAGACGGCGTCGCGCGCGTGCTCGGCGGCGTCGGCAAGGAGCGTTTCGTCTACGCGGCGCGCGACGGCGTCTGGCGGACGCCGCTCGACATCGGCGCTCGGGTTTTCAGGGATTATCTGCTCGGCCGACTCGACGGCCTTCCCATCCAGGCGCCGATGGACGGCTTCCTGCGCGGGATCGCGCGTGACGGAGTCCATGGGGCGCGGGGCGTCAAGCTCGTGGAAATCGATCCGCGCGGACGCGCCTCGAACTGGACCGGAACCGACGAACGCGGCCGCGCCATCGCCGAGGCGGTGGTCAGGGCGATCGCTGAGTCGCCGGCGGGGGGACGGAGACCATCGCGGACGAGAGTAACGCTCCACTAACCGAACATTCATCTTAGCCGCGGTTGCTTCCGGCCGTCTTGCCCTGTATCCGGGCGATGAGGCGGGACGCAGGACATGGCCGAAGGCAAGATCGATGCTTCACTGGCGCTGCGTAGCGAGGGCCGACTCCTCGTTGGGCGCGACCGCGTGAAGCTTCTTGAGGCCGTCGCCCTTCACGGCAGCATTACGAAGGCCGCCAAGGCCGTCGGCTTCAGCTACAAGGCCGCATGGGACGCGGTGAACGCGATCAACAATCTCTTGCCGACGCCCGCCTTCATCACCAAGGCTGGCGGCCGAACCGGCGGCGGCGCCGAGGTGACGGAGGAAGGGCGTCGGCTGATCGCCACCTTCCACCGCCTCGAAGAGAAACTTGCGCGTATCTCCGAGACGATCGCCGAAGAGGGTCTCGCGGGCGCCGAGGATTTTCTGCTGTGGACCACGGGCATGACAATTTCCGCGCGCAATGTTTTTCGCGCCGAAGTGACTCAGGTCAAGAAGTGGCCGGTCGACGTCGAAGTGACGCTGCGCGTGTCGGAAAAGGATACGATCCTGGCGATCGTCACCAATGAATCAGCCGAGCGGCTGGGCCTTTCTCGCGGGCGCAAGGCGCTGGCGCTGATCAAGGCGTCCTTCGTCAATCTGGCGCCAGCGGGGGACGCGACGCCGCTGCAGCGCAATTGCTTCCGCGGCATAGTCACGCAGCGGATCGACGCCGAACGCAATAGCGAAATCCTGCTCGACGTCGGTTTCGGAAAGACGATGACCGCGGTGACGCCGCGCCACCTCGTTGAAGACATGGGACTGAAAGAAGGGGACGCCGCGCTGGCGACCTTCGACGCTGCGGACGTCATTTTGGCGGTGGAATAGCGGGTCTGCGACGGCGCCAGCTCCAACTCTGGATACCGGCGCAATTCCGCAATAGTCTCTCGTCGGCGCTTTTCGCAGAAGGCTTGGACTCGAAGGAGCATCCTATGAAGCCAGTTTATTTCATTGCCGCGGCCGCATTATCTTTTTTTGCGACGAACGCGCTCGCCGAAACTAAGAAGCCGACGTCCAAGTGGACGTGCGAGGATTTCCTGGCGGTCGACGACCAATTTCAACCCAAGGTGATCTACTGGTCTTCTGCGCAGAGCAAGAAAGGCAAGCCGCTTGCAACAGACGTCGATATCGAAGGAACGGAGAAGGTCATTCCTATAATCATCGATGATTGCAAGAAGGCGCCGCAAGAGTCCTTCTGGAGCAAGCTCAAGGGCGCTTGGAAAAAGGTCGAGACCGACGCAAAGTCGCTTGGCAAAAAGTTGTGAACCCCCTTGCTGGCCAAATGGAAGGCTGAACAATGCTTGAAACGATCGCGGTCATCCTCATCATCATGTGGCTGCTCGGGCTGGTCTCCTCATATACGCTCGGCGGCTTTATCCACATTCTGCTTGTCATCGCCATCATCGTGATCATTCTGCGCGTCATTCAGGGCCGCAGCATTCTTTAGCGAACGCCGCGCGAGGAACGCTCTCGTTTGGCCGAAGACGAAGGCGGGGAAGCGAGCGCTACGCTGTTCGCTGGCTTTCCCCCGCCCCCGCTCCATGTCGACTCGAAGCGCTCGAAGCGCGTCTCGAGCTCCCATTGCAGTCTGGCTTTTTCGGAACCGGCCAGGAAACGTCGACACTCAGCGGAAGGCGAAGTCCCGCCAAGCTGTGCGTCGAGGCAAGCCGAAACGGGTCGCGCGGCCGCAGGATCGCGCCACAGGCTCTCGCCTGGAAGAAAAGCGTAACTCAGGCTGTTTCGAGAGAGCTGTTTCAAGTCGCGGTAGGAAAGTTGGTAGACGCGCGCGGCGCGCTGATATTCGTGCGTGAGATCGATTCGCGATACGCCCTCGTCGTCGGTCGATAGGGCCGTCGGCACGCCCGCGTTGCGATAGAGCGGGAATGGATGGTTCGCGCCTTCGACGCCGAGAATTTGCGCATTGGACGTGAGATTGATCTCGACCATTATTCCATCGCGCGCCATTCGCGCCATCAGACCTTTGGCGTCGTGCTCGAAGCCGATGTCGACGCCATGGCCGATGCGCCCCGCGCCAGCGACCTCGACCGCCTCGCGAATATGGAAGGTCAGGTCCTTGGGAGGCACGAGCCCCATTGTCAGCTCCCCGGCATGGAGACTGATCCGCGCCTTCGGGTGGCGGCGCCCGATGTCGCCGACGATCCGCATCTGTTCGCTATAATTTCCCAGCGTGATTTCATCGTCCTCAGCCGCGACGAGGTTCAATCCGACGACCGGCCCTTCGCGCGAGGCGAGACGCGCCGCAAGCGCCGTCTGCGCAAACAATTTCGCGCGGTCGACATTGCGATAGACCTGGGCGAGAAACCGTACCGCGACGTCGCATCCGGGCCGACGATGAACCGTGTCGCCGCAGGCGAGACGCCGGTCCTTGTCGGCGACGACGGCGACAACGCTCTCCGCCGCACGCTTGACGAGATCGCCGAGACCTTTGGCGTCGAGCGCCGCGAGCATTGCGTCGGGATCGTCCTTCCAGCCGATCTGCTCGCCAAGATCGCGCGCCTCGCCCATCAGCGGACTGATCATCAATTCGAGATATAGGATGTTCTGGGACGCGGCGCGCTCGACAACCTCCGCGAGGGCGGCGCCGATATTGTTTCCCGTCACGTCTGAAAATCGGAAGAAGCTGTTGAAGAACTGATCATGGCCGCTCACGCGCGCGGTGATAACGTCGCGCATCGACCAAGCGTTGACCGCGTCTCGGTAGGCCTGCGTCGAGCGCAACGCCTCGTCCAGAGGCGGCTTGGACGCGGCGTCGCAAGGCGGCGGCAGCGCGGCCTTGCTCTTGACGTCAAAACACCACCCCTCCGCGCGCGCCCAGGCCAATGCGCTCTCCGCATAGACGGCGCCCGCAAGGTGATTGTGCAAATCGGCGCCTTTCGGCATTTCGACAAGGAAGCTGCGTAGAGCGGCGCCATTGCCGCGCAGGCCTTCCAGCGCCGCGGACGTGTCGCTCACGGCGGCGGCGCGCGACATATCGCGCGCATGGACCGCGCAACCGCCCCATGCGACGGCGAGGGCCGTGCAGAAAATCCGCAACGACGCAGAGCCCAGCAGAAATTCAGCAAGCGAACAACTGAGACGCGAGGTCATGAGCAGCTCCGAGACGCGATTTATTGCGGCTTCTTAGCGAACCGCAACGGCCGCACAGCATTCGACGCCGCAAAATGATTTTTTGCAAAGGAAGCTTGCTCATTTCAGTCGATCTATGACAAGAGTGGCGCTCACAATCCCGGGGAAGCCAGATTTTGGCCAATGTCGATGTCGTCGCGCAAAAACTCAACATACAAGCTGTTTCGCATTCTTTTCATTAACTTTGGCCTGCTCCTCAGTCTCGTCGTCGTTGCGGAGATTGTTCTTCATCTCGTCTACAAGGGCGGCAATCCGTTTCTGGCGCCTGCGAGAAACGAGTTGAGGGTAAGCGATCCGCATTACACCCATGGCCTCAAGCCCAATTTTTACGGCTTCGACGCCTGGGGCTCCAATAAATTTCCCATTTTCACCAATTCACTGGGCTTTAGAGACGCCGCCGTGCGCAGGGTGCCGATGACGGCGGACCGCAAGCGCGTCGTCTTTATCGGCGATTCCTTCACCGAAAGCCTTGGCGTTCCTTACGAACAATCTTTCGTCGGCCTCTTCGCTCAGGCGTTTCCCGCGATCGACGTTCTGAACGCGGGCGTCTCGAGCTACGCGCCGTCGGTCTATTACGAGAAGCTCAAGTATTTTCTCGACTCTGGGCTCACGTTCGACGAGGCCGTCGTCTATATCGACATCTCCGACATACAGGACGAAGCCATTCTCTATTCGTATGATAAAAATGGCGCATTGCAGATGGGCTTGTTTCAGACCGGCTCTGAGGAATGTTCGCCGGTGCCGCGCCCGCCGCTGCCGCGCCCGGAGAAGCGATGGTGGGAGAAAGTCTCCTATGTCGGGGAGTTCCTCGGCCAGATGCGCTATTCGGCGCAATTGGGGAGAGCGATCGAACAGGCGAGCCTCGAGGACTTAGCCAAATCGCGGAGCGTTTATAGTCGCGACTACGCGCGCCCAAGTTGGACCTATAGGGACGATTCCAGCTGCTATGGCGCTCTGGGGATCGAAGCGTCAATCGACAAAGCCAAAAAGCAGATGGATCGCCTGCATGAACTTCTGTCGTCGCGCGGCATCGCGCTTTCGGTTGGCGTCTATCCCTGGCCGCAACAGCTTCTCTACGACGGCGAGAACTCGCGGCAAGCTCGGCTCTGGCGCGACTGGTGCGCGGGCAAATGCAGGAGATATTTCGATCACTTCCCCGACTTTTTTCAATACAAGTCGCAAAACGCTGATTTCCTCAAATCGCTGTATTTCTGGGGAGACTTTCACTTCAACGCCCGGGGCAACGAACTCCTGGCGCGCCAACTCATCAAGAATTACGAATAAGTGCGCGGCCGGCCCGCGACGGCTTTGCAACCTGCGGAAATAACGCGATGGGAGTGACGCTCCCCAGGCCCGGCGCGGCGGACCGGCAGCTTGATACGCCCGGCGATATCCCTTAATTTGCGCCTTCAAATGAGGCGATTTGGAATTTGGTGAAGCATCGCGAAGGTTTGCTGTTCGCGAGCCGCAGAGATCGTGAGGCGACCTGGGGGGGTCTCGTCTGAATGTCGCATGAGGACTATTCGAGAGACCGTTCCGCCGCTATGGGGTCCGATCGATCGTTCGGCCTGGTGATCGCCGCGGCGATCACGGTCATCAGCATGTTGCCGCTTCGGCACGGCGAGGCGCCTCACTTCTGGGGGCTCGCCGCAGCGCTGGGTTTCGCCGCGGCGGCGTTCGCCGCGCCAGCCAAACTGCGGCCGCTGAACCGACTGTGGCACCAGCTGGGCTTGGCGCTGCACAAAATCACCAACCCGATCATCATGGGCGTCCTGTTCTTTGGGGTGATCCTCCCGATCGCGGTGATTTTCCGACTGCGGCGCGCCGATCCGCTCAAACTTTCATTCGACAAGAACGCGACGTCCTACTGGACCCTGCGCAATACCCCCGAAGGGACGAGCGACATGAGCAAGCAGTTCTGAGGAGAGATAAAATGAGTTTCCTGCTCGAACTTTGGGATTATCTCAAAACCAGCAAGAAATACTGGATGGCGCCGGTTCTGGTCATCATGCTGCTGATTGGCGCGCTGATCGTTCTGCAAGGCACCGCGGTCGCTCCGTTCATCTATACGCTGTTTTAAAGCGCGATGCGGATACTTGGCATCTCCGCCTTCTACCACGACAGCGCAGCCGCCGTGGTGGAGGATGGCGAAATTATCGCCGCCGCTCAGGAAGAGCGATTCTCGCGCAAAAAGCACGACTCGCGCTTTCCGCGTCACGCGATCGACTATTGTCTTGAGGCCGCCGGCGCCGCGCCTCAAGATGTAGATTTCGTCGCCTTCTACGACAAGCCGTTCATCAAATTCGAGCGGCTGCTGGAAACCTATATCGCCTTTGCGCCGCGCGGATTCCAGTCGTTCAAGATGTCGCTGCCTCTATGGCTGCGCGAAAAGCTCTTTCAAAAGTCGCTGCTGTTGAAAGAGATGAAGGCCTATTCGGCGGATGTTGACTGGTCGAAAAGGCTGCTGTTCGCCGAGCATCACTTCAGCCACGCCGCCAGCGCCTTCTACCCCTCTCCGTTCAAGGACGCGATCGTTCTGACGATGGATGGGGTCGGCGAGTGGGCGACGACGTCGGTCGCTTTCGGCAGTGACAATCAACTGACCATGCAGCGCGAACTGCGCTTCCCACATTCCCTGGGCCTGCTGTATTCGGCCTTCACATATTACACCGGGTTCAAGGTGAACTCCGGCGAGTATAAGCTGATGGGCCTTGCCCCCTATGGCGAGCCGAAATACGCCGACGTGATCCTGGATAGTTTAATTGACCTCAAGCCGGACGGCACTTTCCGACTCGATCAGTCGTATTTCGATTATTGCACCGGACTGCGAATGACCAACGCCAAGTTCGACGAACTGTTCGGCGGACCGGCGCGCAAGCCGGAGGAACTGCTGACGCAGCGGCACATGGATCTCGCCGCCTCGATACAGGCGGTCACCGAGGAGATCGTCCTCAGGCTTACCCGCGCGCTCGCCAAAGAGACCGGCGCACGCAATCTTTGTCTCGCCGGCGGCGTGGCGCTGAATTGCGTCGCGAATGGAAAACTGCTGCGCGACGGCAGCTTTGACCAGATTTGGATTCAGCCGGCGGCCGGCGACGCTGGCGGCGCGCTCGGCGCGGCGCTCGCCGGCTACTATCACTACAAAAAAAATCCCCGAAGCCTCAACGGCGGCGGCGACGCCATGCGCGGCTCCTATCTCGGTCCTTCGTTCCCGCAAGCCGAGATCGAGCGCCGGCTGCATGCCGTTGGCGCCAGATTCGAGCCGATGGCGGAAGGCGATCTTATCGAAGCGGCGGCGCGGGACCTTGCCGACGAGAAAGCGGTCGGTTGGTTTCAAGGCCGAATGGAATTCGGGCCGCGCGCGCTTGGCGGACGGTCGATCCTGGGCGATCCGCGTTCCGACACGATGCAGAAAACGCTCAATCTCAAGATCAAATATCGCGAATCGTTTCGGCCCTTCGCGCCGTCAGTGCTGCGTGAGGATGTCGCCGAGTGGTTCGAGCTCGAAGGCGATTCCCCTTACATGCTGCTCGTCGCCGACGTCGCCGCAAAACATCGTCACGCAATGACGGCTGAGCAGCAGAATCTGTTTGGCATCGACAAGCTCAATGTGCCGCGCAGCTCCATCCCGGCCGTGACCCACGTCGACTATTCCGCGCGGATCCAGACCGTGCATCAGGAGACGAATCCGCGCTATCACGCGCTGCTTTCGGCGTTCAAGCGAATGACCGCCTGTCCCGTGCTCGTCAATACGAGCTTCAATGTGCGCGGCGAACCCATCGTCTGCACCCCCGAGGACGCCTTCGGCTGCTTCATGGGCACGGAGATGGACACGCTGGTGATCGGCGACTGCTATCTGCGCAAAGATGATCAGAACGCGTCGCTGAAGCACGATTATAAAGAAAAGTTTGAACTGGACTGACCGCATCTGGCGTTTTTCGTGAGCAGATCGGATAGCATTCAATGACTGACTTCTGAGCGCGCGCGGATTTTTGCTCTCCGTCAGGATCTCATCTCCAAATTTAAGTGATCGCTATTGGCGTGATGTCGATCGGCGCCGACGGCTTGACGACGCCGTTCTATGCACAGGAAAGGAACGCCGCTCAGCTTGACGGATTATGCAAAGCCGCGTCTCCTTTTGAAGACTGCCTAAACGCCTGAGATTGCATCGCATTTTTTGTTTATTGATGGAGCGGCAAATGGATTCTGATCGCGTCAATCGGGAAAGTCTTGTCCACAATCTGCGCGACGCCCTGCCCCTCTCCGCTCGCCCCCGGCCGGCGCTCCTTGCATTTCTGCGCGCGCGCGGCGCAATCGGGCGAAGCGCGCCGCGGCTCGTCGTCGTCGACATCTTCGATGCGGGCGGAACGCAGGGTCTGATGTGCCGCTTCGACATCGCTGACGAAATCGACGCCCCTAGTAGTTTCGTCGCCCCGTTGACGCAACTTGCGCTCGATCGCAGGCACCCCTTGGCGCAGCGGCTTGCCGAGCGTCGACGGCATACGCCGCGCACGGGGGCGGCCTGAGGCGACTGCGCCTAGAGCAGGTTCCGAAAAAGTTGACAGACTTTTTCGATGAGAACCTGCTCCAACGATTTTGCTTTTGAGCGATTCCTATCGATCACATGACTATGTTGTCTCGACCCGTACGACGCCCTCGGCGAATGTCGCCGTCAGCATGCCCGGAGTCGCGTGCGCCCGTCCGCATCTCCCCTCGCGATCGACGAGAATGAGGCCGCCGCGGCCGTCTACTCTGTCGACGAGATAGCGTATCGCGGCGCGGGCCGCTTCTTCAGCCTGCATCGAGCGAAATTCGACGAAGCAGGCGGCGGTGCGCGCCAGCGTCGTGCGGATGAAATCCTCGCCGACGCCGGTGCAGGACACCGCGCAACTGACGTTATCGGCGAAGGTTCCCGCGCCGATGAGCGGCGAATCGCCGACGCGGCCGACGCGCTGGTTCACGACGCCGCCGGTCGACGTCGCTGCTGCAAGATCGCCGTTGCGATCGCGCGCGACGGCGCCCACCGTTCCGAGCTTCGCATCGGTCGCGTCAGAATGATCGAGTGCGATCTCGTGCTTTCGCTTCGCCTTGGCGAGCTGCGCGACGCGTTCTTCGGTCCTGAAGTAGTCGTCGCTTTCGATCGCCAGATGCTGCTCTCGGGCGAAGCGCTCGGCTCCCGCGCCAACAAGCAGCACATGGCCGCTCTTCTCCATCACTTCATACGCCAGACGCACCGGATTTCTGACGCCGCGTATCGCTGCGACGGCGCCTGCCTTGAGGGTGCGGCCGTCCATGATCGATGCGTCGCACAAGGCGGCGCCTTCGGCGTTGAGCACGGAACCCCGACCGGCGTTGAAAAGCGGATCGTCTTCGAGCAGCGTGACGCAGTGAACGACCGCCTCGAGCGCCGACGATCTCTTTGCAAGAAGACTGGCGCCCGATTCAACGATCGCGCGCAAGGAAGCCTCATAACGATGCGGATCGCGAATCGCGCCGGCGCCGCCATGGATCATCAGAGAAACGTCGCTCATCGCCCAGCCAGCCGCTTGTCGATGCGTCTCGCGCCTGCGCTATAGTCTCGCGCCTCAAACCTTCGGAGTGAACGCCATGCGCAACCCATTGCTTCTTTCCTTGATCTTTGCAGCCCTTGTGTCGACGGCGGCGTCAGAGACGTCGATCATAGGCAACAAGGATGGGAAGGATATCGTGACGGTGCGTGTCGGCGAAGCGTCACAATCGAAGCAGTCGCTCCCGATCTTCCCTGGAATTTCTACAAAGACCGCCGGCGCAAAGGGACTGTCGTTGCTAAAGGTCGTCATTCCTCCCGGCGGCAAGGCGCAAGCTCACACCCATAAGGGCCATGAGTCCGCAATTTATCTCCTGCAGGGCCGTGTCGAGACGCGGTACGGAGAAAACCTGGAAAAGAGCGTCGTGAACGTCGCGGGCGATTTTATCTTCATTCCTCCTGACGTGCCGCACCAGCCCGTAAACTTGAGCGACAGCGAAGCAGCGATCGCCATCGTCGCCCGCAATGACGGCGACGAACAGGAGCATGTCATTCTCCATCCGACAAAAAAATAGCGGACGCTAATCGACCTCGCGCATCGCAAACTGCGCCTTGACGTCTTGAAAGCAGCCTCGAACGCAAACAGCTGTCGAGGCTTTCAAAACCATTCATTTGCAGGAGGACAAAGCTCGCGAAAGCGCGCTTATGAAACCCCATGTTGACTACCGCCCCATACGCCTCTGAAGGCGTCATGATGGCTCAATGTCGATGCGGTTTAACAACGGCCATGACGCTGAAACCGAAAAATTGCAGGCGATGACGCCCGGGCGTTACGCCTTTCAAATCGCGCCAATGTATTAGGCGCCCACTCAGACATAGCGCTCAGGAGTAGTTCCATGCCTCGGTTTGCGGCCTTCCGAGACGATTCCGCCCTGGACCCCGGTCTGTCAGCGCAGAGCGCGTTTGTTCCTGCATCGGCAAATCCGCCGCGAAACGCGCGCATCTTGATCGTCAGCGACATGCGCCTGTTCAGCGAGGCGCTTGGCTTGCGTCTCGGGCAGCATCAGGGAATGTGCGTTGTCGGCGTCGTCGAGTGTGACGCCGCGCTGGCGGTGGCGGCTGATTTGGAGCCCGATATTGCTCTGCTCGACGTCGGCGAGTTGGAAGGCCTTGCGATCGCGCAAGGTCTCGCCGCGCAGCATCCCGATTTGCAAATCGTCGCCATCGGCGCGCCGGCATCGGCTAGCCCAGCATTGGCGGCCGCCTGTCCCTCGATCGTCGGCGTCATCCCTCGCGAAGGGTCGATTGAAGACGTTGTCGAACTGCTCGAGCGATTGACGGCGGCGCCCGCGATTCATCCCGTCGAGGAGCGTCGGCCTATCGGCAAGGAGGCGCTCTCGTCCGGCGCGGACGCAAAGGACGCGCTTACCGCGCGCGAGCGGGAAATACTTGAACTGATCGAGCGCGGGCTGTCGAATAAGGAGATCGCCCGTCGGTTACGCATTGAACTCGGCACGGTGAAGAATCACGTGCACAATGTTCTGCAGAAGCTGCAAGTGCGCGGCCGTGGCGAAGCGGCGCACTCAATGCGAAAGCGCTCCCCCGCACATGACGGAGAAGCGCTTCATACGCCGATCAATCGGGCACCGCTCGCGCTTGCGACTAAATAAGTCCCGCGGCTCGCAGCTGCATCATGCGCTGGATGATCGCCGGATTGACCCTTTGCATCATCGCAGGATCGATGGCCCACGGCGCTGGCGCGCTCAGCGGAGCAAATCCGTCGATCATCGCTCCCGCCGGCGCCAGTCCCGCGTTCGCCGGCGCAGCCGCGCCCAAAGGCTGAGCCGCGGCGAGACTGGGTGTGCGCTCAAAATCCGGCGCGCCGGCTCCTTCGCGCGTGGAGTCGCCGAGATAGCGGACGCCCGACGCGGCCAACAACGAGAAGAGCTGCGCGACGCGTTGCTCGTTGCGCCCCGTCCGCGCCCCAGCGAGGAGCGGATGGTGCGCGAGAAGCAGCGCCGCCATGCCGGTGACGTGAGGCGTCGCCATCGAGGTGCCGTCCCAAGCCGCATAGCCCCCGCCAGGCACAGTGGAGACAATTGCAACGCCAGGCGCCGCGACAGTGATCTGCGGCCCAAAGCACGTGAATTTCGGCGAGAACATCGTCCCCGCGACAAGTTGCGGAACGACGGTCTGCGCATGGTAGCTGTCAGAAGGAAACTCGTCGAGTTTGCCCATCGCGGCGACCGTCAGCACCGTCGGCAGCATGCCGGGAAACTGCACAGGTCCGCTGGAGTTTCCGGCGGCGACGATGCAGGCGACGCCGCTCTGGCGCGCTTCGGCGATTTTCTGGGCGACGAGTTCGGAAGGATCGCCGCTGCCAAGGCTCATATTGACGACGTCGAGCTGCCGTTCGATGCATTCGTCGAGCGCATCGATAAGATCGCTGAACCGTCCGCCGGGAAATACTTTCAACGCGTGAACTTCCGCCCTCGGCGCAAAGCCGCGAATGCCGGCGACGCCATCGGAGGCGGCCGTAATGATTCCAGCGCAATGCGTTCCATGGCCGATTTGATCGTTCGACCAACTCGTCTTGTCGCCGCCATTGGTGAGATCGGCGCCCCGCGTCACATGGCGCAACTGCGGGTGCGCGCTGTCGCAACCTGAATCGATGATGCCGATCTTGACGCCGGCGCCGGTGAATGAAGGATCGAGCCGGTCGAGCTTCATGAGGCGCTGGCCCCAGCCAACCATGCCGTTTTGAGGAAAGCCGTTGAAGCGTTCGGTCAGCGGACGCAATTGCACCGTGTTCACGGCGCCGGCCTGAAGCGCTGGCCCGCGCAGCATACGATCCCAATGATCGGCGGCAGGTTTGACGTAAATCGCCTGGATGGTCTCGATCGGACCGCCGAACACGGTCACGACGACTTCGCCGCGCTCATTCGTGACGCCTTGGCCCGGAAAGCCCTGGCCATAGACATAGACGGTGGCCTTGGACAGCGGCTTGCCGCCAGCGCCCACGACGCGCAGCTGCACGTCGACTCCGACGCCCGCCGCAATCGGCATGGCTCCGTTGAAGTCGAAAGGACGGAAGTCGTCCGAGGCGCGAAGAAAGGCGTCGCGCTCCACGATGACGTTGGGCGGCGACGACGCCTGCAGCGCGGCGCCGCGCGCAGGGTCCATTTCGGCGACGAGAATTTCGGGCGACTGCGAAGCGGAGCCCCCCGCAGAAAAAGCGGTGAGCCCGCGCGGCTGAATTCGCCGCACAATCTTAACGTCGGGCAGCGCATTGGCGAGATCCATGGCCGAAGCGGGCGCGAATCCTGGCACGCGCCGCGAGGCGATCATGAAGCGCTCGGTGGGGGCTATCGCCATCGGTTCGACCCGCACTTCGGCGCCATTTGTTGACGGCGCGGGCGGCTCTGGGTTGTGGCCATTCGGCGCAGGATTGCTATTGTCGGGACCAGCCATTTCGACTCTCCTAATAAAATTGGGCCAGCCTGCGCATCGCTATGAAGGACGCGCGCCGGCGCTAAAATGGTTTCAGCGGAGCGTTTGGTTCGATGATCAGGGTCGCGCTAAATTGTTCGCGCAAGTGACTTGCGCTCGCCGCAGGTAAAGCGACGACCAGCCTTGGTTGACCGGCCTTGCCGGCGCGCTGAAGAATTGCGGCGCCGGGAACAGACTGCATCGCCTGTTCGAAAGCGGCCAAATCCCCTGTGCTCGCCGCGTTGCGGGGCGCCACCAGAAATTGATCGATGCCGTTCGTTGCGCTCATGATTTCGCGATCCTGATCTCTTGAGGGCTTCCGGGCCGATGAATCGGCCCGGAAGCGGCAGCAGATCATCCTTCATGCGTCGCGTCGATTGCGTCGCTCAGACGTCAGCCGTACATCGGCGCCTGCATCTGCGGCACGTAGTAGACGGGCTGCGGCGCTGCGTCGAAGGGCAGGAAGCGCTGGGCCAGTCCGCCTACCGTGCCGCCGATCGTCTGACCAAGTCCCGCATTGCCGAAGCGCCCGCCGATGAAACCGCCAAGCGGCGCGCCAATCGCGCCAAGCGCATCGCCGACGATGCCCTGCGGCGCAAACACAGGCGCAGCCGTCTGGGGGACATAATAAGCTCCAGCCTGTGGGCCAGCTTCGAACGGCAGGAAGCGCTGAGCGAGACCGCCCACCACATTGCCAACCGTCTGGCCAGCGCCGGCGTTGCCGAAGCGTCCGCCGATCCAGTTGCCAACCCGGCCCCCGACCGCGCCGAGCGCATCGCCGATGAAGCCCTGCGGAACGAAAACCGGCTCCGCCTCGAACGGCAGGAAGCGCTGAGCGAGACCGCCCACCGTGCCGCCGATCGTCTGACCGAGACCGGCGTTGCCGAAACGGCCGCCGATGAAGCCGCCGAGCGGCGCCCCGATCGCGCCAAGCGCGTCGCCGACGATCCCCTGCGGCGCGAACACCGGCGCGGATTCGAACGGCAGGAAACGCTGAGCGAGACCGCCCACCGTGCCGCCGATCGTCTGGCCGAGTCCGGCGTTGCCGAAACGGCCGCCAATGAAGCCGCCGAGCGGCGCGCCGATGGCGCCGAGCGCATCGCCGACGATTCCCTGCGGCGCGAACACCGGCGCGGATTCGAACGGCAGGAAGCGCTGGGCAAGACCGCCCACCGTGCCGCCGATCGTCTGGCCAAGTCCGGCATTGCCGAAACGGCCGCCGATGAAGCCGCCAAGCGGCGCGCCGATCGCGCCAAGCGCGTCGCCGACGATCCCCTGCGGCGCAAAGCCGGGCGCCGCCGTCTGCGGGACGTAATAGGTCCCGGCGTAGGGCTGCGGGCCGGCTTCGAACGGCAGGAAGCGCTGGGCAAGTCCGCCCACCGTGCCGCCGATCGTCTGGCCAAGTCCGGCATTGCCGAAACGGCCGCCAATGAAGCCGCCAAGCGGCGCGCCGATGGCGCCAAGCGCATCGCCGACGATTCCCTGAGGCGCAAAGCCGGGCGCAGCCGTCTGCGGAACATAATACGTTCCAGCGTAGGCCTGCGGGCCGGCCTCAAACGGCAGCAGTCCGCCGAGCACGCCGCCAGCGACGCTGCCGATCTGCCGACCGAGATTCTGGTTGCCAAAGGCGCGGCCAAGCGCGCCGCCGCCTAATCCGCCCAGCGCACTGCCGAGCGCGCCGCCGATAAAGCCCTGCGGCGCAAACATCTGATCCATGGTCACGCCCATCGGCGCGACCGACGGCGTTGCTCCGTTGTAAGCCATTTGCATATCTGATCCTCCCAAAGGGCCAAAGAAATCTGCGCCGCTCAAACGCATGTCGCATTTGCTGATCGACGCAGAGCAACGATAAGTCCTTTGGGAAACCCGATATATGGATCGTTGGGCACAGTTGAGGATACATGCGCGGCCAACCCTGGCGCGCTTACCGATCACATGGAATCATGTGATCGGTAGGGAGGTCGCTCAACTTAAAAAGTAAGAATGTTCGAGCAGGTTCTCATCGAAAAAGTCTGGCAACTTTTTCGGAGCCTGCTCTAGCGTCAACAAATCAATGAAGCGCGGCCTCGTCGAACAAGTGCCACAGGGATTTTTGTAGCTTACGGCTTGTAATATGCGCGCCGGCCGGACGGCGCTCAAGAACGAGTTTCTTGTCGTGAAAATCTTCCATGCCAACGCGATGGCCGACGCTGATCACCGTCGCGCCGGCGAGATCTTCATTGAACAGGCGAAGCATCGAAACCTGACTCTCTTCGTCGAGCGCCGACGTCGCCTCATCCATGATGATGATCTGCGGCCTTTCCAGCAAGAGCCGAACAAAAGCCGTTCGCTGCCGCTCGCCGCCGGAAAGCGTTTGGTCCCAGCGCTGCTCTTCGTCGAGATGCTTGACGAGATAACCCAGGCCGCATCGCCGCATCGCGCCTTCGAGCATATCGTCGGTGATTTCCTTGTCGGAAATTGAATAGAGCATGGCCTGACGAAGCGCGCCCAGGGGGATGTACGGCTTCTGCGGCACAAAGGCGATGTGGGCGTCTTTCGGCAAGAGGATACGCCCGGAGCCCCACGGCCATAACCCGGCGAGGGCGCGAACAAGCGTGCTCTTTCCCGTGCCGCTCGGCCCCGCCACCAGCAGCTTTTCGCCAGTTGGAATGACAACGTTCGCGCCAGCAATCACGATTCGGCCATTGCGATGCGCGACCGCGAGATCTTCTAAGTGAATCGTATCGTCGTCGCTGACGCCGAAATCGATAAACTCTTTCTCCTCCATGATGACGGCGATATCCAGACTCTCGAGCGCTTCTGCGAGTTCGTCGACCCGGTTGGCCGAGGCCATCCACTCCGCGACGCGCACCGAATTGTCGATGAACCAGTTGAAGGCGATCTGCACAGAGACGAAGGCGGCGGTAAGCTGCATGACCGCGCCGAGCGTGAGCGCGCCCGTGAGATATTTGGGCGCGACGAGCACGAGCGGGATCAGCGGCACCAGCGCGCCATTTGCGCTCTGCACGGTGGCGATGACCCCGTTGCGATGGATCTGGCGAATCCAGGCGGTGACGACGCGTCGATAGTTCTGCAGGATAGAACTCAATTCGTCGGCGTCGCCGCGAATGAGCGCAATGCTTTCCGCGTTTTCCTTCAGCCGTGTGAGTTCAGAGAGGAACTGCGCTTCAGCTTCATTCTTCTGCGCAACGGCCGGAACCAGCGGACGGCCGGCGAAGTAGGCGAGGCCGCCGGCGATCGTCGCATAAACCACCGCGGCGAAGCCGAGATATCCCGGCAACACGAGGCGCGCGCCAAGCAGATGAAGCTCCAGGGCGCCGCCAACGGTCCACAGAACCCCGACGAAGGCCAATGCCGTCGCCAGCGCCGTCAAAAAGCCGACGGCGAATTCGACCAGCGGCTCGACGGCAAGTTGCACGTCCTTGGCGATCCGGTATTCCGGCGAGGTTTGCTCGGCTGCGGCGATCTCGAGACGGTAGTAGCGTTGGTCCTCGAGCCACCAGCCGGCGAGTTTTTCAGTGAGCCATTCTCGCCAGCGCGTCTGCAACGTCATGCGCGCGACGAGCGTTCCGCTGATGGCGAGGCCGCTGAATGCGACGAGGCCGGGCAACAGGATCGTCGCCCAACTCAACGCTTCGACGTTCTTGCTTTCGAGCGCGTCGAAAAACTTGCGGTTCCATTCGTTGATGCTGAGCTGCGCCCCAAGCTGCAGCCCGATGCACAGGGCGACTAATCCCGTCAGACTCCATGCCCGTCGGCTCTGCTCGCCGGCCCAGAATCCCAGAGCAAGCGCGCAGAACTCCCGCCAACGCGCTCGAGCAGGCCGCGTCGCCTCTGCAGCTACGTTTGCCGCTATAGCTTGACTATTCACAGTCCAAGAGCCCCCTCGGCTCGAGCGCGCCGAACGCGACGAAGGCTCTTCTCGAGCGGCTCAGCGGAGCCCTAATGCGCATATCTTATATGGCGCGGCGAAACAGCCAGACTACAGCTTAGAAGCGGCCTTTTCGTGAAACTTGAGCGGCGTTGATGGGGATATTCCGCCGCAAACCGCTAGGCCGCGCGAGACGCCTTGCGCTCGAAGAACAGCGCCTGGCTGATCGTCGCCTTGACCGTGTCGACCTTGTAGGGCTTGCTGATGAGAAACGCCGGCTCGGGCCGCTCGCCGGTCAGCAGGCGTTCGGGAAATGCAGTTATGAAAATCACGGGCGCGTCGAAGCTTTCGAGCATTTCATTGACGGCGTTCAGGCCAGAGCTGCCGTCGGCGAGCTGAATGTCCGCGAGAATCAGCCCCGGCCGCTTGCGCGCCGCGAGCTCCACCGCCTCCTGATGGGTGCGGGCGACGCCGATGATGCGATGGCCCAGATCGCGCGCGATGAACTCGATATCCTGCGCAATGAGCGATTCATCCTCGATGATGAGCACGTCCGTCGCGACGCGTTCAGCGATTTCCCGGCCGGCCTCCGTTACGAGCGCTTCGACCTCTTCTTCGGTCGCGCCCAGGATGGCGGCGGCGTCAGCGACCGAAAACCCTTCGACCGTGCGCAGCAAAAAGGCCTGTCGCGACCGCGGCGTCAGCAAGCTGATATTCCGCTGTGCTGCGGATATCTCGTCATCGGGCGCTGCTTCGGTGTTCAGCCGGATCGACGACCACGAGGTCATGAAAAGGTGGTAAAGCCCGACTTTGGGCGACATATTCAGCGGAAAGGCATCCGGATCCACCACCAGCGCCTCGAGCGTGGCGACAACGTAAGCGTCGCCGCTCTTTTGCGAGCCGCAAAGCGCCCTCGCAAACCGGCGGAGGTAAGGCAGGTGGACCGCAATTTCTCTGGAGAGGTTCATAGTTTCATCCTATGCCGCCCAGCGCCCAAGTCAATTCAAGCGCCCGCTGATATGTCATAGTGTTCCTTGCTTGCAATGGCGGAACAATTAGTGTTCTTACGCGTTCCATCAAGGGAGGTCGTCCCTCGGCCGCCCCGGGTAGAGGCGGCAGTCTCGGGGCGAACTCGGGGTCGAGAATGAGCCAACGCGAAAATCCTCACGACAACGATGGCCCCTCCCGCGACGCGGAACCAAACTTGAACAATAAGACTGGTGGTCGTGAGGAGGCTGATGCTGACGGCTTCCAGGATGCTGACGGGGCACAAGCTGACGGCGTTGCGCTGGACCCAAAGGTGCAAGCTCAGCTCGGGCGGGTGTTTCGCGCCTATTGCGACGATCTGATCCACCAACCTATTCCAGACAAATTCACTGTGCTGCTGGCCAAGCTGGAAGCCAAACAGCGCGAAAAGAAATGAGCGACGAGGCCTTCGGAGATCAGATGGTGGCGCAGATGCCCTATCTGCGCGCCTTCGCCATTTCGCTTTGCGGATCTCATAGCCTCGCCGACGACCTGGTCCAGGACACTTTGGTCAAAGCCTGGTCGCACGCCGACTCCTTTCAGAGAAACACCAATCTGCGCGCCTGGCTCGTGACCATTCTGCGCAATACCTATTTTTCCGGCTACCGGAAACGCTCGCGCGAAGTGCAGGACAGCGATAATCTCCTGGCCCAGCAAATCCCTGTGAAAGGCGGACAGGAGTCGGCGCTCACCCTTTCGGATGTTCAGGCGGCGCTGGATAAGCTTGCCCCCGAACACAAGGAAATTTTGCTGCTGATCGGGATCACCGAGCTCTCCTATGATGAAGCGGCGGAGATTTGCGGCGTGGCCATTGGCACGGTCAAGAGCCGGTTGAACCGTGCGCGCGCCAAACTTGCCGAGCATCTGGGCCTGCTCAACACTAGCGACATCGACACCGACCCCACCGTGTCGGACCTGGCCGCGCGCCGACCTTCTCGCGCCGTTTGACAGCCCAAGCCTTCGCGTGGGATGCGCGACCAAGAAACCGCGCTATCTGACGGTTACGCCCGGCAGGGTCCCGAGAGTCTTGGCAGCGTCAATGACGGAAGGCCGTAACGGTCAATCAGCCCGGCCGTCGCCTCCCGTGGTGGCGGCGTTCAAAGCGTATCCGCGGGCGCAGGGGGTCGCCGCCCTGCGGGCTGCGCTGGCTTTCTTGCTGGCGATGACGTCTGCCGCCCGCGCCGCGGAAGGCGCGACAAACATGATCGAGGTCTGGCGCCCGATCGTTGGCGCGCTCACATTCGCGCTGGCGACGACTCTCGCCGTGATTTTTTGGCTGGTGAGACAGCGCCGGAAAGCGCAAAGGGCGCAACATGAACTCGCGGAATTAAGTCTGGCCGTGGAAGCGCGCGGCGCCTCGCATTGGAGCGACACCGGCGTTCCTGAGGTCGATGCGATCGCGCATAGCATTCAGGACATGGACGAGCGCCTGCGCGAAAAGCGCAAGAGGCTGTCCGAGCTAAACGATTTACTCCTGAAAAGCTCGACGATTGTCAGCCGCGCCGGGGCGAATCTGCAACTGCGCGCGCTGCTTGACGCCGTGCCGGTCGGAATCATCATCGCCGAAGCCCCGAGCGGCCGAATCGTCGAGGGCAATCACGTCATTGAAGCGATTCTGCGTCGCCCTGTTCGCTACTCGGAAAGCGCCCAAGCCTATTCCAAATGGAACGCCATTCATCAGGACGGCCGCCCGGTCGCGAATGAGGAATACCCGCTCGCGCGCGCCCTTGCTGGGGAGAACCATCCGCAGCTCGAGTGCAAGATCGAGCGCGGCGACGGCGCCTACGTCTGGATCAACATCGTCGGCGCGCCGATCCGCGACGACAAGGGGGCCGTTATCGGCGCGATCGTCGCCATTACCGACGTCGACAAGATCAAAAACGCGGAGATGCACAATCAGATGATGAACCGCGAACTGCATCACCGGGTGAACAATTCGCTCGCGATGATCCAGGGAATCGCCAATATTACCGCGCGCACGGCGCAGGACTTTTCGAGCTTTCAGCAAGGCTTCTCGCACCGCGTGCAGTGTCTCAGCCGCATCTCCACGCTGCTCGTGCAGACCTCCTGGGAACGAACGCCGCTCAGGGACCTGCTCATGATCGCGCTGTCTTGTGGCAGCCACGACTACGCCGAGCGCATCTCACTGTCGGGCGAAGACGTGGAATTGCGCTCCGCGGTCGCCTCCGCCTTGGGTCTGACCATCAACGAACTGCTTGCCAACGCCGAGCAGCACGGAGCGCTCTCCGAAGACGACGGTCGGATCGCGATCAGCTGGCGTATCGATCGCGAAGAGGATCGTCCGCGTCTCATCTTGAATTGGACGGAGACGGGGGGGCCAAAGGTCGAAAACCCGGAGCAAACCGGGGTCGGGCACTTCCTGATCACCAATGTGCTCGCGCGCCAGATGGGCGGAGACGTCAGGCTCTCGTATCGCGCCGAAGGCCTGCAAGCCGAATTATCCGCCGAAATTTAAGAAAAAATGATCCTCTGCGCGGGTCGTCAAACGGCTTGCTGCGGCGTCACCCGCAAGGCGGTGACGCGATTTCTGATCTTCCGCATCACCTCGAAACGGAAACCGTGATAGGTGAAGACCTGCCCGGCTTCTGGAATCGCGCCCGCCTCGTGGATCACCAGTCCCGCGATCGTTGTCGCTTCCTCGTCGGGCAGCTCCCACGCCATGACGCGATTGAGATCGCGCACCGGCACGGCGCCGTCGACCAGCACCGACCCGTCGGGCTGCGGACGCACGCCCTGGACCGCGAGATCATGTTCGTCGCGAATGTCGCCGACGATTTCCTCGAGGATATCTTCGAGTGTGACGAGTCCCATCACCTCGCCATATTCGTCGACGACCAAAGCGAAATGCGTCTTACGCTTCAGGAAGGCTTCGAGCTGATCCTCGAGCGTCGTCGCCTCAGGGACAAACCACGGGGCGAACATCACCTCGCCGACGTCGAGCTTGGAGGCGTCGCCGCCTGCGGCGTTCAGCGCCCGCAGTATGTCCTTCGAATGCAGGACCCCGACGAAATTGTCCGGTCGCTCGCGCCAGAGCGGCATGCGGGTGAAGGGCGACGACAGCACCTCGCGCACGATCTGGTCCGGCGGCAGATCCGCGTCGATCGTGCGCATTTTGGTGCGGTGGATCATCACGTCCGACACATGCAGCACCTGCAAATCGAGGACGCCGCCGAACATGTCGCGCGCGGCGCGCTCGACATTGCCTTCGTCATGCAAAATGTCGACGGCGCTCTTTAATTCGTCATAGGGCGAGCGAACCGTTCGGCCATGGCCGACCTCGACGCCCGCCAACGCGAGCACCATGCGCACGATATATTCGACGCCCGCGAGAAGCGGCCCGACGACTCGAACGAAGGGCGCAATAAACTTCGCGACGCGCAGCGACGTTTCGTCGGGATGATTGATCGCCAGCGTTTTCGGCAAAACCTCGGCGAAGACAAGCAGCAACACGGTCATGATGACGGTCGCATACACCGCCCCATTGTCGCCCGCGACGACGACCAGCACGCTCGTGGTGAAAGCGGAGCCGCCGATATTGACCAGGGTGCCGCCAAGCAACAGCGCGGCGATCATGCGGTTGCGCTGGCGCAGCAGCCGATTGACGGCGGCGGCGCGCTTATCGCCCTCTTTTTCCAGCGAATGCATCCGGGCGTGCGACGCGGCGGTGAGCGCCGTCTCCGATCCAGCAAAGACCGCCGACAGGAATACGCAGACGATGACGATGCCAACCGCAGTCCATATGTCGACCTGCGGCGCGCCGGATTCGAGCCCATGCATGGCGCTATGTCCGCTTTAGCTCGTCTTTAAGAAAGCCAAGCACCTCATTGGCGTCGACGGATTTTGCAATGAACGCCTGGCCGATGCCGCGCAGGAGAATGAAGGTCAGCGCGCCGCGCTCGACCTTCTTGTCCTGATACATGGCGTCGAGGATGGCCTGGGCGTCGTCGCGCCAATCCGGAATGTCGTGGATCTTCGTCGGCAGACCGACGCCCTTCAGATGGCGTTCGACGCGCTCCGCGGCGGCCTCGGGGCACAGGCCGCGGCGCACGGAGAAGCGCGCGGCGCACGCCATGCCGATCGCAACGCCCTCCCCGTGAACCAGGCGCGCGCTGTTGTAATCGGTCAGCCGCTCGAAGGCGTGGCCGAACGTGTGACCGAAGTTGAGCAACGCCCGTTCGCCCTGCTCTGTTTCGTCCCGCGCGACGATCGTCGCCTTGGTCTCGCAGCTCACCGCGACGGCGCAGATCTGTTCCGCCTGACTATGGAATACCGCTTCCGAGTCGGCGTCGAGCCAATCGAAGAACCGGGCGTCGCCAATCAGGCCATATTTCACCACCTCCGCGTAGCCGGCGCGGAACTCGCGGAGCGGCAACGTCCGCAGCGTGTCGACGTCGGCCAGAACCAACGAAGGCTGGTGAAAGGCGCCGATCAAATTCTTGCCATGGCGCGAATTGATCCCGGTCTTGCCGCCGACCGAAGAATCGACTTGCGACAGCAACGTCGTCGGAATTTGCACGAAGCGCGAGCCGCGCCGCACGCTCGCCGCGACGAATCCGGCGAGGTCGCCGACGACGCCGCCGCCAAGCGCGACGATCAGATCGCGCCGTTCGATCCTTGCGGTCAGCACATCGTCGCAGACGCGGCCATAGACCGAAAGCGACTTTGACGCCTCGCCAGGCGGAACGATGATGGTCGTCGCACGCAGGCGGGCGTCCTTTAGGCTCTGCTCAACCGTCGGAAGGTGCAGTCTGGCGACATTCTCATCCGTGATGATGGCGCATGCCGCTCCGGGCGCGATTTCCGCAATATAATCGCCGGCGCGCTGCAGCAGCCCGTCGCCGATGATGATGTCGTAGGAGCGTCCGCCAAGCGCGACCCGGACAACTTCCTGGCGGCGGGCGTCGCCTTCCGTGCGCGCGGGATACAGATGCGTCATGGCTTTGGCGAAACCTTTGCTTTGCGCCCGCTGTCGCAAGTCTTCCAATATCGGCAAGCCTGCAGCGAGAACGGCGAGCGTATCATCCACCATCGCATCCTGCGGAACTTCGCGCGACTCGACGCGAAGATCGGCGAGTTCGTATAGGGGGCGTCGCGCCTCCAGCAACTGGCGCAGCGTCTCCTCCGGATCCTCCGTTTGCAGCAGGGGACGATCGTTCTTGCGGCGCACGCGCTTCAACAGGGTCTTCAGATCGGCGTCAAGCCATACCGATACGCCCCGTTCGTCGATGCGATCGCGCGTGCGAGGGTCGAGAAACGCGCCGCCCCCGGTCGCGAGCACGACCGGGCCGCCGTTCAGCAGGCGCATGATGACGCGCCTCTCGCCGTCGCGAAAATAGCGCTCGCCATATTTGGCGAAAATCTCGGGAATGGACATGCCGGCCGCCGCGGCGACGATCTCAGCGTCCGCGTCGACGAACGGAAGGCCGAGCCGCACAGCGAGCCTCTGGCCGATGGCGCTCTTGCCGGAGCCCATCATGCCGACAAGCACGATAACCCTGCCGTTCAGGGCGGCGCGCACGGCCAAAGCGCGCTCGTCACTGGGCGCTTGCGGAGCTGGTAGGACGACGCCGGAGTGTTGCGGTCGAGTCATTTGCGCAAATCTAACTCGCGCCGAGCGAAATTTCATCCGCGCCGGCGAGGGCGCGCGAAAGATACGCGACCATGAAGGCGGGCAGGCGCGGGTCGGAAAGCGCCGTCAAGCTCGAAACCATATGCGCGTCCGCGAGTTCGGGCGCGCTTTCGGTCGCGATAAAGTCCTTCACCCTGGCGAGGATGGCGTGCGACGGCGCATCGAAATCCAGCTTCTTGACGCAGGCGACATGCTGTCGATCGAATATCGCCGTCCAGACGGCCGACGCATGCGCCTCCGAAGCGGCGAGGCCCGTCTCTTCTGCGAGTTCGCGCACAAGACTGCCGGCAAGATCGACGCGACCGCCCGAGACGACGTCGGAAAGGTCGGGGGTGCCGCAGGGAAAATAGAGCTGACCGGCGAATGAGTGGCTTGGCCCCATTTCCCCGAGGAGATAGGCGCCGTCGCGCGCGCGCGCCGCCGGCATCGAGAAGCAATTGTATACGGCTTCGTCCGGCCAGCCGAATTCTCGCCAGGCAAGAAAGCTTGAGAAAGGCGTCTTGAAGAACGCCATGCGCAAGATGCGCGCGCCGTCTTCGCCGATCGCCCGCTCGACGCGACAGGCGAGCAACACCGAGCCGTCGTAGAGCGCCGGATTGGCGCGTCGACGCTCCTCCCAATGGCGCTCGATGTCGACGGCGCGCTCCTCAACGAAGCCCCAGCGATGGTCGACAAAGCGACACTCGAGCCGATCGAAATCCACAATTTCGAGAGTCACGGGCGGACCGCTCCTTGGCCGCAACGGCGCGCCGGGCCGTCACATCTGTAATCAACGGGACTGCGCGCGATGATTGCCGGATGTCGACTGGACCGACTAAATCGCATCGCACACGTCACGCGCTTTGTTACGCCTGCATCTGCAAAAGCGCCGTGCTGTCGCGAAATTCGACGATCTCGACGATGCGGCCGTCCTCGAAGCGCACGAAGTCGGCAAGCTGAACTTGGCCGCAGCGGCCTGTGCCGCGATGACGCCATTCGACGATCCGACGCGCAGCGGCGGCGCCGCCGTCGACGATGACCTCGGGCATGGCGAGTCCGAGTTGCTCGAACTCGACCTCGATGCTGCGCACGATGTTGATCAGCGCCTCTATGCCGCGATGTCGCCCGGCGTGCGAAACCGTCGTGCGGTCGCCGACAAATTCGCACACGACGTCAGGCGAACACAGCTCACGGAACAGCGCAACGTCGGGCGCGCACGTGAAACTGCCCATGGCGATCAACCGGCGCGCCATTTCATCGCGCGACAGTCCCGGGCTGCGGGGATTGAGAATGTCGTCGAGGCTTTGCGGCAGGAAATCGGCGCCGCGCGCGACGCAACGATGATCCCGGAACTCGTACATTTCCGAAACGAGTCCGTTCCGCCAGCGCAGAAAATGCGCCATGTCCATGCTGTGGATATGGCCGGTGGCGCGGTGGCGCCACCGGCTGATCCATCGCACCACGGTATTGTCGCCTTCGACAAGAACCGAGAGAACTTCCGCGTCGAGCGGTTCATAATCGACGTCGACGCGACGCAAATGGGCGCGCAGCGCGTCGCGCCCGCGCCATTGGCCCGGGGGAAGCACGCCAAGTCGCGAGCAGCTGTAGTTCAACTCGACGTCTTCGACGAAATGTTCGACCAATGTCGAGACGTCATACGACATGCGGCTCCGTACAATCTCATGTACGCGCCGACGCGTTTCGCTCTCGATAACATTACTCGACCGCCCGCCCGGCCCGTGCATTCATTCCCCGCTATGGCGATGCATTTGTCGATGCGCGATGCGCCGACTGCGCCTCGGCAACGCCCCAAACCCGAGTGCGCGCTCGCCTTTTTGGGATCATTATGCGCTAATTACGGTCCTTGTCGACCAGCTTATTCTTGCCGATCCAGGGCATCATGCCGCGCAAGCGAAGGCCGACCTCTTCGATTGGATGCGCGTTATTTCGTGCGCGCGTGGCCTTAAAGGAGGTCTGGCCGACTTTGTTCTCCAACATCCAATCGCGCGTGAATTTGCCCGATTGAATATCGTCAAGCACACGCTTCATCTCGGCCTTGGTGTCCTTGGTGATAATGCGCGGACCAGTGACATATTCGCCATACTCGGCCGTGTTCGACACCGAATAGTTCATGTTGGCGATGCCGCCCTCATAAATGAGGTCAACGATCAGCTTCACTTCATGAAGACATTCAAAATACGCCATTTCCGGCGCATAGCCGGCCTCGACCAGCGTCTCGAATCCGGCGCGGATCAATTCCACGAGTCCGCCGCAGAGCACGACCTGCTCGCCGAAAAGATCAGTTTCGCATTCCTCGCGAAAGGTCGTTTCGATGATGCCCGCGCGGCCGCCGCCGATCGCCGCGGCATAGGAAAGCGCGATCTGCTTGGCGTTGCCGGAAGCGTCCTGATGCACCGCGATCAGGCAGGGCACGCCGCCGCCTTTGAGATATTCGCCGCGCACCGTATGGCCCGGGCCTTTCGGCGCGATCATGGCGACGTCGATATCCTTGCGCGGCTCGATCAGGTTGAAATGGATGTTGAGTCCGTGGGCGAAGAGCAGCAGCGCGCCCGGCTTCAGGTTCGGCGCCATCTCATTGGCGTAGATCTCGCCCTGCAGCTCGTCGGGCGTCAGCATCATGATGACGTCGGCCCATTTGGAGGCCTCCGCGACGGTCATGACCTTGAGGCCGGCGCCTTCCGCCTTGGCGGCCGAGGCGGAGCCGGGGCGAAGCGCGACCGCCACTTCCGAGACGCCGGACTCTTTGAGATTCAGCGCATGCGCGAAGCCCTGGCTGCCATAGCCGACGATGGCGACTTTTTTGCCTTTGATCAAATTGATGTCGGCGTCCCGATCGTAATAAACGCGCATGTGCTCTGCTTCCTTGATGTGCGTGCGCTCTTGGGGGAACGGCGCGCCCCGCGCCGTCGAATTCGCTGGCGGCTCCTTCTACGCGGGCCGCCCGGCAAGGTCAAAATTCTCCAGCCTTAGATGGGATCGGGCCCACGCGAGATGGCGGCGACGCCTGTGCGGGAGACTTCGACGAGCCCGATCGGAAGCATCAGGTCGATAAATTCATCAATCTTGTGCGGTTTGCCGGTCAATTCGAAAATGAAGCTCTCAGTCGTCGCGTCGACGATGCGGGCGCGAAAGGCTTCGGCGAGCTGTAGCGCGAAGGTGCGGTGCTCGCCGCGACCTTTGACCTTGACCATGGCGAGCTCGCGTTCGAGCGAGCGCATCGACATGGTGAGGTCGGTCACCTGATGCACCGGGACGAGTCGCTCGAGCTGATGATGGATCTGGTCGATCGTCTCCGGCGCGCCGGAGGTCAATATGGTGATGCGCGAGAGGTGCTCGGCGTGGGCGACCTCGGCGACCGTGAGGCTCTCGATATTGTAGCCGCGGCCGGAAAACAGGCCGACGACGCGCGCCAAGACGCCCGGCTCATTGTCGACGAGCACGGAGAGCGTATGCGACTCGACCTTGGCGTTCGGCGCAGCGGCGGAATAGGGAGATGGCGGAGAAGCGGGAGCGTTCATCTTTTTTCCTGGACGGTCGGCAAATCGGCGGTCGGCGGTCGATTGCAGCGCTACGACTGCCGAGCGCCGAAACCCGACCGCCTAAACAAGCATCTTGCCTTTTTCGTCGATGACCGCGCCGATCTCTATCCCAGCGTCGTCGGAAAGATCGGCGAGCAGCATGTCGTTATGCGCCTTGCCGGAGGGAATCATCGGGAAGCAATTCTCGACCTTGTCGACGACGCAATCGAAGATCACCGGTCCGTCATAGTCGATCATCTCCTGGATCGCGGCGTCGAGCGAGGCGGGATCAGAGCAGCGGATGCCTTTGGCGCCGAACGCCTCAGCAAGCTTGACGAAATCGGGCAGCGCCTCGGAGTAGCTATGGGAATAGCGCCCGCCATGCAGCAGCTCCTGCCACTGGCGCACCATGCCCATATATTCGTTGTTGAGGATGAAGATCTTCACCGGCAGGCGATATTGGATCGCCGTCGACATTTCCTGAATGCACATCAGAATCGACGCTTCGCCGGCGATGTCGATCACGAGCGACCCCGGGTGCGCGAGCTGGGCGCCGATCGCCGCCGGCAGGCCGTAGCCCATGGTGCCGAGTCCGCCCGAGGTCATCCAGCGGTTCGGCTCTTCGAAATGATAATGCTGGGCGGCCCACATCTGATGCTGCCCGACCTCGGTGGTGACATAGACGTCGCGATCCTTGGTCAGCGCATAGAGCCGCTGCACCGCATGCTGCGGCTTGATCGCGGCGTCCGAATTGCGGAACGCCAGTGACTTGCGCGCCCGCCACTCGTTGATCTTCGCCCACCAATCGTCGAGCGGCTGCTTGTCGGCGCTCATCGCCTCGGCGCGCCACAGGCGCACCATGGCTTCGAGCACATGGGCGCAATCGCCGACGATGGCGAGATCGACCTTGACGTTCTTGTTGATGGACGAACGATCGATGTCGATGTGGATCTTTTTTGAGCCCGGCGAAAAGGCGTCGAGACGTCCGGTGATGCGGTCGTCGAAACGCGCGCCGACCGCGATCATCAGATCGCAGTCATGCATGGCGTGATTGGCTTCCCAGGTGCCGTGCATGCCGAGCATGCCAAGCCAGTTTTCGCCCGACCCCGGATAGGCGCCGAGCCCCATCAGCGTCGAGGTGATGGGAAAGCCCGTCAGGCCGACGAGTTCGCGCAGCAGGGTCGAGGCTGCGGGTCCGGAATTGATGACGCCGCCGCCGGTGTAAAAGATCGGACGCTTCGCCGCCGCCATCATGCGCACGGCCTGCTGCATCGCCTCCATGTCGGCGTCGAGCTTGGGATGATAGGTCTTGTGCGCGGCGCTGCGCGGCGGGGCGTAGACGCCGCGCGCAAACTGCACGTCCTTGGGGATGTCGATGACCACCGGTCCCGGCCGGCCGGACGAAGCCACATAAAAGGCTTCATGCAGCACGCGCGGCAGATCGGCGATGTTCTTGACGAGATAATTGTGCTTCGTGCAGTGGCGGGTGATGCCGACCGTGTCGCATTCCTGAAAGGCGTCGGAGCCGATGAGATGCGTCGGCACCTGCCCGGTGATGCAGACGAGCGGGATCGAATCCATCAGCGCGTCGGTGAGGCCCGTCACCGTATTGGTGGCGCCTGGTCCCGAGGTGACGAGCAACACGCCGACCTTGCCCGAGGAGCGCGCATAGCCCTCCGCGGCATGGGCGGCCCCCTGCTCATGGCGCACGAGAATGTGCTGCACCTTCTCCTGCTGGAAGAGCACGTCGTAGATCGGAAGGACGGCGCCGCCAGGATAGCCGAAAAGAATCTCCACGCCCTGGTCCTTCAGGGCTTCGACCACCATTTCGGCGCCGGACATTTCCTTCGACATCATGATTTTCCGTCTTGCTTCTCGCGGCGGGCGACTAGGATGTTTTTCGTCTTCGGGCAACAAAAAAGGCCCTCTTGGGGCCTTGGGTCAAGCGCCATTGACGGAGGTCGGGCCTAGCCCTGCTCCGTCCGTGGCGCTTCAGATACGAGAATTGCACGCATTACGCGTTCCGCCCCTTTGTTCGCAGGCGACGTTACGGGAGGCGCGGCGGAGAATCAAGCGCGGAGAGCGACTCTTCAGCGGGCGATCCATCCGCCGTCGACAACGAGGAGGTGGCCAACGATGAAGCGCGCCTGTTCGGAGCACAGGAACAGCACGGCCTCGGTCAGCTCTTCGGCCTTGCCCATCCGCCCGATCGGAAACAGCTTCCCGGCTTGCTCAGGGCTGATGTGCTCCTTCTCCATCCATTGGTGGAAGACGTCGCCGGGGGCGTCGATCCCGCAGGCGCAAATGGCGTTGACGCTGATATTGTCCTTAGCGACCTCGAGCGCGACCGTCTTGGTCAGGCCGTCGACGCCGCCCTTGGAGGCGGCATAGGCGCCCTCCGCGGGATTGCCGGTGAGGCTGCCGGTGATCGAGGACTGGTTGACGATGGCGCCGCCGCCGTTTTGGCGCATCTGCCGGATCTCGTGCTTCATACAGAAGAACACGCCGCGCAGATTGACGTCGATGTGGAAATTGAAGCCCTCCTCCGTCTCCTCGGCGATGGGCTTGAAGCGCACGACGCCGGCGTTGTTCACCGCGCAGTCGAGGCGGCCATAGGCCTCGACGGTCTTCGCGACCATGGCTTCGACGTCCCGCTCGATCCGCATATCTGCGAGCGTGAAGAGGCCCTCACCGCCCGCCGCGCGGATCATGTCGAGAGTCTCGCGCCCGCCAGCCTCGTCGATATCGGCAAGCGTGACCCTCGCCCCCTCGCGGGCGAAGGCGAGCGCCGTGACCCGGCCAAGACCTCGCGCCGCGCCCGTAACGAGCGCAACTTTCCCATCAAATCGAGCCATGAACCTCTCCCGCGCCTGAGCGGAAGCTTTCACTCGCCGCCGTCGCGGTCAAGCTCGTAAGAAGCGATCATTCAAGGCGTTCACGCGCCTTCGGCGGCGAGCACGCGCTTTACGGCTTCGTCCGCCGCCATCATGTCATGATGTTTCTGAATGTTGGGGTATTTCGACAGCCCGTCCTCCAGCAGCGACGCGCCCCAGCGCTCCATCGGGAAAACATAGGCGTCGAGATAGCTCAATTTGTCGCCGGCCATGAAGCGGCGGCCCGCAAGATGCGCTTCGACAATATCGAATTTCTTACGCACCAGCGCCTTTGCGGCTTCGCGCACATTGTCGAACGCCTCCTTCTCGCGGGCGCGCGTATAGCGGTCCGGCAAAAACAGCGGGAAAAAGGCCGGGTGGAGATCGCCGGTGATGAAGGAGGACCAGCGATCGGCCTCGGCCTCGTCGCGCGGCGACCCGTCGGGCGCGATCCCCGCCTGCGGGAAGCGGTCGGCGAGATAGCGCAGCACGGCCGCGGCCTGGGTCAGGACCCAGCCTTCGCCGGTGTCGAGCGCGGGCACCGCCCCCGCCGGATTGATCTTCAAATATTCCTTGTCGCCGAACTCGACCGCCTTGGTTTCGTAGGGTTCGCCAATCCATTCAAGCGCGATATGCGGCGCGAGCGAACACGCGCCTGTATGATAGTAGAGCGTGAGCATGAGGGCCTCCGGTTGAGAGCGTCGCTCTTAGAATAGGGCGGCGGCCCGCGAGTGCGTCGCGTCTATCCCTCGCCGCAGTCGAGAATCCAGGTTTTGTCGCAGAAGGCGACATAGAGGCGCTCCTGCCCCAGCGCCGCCCCGAGTTCGCCGGCGAGTTCGTTCAGCATCGCCTCGATATGCGCGTCGGGAAGGCCGCCGAGATAGGCGTGCACCGCTTCGCCGGTGAGGATCGCAACCGGCTCGCGGTCGGAACCGACCGTGCCGTCGTCCTTGGGCCAGGCGTAGGTCACCTCGCCGCGGGTGAACATGCCTGAGAGCGCGGGCTGGCCCGCTTCGACGCGGCGGCGCATCCAGGCGTGCGCGCAGCGCACCGCTTCGGAAACGTCATAGACGCGGCCCTCCGCCTCCCAGCCCTCGCGTAGCCCGACGGTGATGCGGAAATCCCGCCGCGGCCCGCGTGAGCCGTCAACGAGGCGATAGACGCGCTTGCTCATGAGCGGAAGGTAAGGCGCCGGGCGCACGCGAGAAAGGCCGTGAACCGAGATAGCGCCGCGCGCTTATGGGTCTTCGAGAGCGCCCGTGGGCGGTGTCGAACGCGCTTTACCCTTCGTCGCGCGGGCGCAATGGCTGGTCAGCGCTTGCCCGTCCATGTGGACGCGAGCTTTTGCAGCGCCTTATCCGCTTCCTGCTCAGCCTCGCGCTTGGTCGCGTAGGAATGCGGCGACCGCAGATGAATCTGGGAGCCCTCGCAGACAGTCCAACGGAACCGCTCAGCGTAGAGCGGGTCAGGCTCGATTCTGGATGTAAACAGATCTGTTTCGCGCATGGCTACATTATGCGCGCGGCCGCCTGTTTATTCCAGAGCGCTCACGAATGTCATAATCAAACTGTTCGGACGATCGCCGAGATCTCCCCGCCCTAACGCGCGCATTCTCTCCACGGAAGGCTCAAGGAGGCTCCAATGCCCATCCCCGTCTGGGTCCTGCTCGGTTTCGCGCTTTGGACACTACTGCTGCTTTTTACGACCGTCGGCGTTTATCGCTGGAGCCGGATCTTGACCGGTCGCACGGCGATCTCCGACTGGCGCGCCGACGAGCCGCAAGGCGGCGAATGGTATCGCCGCGCTGTGCGCGCCCATATGAACTGCGTCGAGAACCTGCCCGTCTACGGCGCGATCGTTGTCGCGATGCTCGCCGCGCGCGTCGCGAGCCCCCTCCTCGATGCGCTGGCGATCATCATCCTTATCGCGAGGATCTGCCAGAGCGCGGTTCATCTGCTCTTCGAGCAGACGAATGTCGTCGTCTCGGTCCGCTTCGCCTTTTACTTCGCGCAAGCGATCTCAACGCTCGCCATGGGCGCGCTGATCGCGATTTTGGCGCAGGGGTGACGAGAAGCTTCAGTCTCTGAGGCGGCAGCTCATGGGAGCGTCATGCCCGCGACAAGCGCGGGCATGACGCGGAGAAGTTGCGCTTCTTCGATTCAGTCGTCGCGTTTTTAGTTTATCGGCCTCGCCCTTCGCCGTCAGCGCTGCTCGCGCCCTACTGCGCCGCCACCGGCGTGTGTCGCGTCTCGTCGCCGCGGCCGGCGAGCAGTCCTTCGATGGAGATGTCCTCGTCGAGTTCATCCCAATGCAGCCCTTTGCGACTGAGCTCGTAAGCGAGGCGCTGCGCCCGTGTCGCATGCAGAAGACGCGGGAACCAAACGAGCGGCACGCCGAGCGTGCGTCCATCCGACAGTTCGACCCACATGCTGTCGTCGTCAAAGCGCAGGGACTTAGCCGAAATGCTCATGCCAGGCCCTTTCTATGAAGGTTGCGCGATCCTGGACGATTTTCTCCAGTTGGCGCAAGGTCCGCGCGTCAAAACCGTCGCTGGCTGCGAGGCCGACGGGCGAAAGCCAAAACTTCGCGTCGCCCTCGCCTTTTCGCACATGCACATGGATCGGCTCGAGCGGGCTGCCTTCGTTTGAATAGAAAAGAAGCGAAAGCCGTCCTGTCGAAAGATGACCGGCATTTCGCTCTGCTCCCCATTCTCGTCCGCCGCCCCTACCCCTCCAGAAGCCGCCGCGCGATGACCTGCGCCTGAATTTCCGCGGCGCCTTCAAAAATGTTGAGGATGCGGGCGTCGCAGAGCACGCGCGAGACCGGATATTCGAGCGCGAAGCCGTTGCCGCCGTGGATCTGCAGCGCGTTGTCCGCCGCCGCCCAGGCGACGCGGGCGCCGAGCAGCTTCGCCATCCCCGCCTCGAGATCGCAGCGCTTGCCCTCGTCCTTCTCGCGCGCGGCGAAATAGGTGATCTGGCGGGCGACGTGAATCTCGATCGCCATCGAGACAATCTTGTTGAAGACGCGCGGGAAGGAGAACAGCGGCTTGCCGAACTGGATCCGCTCCTTGGCGTATTTCAATCCGAGGTCGAGGGCGCATTGAGCGACGCCGAGCGCGCGCGCCGCCGTCTGGATGCGGGCCGACTCGAAGGTCTCCATGAGCTGCTTGAAGCCCTTGCCCTCCTCGCCGCCGAGAAGATTTTCGGCCGGCACTTCGAAATTGTCGAAGCCGATTTCGAACTCCTTCATGCCGCGATAGCCGAGCACTTCGATCTCGCCGCCGGTCATGCCCTTGGCGGGGAAGGGATCACTGTCCGTGCCGCGCGGCTTCTCAGCGAGCAGCATCGACAGGCCCTTATAGCCCTTCTCATTCGGATTGGTGCGCACGAGCAGCGTCATGACATCGGCGCGGACCGGATGGGTGATCCAGGTCTTGTTGCCGAAGACCTTGTAGACGCCGCCCTCGAGCGTCGCGCGGGTGCGCAGGCCGGCAAGGTCGGAGCCATTGTTGGGCTCCGTGAAGACGGCGGTCGGCAGGATGTCGCCAGCGGCGATCTTGGGGAGATATTTCTCCTTCTGCGCCTCTGTCCCGCCGACCAGGATCAGTTCCGCCGCAATTTCCGAACGCGTGCCGAGCGAGCCGACGCCGATATAGGCGCGCGACAATTCCTCGGAGACGACGCACATGGCGATCTTGCCCATGCCCGAGCCGCCGAATTCTTCCGGAATCGTCAGGCCGAAGACGCCGAGTTCGGCGAGGCCGGAGATGACGTCGAGCGGGATGTAGTCATTTTTCGAATGCCAGTCGTGCGCATAGGGCGTGACATTGGCGGAGGCGAATTTGCGCATCTCGCTGCGGATCGCCTCGAGCGTCTCGTCGAGACCCGACGCGCCGATGGTTTCGGCCGCGGCGTGGTGGTCGATGAGTTCGGCGAGGCGGGCGCGGTTTGCCGGCGTGTTGCCGGTGAGGATCAGCCGGTCGATCGAGGCGGGGCGCCGCGCCGCGATCTGCTGGCTTGAAAGCCCGAAATCGCTGAGCCGGACGATCTCGCCCTGGCTCATCGGAATGCCGCCATAGACCTGGGCGAGGAATTCGGCGAAGCCGATCTGGTTCAAAAGCTCTTCGGTCTCGCCATAGGCGCCTTCCGCCGAGAGGCGTTCGGCATAGTCGATGAGTTCGCGCAGACCCTGCACATAGGTCGCAAGCCAGGCGAGCCCGTGGGCGGCGTGCTGGTCGGCCTCGAACAGATCATTGGCGATCTTGCCGTCGCGGGAATCGCGGGCGCGCACGCTGGCGAGCGCGTCCTTGTAAAGCGCCTCGACGGCGGCGAGCGCCTCTTTCGCGTCACTCGTCCAATCGGCGGCTTCAAGTTTCGTCGCGACGGCTGCGGTCATTCTTTCTTTCCGGAAGTCGAGGCGCCCGTAGGCGCTGGGCGAATTTGCGCCTTACATGCCGCCATTTGGCCGGAGACGCAACCGGAGGGCTGGAGCTACGCTGCGAAGCGACATAAATTCTAAAGCTAAGAGTTTTTTATGGGGCTAGGCCTCCGGGAAGCCGGGGGCGGCCTTCGAGAAAGTTTTTCAAGAATGGTCAATCGCCTGCAACGCGTCGCGATATTCGGGTTTGTTGCATACGCGCTCCTGGCGGCGGGCGCATGGGTCTGGGTAAGCCATGTCTCCAGTCCTCATATCGCAGACTCCGTGCGGGATGTGACCCCGGTCCAGGCAGGTCTGGTTCTCGGCGCCTCGCCTAGAAATCGCAATGGCGATGCGCCCAACGCCTACTTCGCCTACAGGATCGACGCGGCGGCGGCCTTGTACAAGGCAGGCAAGATTCAATATCTCGTCGTTAGCGGCGATCGTCGGGACGATGGCTATGACGAGCCCACAGCCATGCGAGATGCGCTAGTTGCCGAGGGAGTTCCGCCAGATCGCATCTATCGAGACGCTGCGGGCTTTCATACGCGCGACTCTGTAGCCCGAGCGCATCTCCTGTTCGGCCTGAGTGACGCGATTGTGATCTCGCAACGCTTCCACGCCGAACGTGCGATCTTCATGGCGCGCGCCCACGGGCTGCGCTTCTCAGGCTATGCAGCGCAGGACGTAGACGCCTATTTTGGCGTGTTGACGATGGCTCGCGAAACCTTTTCGCGCATTGTCGCGCTTGTGGACGCCTACACGTCAGACAGGGCGGCCAAGGGCAAGGCGATTACGCTCGGTTCAGATACGCCGAGCTAACCGGTGCTTGCGCGCCTTCATGTCGCAGCAATCGGAAAATCTCCTCATAGCCGGAAGCGCGCAAGCCTCATTGTGGGGCCTTCGTTATCCATAGAGGCGGCCCGCCCCCGCGCGGGTCGTGCTGCCGCTCCCGTCAGATCCTGCAGCGGCGATAGCCGCGCATGGCGAGCGCGGCGAGTATCAGCATCGGCAGCGCGACGCCGATGAGCGGGCCGGCGAGCCCCGCCGGGGCGGGCCCCACCAATTCTTCATCCGCCTGCGTGAATTTCGGCATTGCGGCGTAATCCTGCGCCGTCAGCGCGGCGCCGGCCTTGGCGCGCGAAAGGAAGAATTCGCGCCAGTCGAGATGAAAGGCGCGGATACGGTCGAGAAAGGCGCGGTAGCGCGTCTCCCCCGAGCCGGCGATATCGGCGAGCGCCTGATAGGTTAGATAGGCCGGCGAGAGATAGCCGAGCCGGTCGGCCATATCGCGCTGGCGCGCAAGCTGCGCGTCATGCTCGGCGACGATCGCTTCGACGCGCTGAAACGCCGCCTCCTGCGTCGCCAGACGCCGCAACGTCGCCTCCTGCGGACCGCCGGCCGGCTTTTCCGCGTCGCCATGTTCCTGAGCGTAGCGCGCGAGCGAGGCGTCGCGGGCGCGGTCGGCGTCGATCGAGGCCGCCCGCGCCGCGAGCACCATGTCGGTTCGCGACGGCGCGGGATGAGCGAAGCCGGCGATACTGTTGATCGCCGCCGGCAGGATCATGGTGATCGCCACCCAGGCGCCGATCAGCGTCAGCGCGTTAAAGGCGGAGCTCCGGCCGAGCCCGTCGACGGCGGCCGCCAGCGCCGCCCAGAAGAGACCGTAAAGCAGCACGACAATGAGCAGCACTGCGAAGCCGGGCGTCGCAAGCCGCTCCCAGCCGGCGAATATCCAGACGCCAGCGGCGACGGCGAGAAGCGTCGCGAGGATCGGCGCGGCGACGCGCGCCGTCAGCTTGCCGGCGAGCGCGGCGGCGGGCCGGCGCGCCGAGGCCAGCGACATCGACAGCGTTCCCTGCTCTCGCTCGCCGGCGAGCAGATTGAAGGCCATCGCCAGGATGACCAGCGGATAGACGAAGACGACCACGAAGGCGAGATCGGTCGCGCCTGACATCAGATTCGCCGGATTGTCGATCTCATCGGCGAAGAGAAAACTGTCCTTCGAGCCGGTCGTCACCCGGACGGCGGGCGGAAGCAGGTCGCTCTGCCCGGTGGCGACGAGCGCCAAGGGCCCGGGCGCGAGCGCGGCGACCGCCGCGGCGGGGCCTCCGCCCATGAAGGCGGCGTTGCGCGGATCTCGGAACGGCGGCGGCTCCGGCGCGGGCTTTCCCTGCGTCTCACCCTGCTGCAATTGCGCCAGAGTTTTCTGGAGATTTGTCAGGCGCTGCGTCTCGTCGGCGCGGGCGCCCGCGATCGCCGCCTGTTGCGACACGACGCGCGAGGCGCCCATTGCGAGCGCAAAAAGCGCGACGCCCGCCAGCGCGAGCAGCGCGAACCAGATGGCGCCGTCACGGCGCATCATGCGCGCCTCGAACCGCAAGCCTGCGAGAAAAGCCGAAGACATGGGCGCGCTCATACCGGCCGCAGACGCCGCGCCGCAAAGAGCGCGAAAGCGCAAGCGAGCGCGAGCCAGGCTAACAGGCCGATAATGGGGAGGGCGCTGTAGCCGAGGGCGAAGACCGCGCCGGGCGCGCGATAGGCGAAGGAAGCGATCTTTCGCCATAGCTCCGGCCCCGCGACATATTGTTTGTCGTGGGCGAAATGGATGATGTTGTCGCTGACCTGATTTTGGATGTCGCGCCGATGCGCCTCGGCCGCCGTGGCGAAATCGAACTGGCTGCGGCTGTCGACGCCGGCGAAGGCCATGGAGATCGGCCGCAGCGCGAGCAGCGGGAACAGGAAGCCGGGCGCGGCGCGCAGCGCGTCCTGACGGTCGAAGGCCGACTGCAGCGCGCCGAAGTGGCGATCGAAGATCGCATAGCCGGCCTCGTCGTCCTTGCGCAGCGAGAGGCCGCGGAAGCTGACCGGCAGATCCTCGACGCGCGACACGCCGTATTTCTTGAGCGTCTCGTCGCGGAAGGCGACGAAGGCGGGATGGCTCTCGTCATGGCCGAATGTCTTCGCCTTGTCCTGCGCGATGCGGGCGCGAAAGTCTTGCCATGTCGGCGTCGGCGCGAAGGCGCGCGCCGCGTCGGTGGCGAGGCGCGGCGCGAGAAAGGAGTTGGCGAGCCAGAAGGCGAGCAGCGTCACGAGCGCCGCGCGGGAGTTTCTCGCCAAAGCCGAAACGCCCAGCGCGAGAAAAGCGAAGCCCGCGAGATAGGCGGCATAGGCGGCGCCGAGCGCTGCGAGCCTAAGGAATTGATCGGCAAGCGACAGGCGCTCGCGATCGACGAAGAAGACGAGCGCGAGCGCCGCGCCGAAAAAGGCCGGCGCGAGCAGCGCGAAAATGGCGCCGATGAGCGCCATCGCCTTGCCGGCGAGAATGTCTCGCGGCCGCGCGCCCACGCTGAGCAACTGCTTCAGCGTGCCGCTTTCGCGCTCGCCCGAGAAGCTTGCGAAGCCCATCAGGATGACGATCAGCGGCGCGATCGTCTGCAGGATGAAGGCGAGCGACAGCGAACCGAGCCGCGCGCCAACGCCGCCGTCGCGCGCCTGTTTGAACTGGGTCTCGTTCTGCTTATGCGCCTCGAGCCACACCGCCGAGCCGACATAGGCGTCGACGCCGGGATCGGCGAGCGCCAGCGGGCTTAAGGGCTTGAACGCGTATTGGCCGAAATGCGCGGCGGCGTGGGGATTCTTGGCGCTCTGTCCGACCCAGAGTTCGCGATCGGCTCGCGCCGCCGAGTCGCGCTCGCGCAGGATGCGGGCGTTCTCGACATAGCCGAAGGCGAGCGCGGCGAGCATCAGCGCGACGACGAAGGCGCAGAGCCAGACAAGGCGACGGTCACGGAACAGCTCCAGCCATTCCTTGGCGGCGACGGCGCGCACGACGCGCCAGCGGCTCTTCGCCGGCGCAGTCGTGGCGAGCGGGGCGAGGGCGAGATCGCTCACGCCGCCGCCCTCGCGAAGAGATCGAGATAGGCACGCTCCAGCCCCAGATGATCGACGTCGTCGGCGCCGAAGACGGACGCCAGACGCCCCTGCGCCATGATGCCGATCTTGGTGCCGCACTGCTTGGCGAGGAAGAGGTCATGCGTGACCATCAGCACCGCCATGCCGTCCTTGCGCAGCCGCTCGATCAGCGCCGCGAACTCACTCGCCGCGAGCGGATCGAGGCCGGATGTCGGTTCGTCGAGCACGAGCGCCTGCGCGCGCCTTGCGAGCGCGATGGCGACGCCGACCTTCTGGCGCATGCCCTTGGAATAGCCGCGTACGGGACGATCGAAGGCGTCGCTCGGCAGGCCGGCGGCGGCGAGCAGCGAGAGCAGCGTCTCGCGCGGCGCCTCGGCGCCGGAGATTTCGGTGAAATATTGCAGATTCTCAAGGCCCGTCAGCGCGCCGTAAAGCATCACCTGCTCGGGGATATAGGCGAGAAGCGCGCGCGCCTCCGAGGGATCAACCGCGGCGTCGACGCCGCAGACGAGCGCCTGGCCTGCGGTCGGCTGTATAAAATTCAAGAAGAGATTGACGGTCGTCGTCTTCCCGGCGCCGTTCGGACCGAGCAGGCAAAACACCTCGCCCGCCGGCACGGTCAAATTCAAACGATCGAGCGCCGGAGAGTCCGCGCCGTCGTAACGCTTGGTGAGATTGCGCGCTTCGAGCATCGCCGCATCCGCCTTACAGCCCCCGACTCGGCGCGCGTGGCCCGCGCCTGCATCGAGTATGATCTCTGCGTCGAGACTGCATCTTTGCATGAGGGCCGTCAAGCAACGCTGGCCGCGCAATTGACTTGAACCGTCGCTTTCGCCCGCTCATCCTGCGTCGGAGTCGATCTACAAATAAGTCGATTGGGCGGCCGCGCTTTCGCAAGTCCAGATGAGAGAAGACTGATATGCATTCGCTCCTCCTCTTGCCGATCGACTATTTTCTTGCCGCATGGTTTGCGCTAACCGCCGCCTGCACGCTCTACGTCGCCATCGACGGCTACAAGAATCCCGAACCGGTCGTGATGAAGTGGGGGTTCATTCTCGTCACGCTCTATACGGGACCTTTCGGCCTTCTGCTTTATGTCATCGCCGACAAGGAGCCGCGGCCCGGGGCGCATGAGCAATTTGTGCGGCCGCAGTGGAAGCAGGGCGTCGGCTCGACGATCCATTGCGTCGCCGGCGACGCGACAGGCATCATTCTGGCCGCCGTCATCGTCGCCTGGATGGGCCTGCCGATGTGGCTCGATCTCATCGTCGAATATCTCGCCGGATTCGCTTTCGGCCTCTTCATCTTTCAGTCGCTGTTCATGAAGGAAATGATGGGCGGCTCCTATTGGGAGAATGTGCGGCGCAGCTTTTTTCCTGAATTCATCAGCATGAATTTCATGATGGCCGGCATGGCCCCGGTCATGAGCTTCCTGATGATGGGGCATGACATGCGCGCCATGGTTCCCACCGAACTCATCTTCTGGGGAGTCATGTCGCTTGGCGTGATGGCGGGCTTCGCCACAGCCTATCCCTCGAACGTCTGGATGGTCGCGCAAGGGCTGAAGCATGGGCTGATGACGGAGCGGAAGGTCGGCATTCAACCTGAGAAGAGTGAGAGCGCCGAGTCGACCGAACGCGGCGCCCATCATCCGCATCACGATCACAATGGGCATGCGGACGCGACCGAAGAGACAGCGCCGAGTGACGCGATCGCTTCACATGCTGTCGGTCACGCGGCCTCCATGCATATGCACGCGACGCCGGAGGCGACAAGCGCTCAGATCGCGGCTTTCAGCCTGACGTCGCTCGTTCTTCTCGCCACCGGCATGCTCGCGCCCGCCAATTGGGTGAACATGGGGCTTTCTGCGCATGAGGTGGGCGGTCTGATCATGCCGCCCGGAATGCTCATGTTTCGAGACACAACCGCCGAAGCGATGCGCGAGATGAGCTTCGCGGATTCGCGGCTCGTGCGCGCGCGTTTTCCAATTGACGTCCGCGGCGATCGGGAGCTGCCTTTCACGATGGACGACGGCGTTAAGGTCTTCGAACTCACCGCGTCCGTCATCCGCTGGAGCATCCTCCCCGACGTCGCCGTCGACGCCTATGCGTATAACCAGCAGATACCGGGACCACGCATCCATATTCGTGAGGGCGACCGGGTTCGAATAAGGGTGCGCAACGACTTGCCGGAAGGCACGACCGTTCACTGGCACGGGCTCATTCTGCCGAACGCCATGGACGGGCCGAGCGAAATCACGCAGCCGCCGATTCCGCCGGGCGGATACTTCGACTACGCGTTCACGGCGCATCAGCATGGAACTTATTTTTATCACCCGCACGCAGAGCCGGATCGAAGCCAGGCTCTCGGCCTCTATGGCGCGCTCATCATCGACCCCGCAACGCCCGCCAAGGAGGTCCCCGCCGACCAGGAATATGTCATGCAGCTGCAGGAATGGCTGTGGCGCGAAGGCTTGACGTTTCCGGCGATGCCTATGGACGGCATGCAGCCGAATTACTTCACCATTAACGGCAAGTCATTTCCGTCGACGGACACGATCCGCATGAAGCTCGGCGAAACGCTCAAAGTGCGCTTCGTCGGCACCAACAACGGCTTCATCCACCCGATGCATATTCACGGGGGACCATTTGAAGTGGTGGCGCGCGACGGCGAGACGCTTGCTGAAAGCGCACGCTATCTCGCCGACACGGTCAATGTCGGCCCCGGTCAGCGCTATGACGTCATCTGGACGGCGCGGCGACGAGGGAAGTGGCTGATCCATTGCCACATCCCCCATCACACCAGCAATGACAACACCGAGACGAAAGGCGGCGGCGGGTTGATGGCGATCATCGAGGTCGAGTAGCTCATCGACCGCCGCAGCGCTCTACTTCTGCTTATAGGCGTCCGTCACATCCTCGACCGTGCGCAAGCCGGGCTTTGGCGACATCACGAGCACCGCCATATTGCCGGGCGCATGTTCGTTCTTCCACATCTTGGTGTGGGCGAGGGGAATCTTCTCCCATGAAAAGACTTCCGACATGCAGGGGTCGACGCGCCGGTCCAGGACGAAGCGATTGGCGGCCGACGCCTGCTTCAGATGCGCGAAATGCGAACCCTGGATGCGCTTCTGACGCATCCACACATAGCGCGCGTCGAAAGTCAGGTTGAAGCCGGTGGTGCCGGCGCAGAAAACCACCATGCCGCCCCGCTTCACCACGAGGCAGGAGACCGGGAAGGTCTGTTCGCCCGGATGTTCGAAGACGATGTCGACGTCCTTCTTGCCGGTGATGTCCCAGATCGCCTTGCCGAAGGCGCGGGCGTTCTTGGTCCATTCATTGAACTCGGGCGTGTTGACCTTCGGCAACTGGCCCCAGCATTTGAAGTCCTTGCGGTTGATGACGCCCTTGGCGCCGAGCGAGAGCACGTAGTCGCGCTTGCTCTCGTCCGAGATGACGCCGATGGCGTTGGCGCCCGAGGCGGCGCAGAGCTGCACGGCGAACACGCCGAGGCCGCCGGAGGCGCCCCACACCAGCACATTGTCGCCGGGCTTCAATTGATGCGGCGCATGGCCAAAGAGCATGCGATAGGCGGTCGCGAGCGTCAGCGTGTAACAGGCCGCCTCCTCCCAGGTGAGGTGCTTGGGGCGCTCCATGAGCTGGCGGTCCTGGACGCGGCAGAACTGGGCGAAGGAGCCGTCCGGCGTCTCATAGCCCCAGATGCGCTGCGAGGGCGAGAACATCGGATCGCCGCCGTTGCACTCCTCGTCGTCCCCATCATCCTGGTTGCAATGGATGATGACCTCGTCGCCGACCTTCCAGCGCTTCACCTTGGAGCCCACCGCCCAGACGATGCCCGAGGCGTCGGAGCCGGCGACATGATAGGGATTCTTGTGAACGTCGAGCGTCGAAACCGGCTCGCCCAGCGACGCCCAGACGCCGTTGTAATTGACGCCGGCCGCCATCACGAGCACCAGCACGTCGTGACTATCGAGCTCCCAGGTCGGCAAGACCTCGAGCTGCATGGCGGTTTCCGGCGGCCCATGCCGCTCCTTGCGGATCGCCCAGGCGTACATGTTCTTGGGAACATGCCCGAGCGGCGGAATCTCGCCCATCTCATAGAGGTCTTTCTTCTCGCTCAAGGTTTCGTTCCCTCCGACTTTGAATCTTGCGCCGATAAAGTTCCGGCGGAGCTTATAATAGGGCGACGACGCGCTTCATAGCGCGAAATTCCTATGGATCGGCAAGTGTTTCTCTATGGCTGCAGGAAGCCTTTCGGCGCTCGCGCATTATTTATCTGCGCTTGGAGGCAGAAAGAGACCCGATGGAAACCGCGCCCGAGATCGATTTCATCGACATGGAGCCGCGCCCCGAGTTGGGCGCCAAGATCGTCGCCAAGCTGGCGCAGCTGGAGAAGGTTTATGGGCGCATGACCGCCTGCCGCGTCGTCGCCAAGGGGCCGAGCGGCCATCATCGGACGGGCGGCCAACACCATTTCACGATCTACATCGCACTCCCGGATGGTCGGGAAGTGTCGGTGGAGCGCACGCCCGACGCCGACGAGCGCTTCATGGACGCCGAGTTCGCCCTCAACGACGCCTTCAGGCGGGCGCGGCGGCAGTTGCGCGATCAGTCGCGCCAGATACGCGGCAAGGTCAAGCATCACGAGACGGTGCCGACGGCCGTGGTGAAAAGCGTCTTTCGCGCCGACGGCTTCGGCTTCCTCGAAAGCGAGGATGGACGCGAGATTTATTTTCACCGCAACAGCGTGGCCGAACCCGGCTTTGACGCGCTCAAAATCGGCGAGCGGGTGGAGTTTCTGGAAGGTCAAGGCCGTGAGGGTCCGCAGGCCAGGCGCGTGCAGTCGCTGAACGAAATCGCGCCGCGCCTGACATCGCAATAGGCGTGGCCCTTATAGGACCTGGAACTCAGGAAGGCCGGGAAAGCGGGTTTCTCTGGCCGGAGGCAACGCCATGCCGCGTAGGTTCAAGCCCGGCGACCCTGTCAGCTGGAAGACATCCCAGGGAGTGACGACCGGCAAGGTCGTCAAGAAGGTCACGGCGCGGGCGCGCGTGAAAGGCCATGTCGCCGAGGCGAGCCCGGACGATCCACAATATCTGGTCGAAAGCGGCAAGACGGGCGCCCGCGCGATCCACAAGCCGAAGGCGCTGAAGAAAGATGAGCGCTGACTCGACGCGTGCGTCGACCTACTCAAGCCGCCATATCACTCAATGGCTAAGTAAAATATCGGGCGGGCGGCCGCTGGATTTCGGAGGGCTTACCGCCAATTGCGCCCGTCTTCCTCCGGCGCTGGCCGCATGCTAAGCGCAACGGCGGAGGAGAGGCTATATGAACGACATGTCCGCCCCGCGCCGCGACAAGCCCTGGATGTTTCGCACTTACGCCGGCCATTCGACGGCCAGCGAGTCCAATAAGCTCTATCGCTCCAATCTCGCCAAAGGGCAGACCGGTCTCTCTATCGCCTTCGATCTGCCGACGCAGACGGGCTACGACTGCGACCACATTCTCTCGCGCGGCGAGGTCGGCAAGGTCGGCGTGCCGGTCTCGCATCTTGGCGACATGCGCGCGCTCTTCGACGGCATTCCGATCGCCGAGATGAATACGTCGATGACCATCAACGCCACCGCCGTGTGGCTGATGGCGCTCTACATCGCCGCCGCCGAGGAACAGGGCGCGCCGCGCGTAAAACTGCAGGGCACGACGCAAAACGACATCATCAAGGAATATCTGTCGCGCGGCTCCTATGTGTTTCCGCCGACGCAGTCGCTGCGCCTCACGCAGGACCTCATTCTCTTCACCACGAAGGAATGCCCCAAGTTCAATCCGATGAACGTCTGCTCCTACCATCTGCAGGAAGCGGGCGCGACGCCGTCGCAGGAGCTCGCCTACGCGCTCGCGACCGCTGTCGCCATTCTCGACGGCGTGAAAGCCGCGGGAATGCCTGGGGAGGACTTCGCTCAGGTCGTCGGCCGCATCTCCTTCTTCGTCAACGCCGGCATGCGCTTCGTAACCGAACTGTGCAAAATGCGGGCGTTCGCGGAGCTTTGGGAAGAGATCACGCGCGAGCGCTACGGCGTGAAGGACGAGAAGCTCCGCCGCTTCCGCTATGGCGTGCAGGTCAATTCGCTCGGCCTGACCGAGCAGCAGCCGGAAAACAACGTCTATCGCATCCTGATCGAGATGCTGGCCGTCGTTCTCTCCAAGAACGCCCGCGCCCGCGCCGTGCAGCTGCCGGCCTGGAACGAAGCGCTCGGCCTGCCCCGCCCCTTCGATCAGCAATGGTCGCTGCGCATGCAGCAGATCATGGCCTATGAGACGGATCTGCTCGAATATGGCGACATATTCGACGGCAATCCCGAGATCGCCCGTAAGGTTGCTGAACTGAAGGCCGAGGCGAAAGCCGAACTCAAGAAAATCGAAGAACTCGGCGGCGCGGCCGCGGCGGTCGAGATCGGCTATATGAAGGGCAAGCTCGTCGAAGCTAACACCGCGCGTCTTGAGTCGATCGAAGCCGGCGAGCAGATCGTCGTCGGCGTCAATAAATTCATCGGCGGCGAACCGTCGCCGCTCGCCTCGGGCGACGACCAGATCATGGTCGTTCCGGAACATGTCGAATCCGAACAGATTTCGCGGCTGAAGGCCTGGCGCGAAGCCCGCGACCAGAAGGCCGCCCAAGCCGCGATCGAAGAGTTGGCGCGCGCCGCCAAGGAAGGCCGCAACATGGTCGAGCCTTCCATCGCCGCGGCGAAGGCGGGCGTCACCACCGGCGAATGGGGCAATGTTTTGCGCGGCGTGTTTGGGGAATACCGCGCCCCGACCGGCGTCTCTTCGACGGCCCGTCAGGTCGGCGGCGCGCTCGACGCGGTGCGCGGCGAAGTCGAACGCGTCTCGCAAAAGCTCGGCAAGCGGGCGAAATTCCTGGTCGGCAAGCCGGGCCTCGATGGCCATTCCAACGGCGCCGAGCAGATCGCCGTGCGCGCGCGCGACGCCGGCTTCGACGTCATCTATGCCGGCATCCGCTCGACGCCGGCTGAACTTGTCGAGGCGGCGAAGAAGGAAGGCGCGCATTGCATCGGCCTCTCCATTCTCTCCGGCTCGCATGTGACGCTCGCCCATGAGGTGATCAAGCTGATGAAGCAGGAAGGCGTCGACGCGCCGCTGGTCGTCGGCGGCATCATTCCCCCGGCCGATGAGAAGCTCTTGCGCGAAGCGGGCGTGGCGGCGGTCTATACGCCGAAGAACTACGACCTCAACGCCATCATGACCGACCTCGCCCACATCATCGAGAAGGCGGCCGTTTAGAAGGTGCTGATCTACAAATTTCCCCTCACGGTCGTTTTAGTTGCGTTGTTCGTTTCGCCGTTCGCGCATGCGCAATATCTTGCGCCCACGCCGGAGGCTTCGATGAATGCTGACCTCGGCGCAATGCGTGGATTTTACAATTGGCTGGCGCTGGAGCTGCGGCGACGCCTGCCACAGTCTCAATCCCCGGGGGAAGCGCGTGTTGGCGTAGCGTTCAAGATCGCGCCAAGCGGGCGTATGAGGATAGTTCGAATTACGGGCGGTACGGAGGTCCACGCTGAAATTCTACGCCGTCTGTTCGCGAGCATTCGTCCACCGCGTCCCCCGAATGGTCGGGAACTGTATCTGGCGCAGGATTTCTACTTTCACTGATCGGTCGTGGCGATTTAGCACCAGCAGTGGAATTGTGCCGGGCGCTTAAGAATGCACCGAAACAGGCGTCCTCAAATGGAGCAGGAGTGTTGCGTCGAAAATTATTGAATTAGCTGGTTGTCATAGAACCGATGCCCTGTCTCGATGTACGAGCGAAATATTATGACAAAGGGTTTTGGTTTAGCCGCGATTGACCCTCCTTCCGCGAAGACTCGCCGGCTCACTTCTTAAAAATTGACTTCGCGCACTCCGAAGCGCCGGTTTTCACCTTCTCCAAGAAAAGCGACGGCGAGTCCCCCTTCAAGATATTGATCGCATCAGAAGGTTCTATGTTGTCGGCTGCATAGTTCAACGCGCATTCGCAATACATGCGAATCGTTTCTGCCGAAACGCCGGCCTTTTTCAGGGCTTCTTCATTGCCCTCAAGCTGTTTGCTCGCTGCGGGGACGCAAGTCTTCATACCGCCGCTTATAAGACTAGCTCTGTCGCTGCCTGAAACCCCACGCACTTTGACGACCTCAGCCGCATCACTTGAGATATCGGCGAGACGGGAGGCGCCGCCGCTCTTCCCAAAGACCAAGATCGCTCCAGCAGCGGCCGCCATTGCGCTACTCATCGCCGGCGCGGCAAATCCCAAAGCGGCGCCCACGATAAGAAGCAATCTAATTTTCATAGTATCTCTCCCCAGCTCAGCGCGATGCTATTGTCATCTGTGGAAGGATTATTCAATTGGCGTGCTGAACATTATTGGACAGCAGGGTGAGCGCGATGCCGCCCACGGGAGTCGCGCGACAGGTCGAAGACATTGCGGCATAGGCCGTGAGAATCCGCGCTTGTGCCGCGCGCCGCGCATGCGCAATAACCGACCTACAAAAACCAGCCCGGAAGTTTAATGTCTGCCGACGCCATCGCCCGAACCGATTTTTTCAGCCGGGAGCGAACTGTCGCCGCGCCGACATTCAATCGCTGGCTCGTGCCGCCGGCGGCGCTCGCCATTCATCTGTGCATCGGCATGGCCTATGGCTTTTCGGTCTTCTGGCTGCCGCTGTCGCGGATCATTGGCGGCGCGCAGCCGAAGGAATGCGCAGAAACGCTCGGTCTTTTCGCGACGCTTATCGCCACCGATTGCGACTGGAAGATCAGCTGGCTCGGGTGGACGTTCACGCTGTTCTTCGTGTTTCTGGGCTCCTCGGCGGCGGTCTTCGGCCATTGGCTGGAGTCGGCCGGACCTCGCAAGGCCGGACTCGCGGCAGCCTGCTGCTGGTGCGGAGGCCTGCTGATCTCGGCGCTCGGGGTCTATCTCCATCAGATCTGGATGCTGTGGATCGGCTCCGGCGTGATCGGCGGCATTGGTCTCGGGCTTGGATACATCTCGCCCGTCTCGACGCTCATCAAATGGTTTCCCGACCGGCGCGGCCTGGCCACCGGTCTCGCGATCATGGGGTTTGGCGGCGGCGCGATGATCGGCGCGCCGCTCGCCGACCGGCTGATGGGCTTCTATGCGACGCCGGCTTCGCCGGGCGTCTGGCAGACCTTCGTCACGCTCGCGGCGATTTATTTCGCCTTCATGGTCGCCGGCGCGCTCAGCTATCGGGTGCCGCCCGAAGGTTGGGCGCCGGAAGGATTCACGCCGCCCACGGCGGCCAAGAACGCCATGGTGACGCACCGTCATGTGCATCTCGACGTCGCATGGAAGACGCCGCAATTCTGGCTGCTCTGGGCCGTGCTCTGTCTCAACGTCTCCGCCGGCATCGGCGTTCTGGGCATGGCCTCGCCAATGCTGCAGGAAGTCTTCGGCGGCAGACTGATCGGCCTGGACATCGGTTTTGACCTGCTCGCCCCCGATCAGAAAAAGCAGATCGCGGCGATCGCGGCAGGCTTCACCGGCCTCTTGAGCCTGTGCAACATCGGCGGGCGCATCGGCTGGGCCTCGGCCTCCGATAAGTTTGGCCGCAAGCTCACTTACGCGATTTTTTTTGTCGTCGGCATCGCGCTGTATTCGGCCGAACCCTTCGCGGCGAAGGGCGGCATGGTGGGCGTCTTCGTCCTGCTCTTTGCGGTCATCATCACCATGTATGGCGGCGGCTTTTCGACGATCCCCGCTTATCTCGCCGACATTTTCGGCACGCATCATGTCGGCGCCATCCACGGCCGGCTTCTGACCGCCTGGTCGACGGCGGGCGTGCTCGGACCCGTGCTTGTCAATTACATTCGCGAATATCAGCTGAGCGTCGGCGCGCCGCGCGAGGCCGCCTATAATCAGACGATGTATGTGCTCGCAGGCCTGCTGCTCTGCGGTCTCGTCTGCAATCTGCTCGTGCGGCCCTGCGCCGAGAAATATTACATGAGCGACGAAGAGGTCGCGGCGCAAAAGCACGTCACGGTCGCTGAAGTCCTCAAGGAAGAGGACGAGACCCACGCCGATTTCGAGGATTTCGTCGAAGAAGGGTTGGACCCCGTCCCGACGACTGACGCCATTCCGCCTGGCGCCAGGCGCGCGCCACCCGGCTCAAAGGGCGGATCGCTGCTGCTGGTCTTCGCCTGGGCCGCCGTTGGCGTCCCCCTCGCCTGGGGCGTCTGGTCGACGCTCCTCAAGACCGCCGCGCTGTTTCACTGATCTTGTGTAGGTGCGTGAAATGCCTCCCCCTTGCGGGGAGGTCGGCGGGCGCAGCCCGCCGGGTGGGCGCTTGGCGTCCCAGATCGAGTGGATGTGACCCCACCCGCCCCCGCTTCGCGGGGCCACCCTCCCCGTAAAGGGGAGGGACGCGCAAACGCACAGGCGTCGCGCGATTGCCTGCGCCTCGCCTTGATCGGGGCCGGCTTGTTTGCCAGAAGTCGGAGTCGCTTGACGCCTTCGTGATTCGTCGCGGGGCCGACAAACGAGACGAGGGCCTCTATGGCGACCGCTTGCACGAATGGGCTCGACACCGGTTTTGTCGATCTCGGCTATTGGAAAGTCGCCGTTCTTGGCGTGGTGCAGGGCATCACCGAGCTTCTGCCGATCTCCTCCACCGCGCATATGCGCATCGTGCCGGCGCTGCTCGGCTGGAAGGACCCCGGCTCCGCCTTCTCCGCGGCGATGCAGCTCGCGGCGCTCGCCGCCGTCGTCAGCTATTTCTGGAGCGACATTCGCGCGCTTGCCGAGGGATCCGTGCGGGCGCTGGTGCGGCGCGACTTCAACGACTGGACCTTTCGTTTCGTGGTCTGGATCGCGCTCGCGACCGTCCCGATCGGCATCGCCGGCCTCGCGCTGTCGCATACGCTCAACACCTGCGGCTCGCCGCTACGCACGCTGCCGGTGATCGGGATTTCCTGCATCGTCATGGCGGCGCTGCTCGCCATCGCCGAACTCTATTGCAATCACAAGCGCACGCTCGAACATGTCAGCCTGAAGGACGCGATGATCGTCGGCTTCGCGCAGGTCGGCGCGCTCATTCCGGGCGTCTCGCGCTCGGGCTCGACTCTGACGGCGGCGCTGTTTCTCGATTTGAAGCGGGAGGAAGCGGCGCGCTTTTCCTTCCTGCTTGGCCTGCCGGCGATCGCCCTCGCGGGACTGAAGGAGCTGTGGGAGCTGCATAAGGCGCAGCTCGATTTCCACGGCTGGGCGGTGCTGACGCTCGGGCTTTTCGTCGCGTCGATCTCCGCCTTTGTCGCGATCTGGGGCTTGTTGCGAATTCTCGAGCGCTTCTCCGCCTGGCCCTTCGTCTTCTACCGCGCCTTCATCGGAATCGTGCTGCTCGTCGGCTTCTACGCAGGCTTTTTGGTCTGATACGAATTCCGTCGACCCCTGCGCTGGGTGTCATTCCCGACAGGCCGAAGGCCTGATCGGGAATCCAGAGCCGATACAAGAATGCTGGTCTGCTCTGGATTCCCGATCGCGCTTCGCGCGTCGGGAATGACGTGAGAAGGTTCAGACCGAAATAGTTTGAGGCGCTCTACCCTTCCTCATGGAAGAGAGCAGGTCACTCGGCCGCCACTTTGAGACGTTCGCGAGCCTCGGCGCGAAGATCGTCGATCGGCGCGAGCGCGCCCTTTTCTTCATAGTGCCAGAAGGTCCAGCCGTTGCAGGCCGGCAGGCCTTGCGCCAGCGCCCCGGTCTTGTGGATCGAGCCGACGAAGCCGGAGAGCGACAGCGCGCCGTCGGCGCGCACCACCGCGCGATGGCGACGCTTCGCGTCAACGAGCGTCGCGCCCGGCGCGATGAGTCCTGCTTCAACGAGGCTGGCAAACGCGATACGCGGCTCCGTGCGCTTCGACGGGGCCGTCGCGAGCGTTTCATGCGGCAAGGGTTCGATCGCCGCGATCCGCGCCCGCGCCGCGGCGCGATAGTCGCCGTCGCGCTCGATGCCGAGCCAGTCGCGCCCGAGGCGCTTGGCGACAGCGCCGGTCGTTCCCGTGCCAAAGAAGGGATCAAGCACCAGATCGCCTGGCTTCGAAGCCGCGAGAATAACGCGCGCGAGCAGCGCTTCCGGCTTTTGCGTCGGATGGGTCTTGCGGCCCGCGTCATCCTTGAGGCGCTCGGTCCCGCCGCAGATCGGCAGCAGCCAGTCGGACCGCATCTGGCAATCTTCGTTCGCCGCCTTCAGCGCTTCGTAATTGAAGGTGTAGTTCTTGGCGCTTTGGTCGCGCGCCGCCCAGATCATCGTCTCATGGGCGTTGGTGAAGCGCCGGCCGCGAAAGTTCGGCATCGGATTATTTTTGCGCCAGACGATGTCGTTCAGGATCCAGAACCCGAGATCCTGCATGATCGCGCCGACGCGAAAAATATTGTGGTAGGAGCCGATCACGAAAATCGTCGCAGAGGGCTTCATCACCCGGCGCGCCTGCGCGAGCCAGTCGCGCGTAAAGGCGTCATAGGCGGCGAAATTTGCGAATTTGTCCCAGTCGTTATCGACCGCATCGACCAGACTTTGATCCGGGCGATGCAACCGATTGGCGAGCTGGAGATTATAGGGCGGATCGGCGAAGACGAGGTCGACGCTCTCCTGCGCCAGTCGCTCCATTGACGCGACGCAGTCGCCGCACAGGATTTCGTTGCGCGCCGTCGCGCGGAGCGGCCCTTCATTTGTGCGCCCGATACGCGTGACCTGATTTCGGGCTTTGAGGCGAGCCGCCCCGACGCGCGCGCTACGCATGAACTGAACACCATCAACGCAACCAACATGCGAGATAGTGAAGGAGGGAGGTAAAGGGGGCGTTTAGATTGGCAAAATGCAGACGTCTCTTTTTCGAACGGAAGTCTTAAAGAAGTAAAAAGGTTAGCGAATAGTTGACGAGGCCTCACGCCTCGCGGACGGGCGCGAAGCTGACGCGGTGCGCCGGGCTCGCGCCGTGCAGCGCCAGCGCATCGAGGTGACGCTGCACGGCGTAGCCGACATTGGTCTCAAAACCATAGTGCGGATAGTGGACGGCGAGGCGGCGCATCATGGCGTCGCGCGCGACCTTGGCGACGATCGAGGCGGCGGCGATGCTGAGCGCCGTCGCGTCGCCCTTGATGATCAGCTGGCAGGGGCAGTTGACCGGCGGCCGGTCGTTGCCGTCGATGAGAAGATAGGCCGGCGTATGAGAAAGGCCGGCGACGGCCCGCGCCATCGCCGCGAGCGTCGCCTGGCGGATATTGATGCGGTCGATCTCGGCGGGGGCGACGAAGGCGACGCTCACCGCGAGCGCGCTCGCCATGATGCGCTCAAACGCTTCTTCGCGCTGCGCCTGGTTCAGCGCCTTCGAATCATCGAGGCCCCGCGGCCGTCGTTCGGGATCGAGAATCACCGCCGCCGCCGCCACCGGACCCGCGAGCGGCCCCCGTCCGACCTCGTCGACGCCGGCGATCGGCCAGACGCCTTTCCGGCGCAGCTGGGCTTCCAGTCGAAAATGGGGCCCCTTGGCCGTCACCAACGCTCCCCCCGGGGCGAATCGCTAGGGTTCTGCGCGACAGTGGCGTCAGTGCAGGACCGCGCAGCGAATAAAGCGCGGAGGGCGGGCGGCTGGCAACCGGAAAGACGGCGTTTGCGGCGGCGTCCAAAGAATTCTCGGCCCGCGCGAGCGCGATAAGCTCGCCGGAGACCAGCCTAAGAGTGGGCTCAGAAGAGGTTGAGCTGCTGCGGCGCGCGTCGGGGCGGCTCGAACAGATCCGTTCGCATTCTTGTTTTCTGCGCAAAACCGAGCCGGGCGGCCGCGAGCTCAAAACGCCGGCCGATCATCCAGGCGTAGGGCCCCTCGCCTTTCATGCGGGTCCCGAAGGACGGATCGTAAAGCTTGCCGTCTCGCGTCGAGCGCACGAGCGCGAGGGCTCGGCGGGCCCTTTCAGGAAAATGCGTCGCCAGCCATTCGGTGAAGAGATCGCGCAATTCGAGCGGCAGGCGCAGCATCACATAGCCAGCCTCGCGAGCGCCGGCGGCGTGCGCCCGCGCCAAGATCCGCTCGATTTCGTCGTCATTGATGGCGGGAATGATCGGCGCCGTCATCACCGCCGTCGGCACGCCGGCGGCGCTGAGCTTCTCCAGCGCATCAAGCCGCAACTCGGGCGTCGCGGCGCGCGGCTCCATCAGCCGCGCCAACTTGCGGTCGAGCGTCGTCACCGAGATCGCGACCTTCGCGAGGCCCTTCGCCGCCATTGGCGCGAGCAGATCGAGGTCGCGCAGGACGAGCGCGGACTTCGTCACGATGCCGACCGGATGATTGGCGCGCGCCAGCACTTCGAGGATCGAACGCATGATTCGATGGCTCTTCTCGGCGGGCTGATAGGGATCGGTGTTGGTGCCGATGGCGATCGTCTTGGGGACGTAGCGCGGCGCCGATAATTCGCGTTCGAGAAGCTGCGCCGCGCCTTCCTTGACGAAGATCTCGGTCTCGAAGTCGAGGCCCGGCGAAAAGCCCATATAGGCGTGCGTCGGCCGCGCGAAGCAATAGACGCAGCCATGCTCGCAGCCGCGATAGGGATTGATTGAGCGATCGAAGGAAATATCCGGCGAATCATTCCTGGTGATGATCGTGCGCGGCTTCTCGACGTGGAAATTGGTCTTGAGCGCCGGCAAGCTCTCCAGCGATCCCCAGCCGTCGTCGGCCTCCTCGCGGGTCTCCTTTTCGAACCGGCCGCTGCGCTTCGACAAGGCGCCGCGTCCGCGCCGGCGATCGGCGTCGATGAGGGCCGCAGCGTCGATCGGCTGCGGCGCTCCTTTGATTTCTACCGATGCCTGAGCCGCACGCCCCATGTCCGCAACCTCTGCCCAGCGTCGCGCTGAGCATCGCTTGGGCGATTGCTCAGAACTGACGCTAGCCAGAACATATAGAGAACATTAAAGTGAGGCAAGCGGCTATCTGAACGAAAAAGCGCGCCGAGGGGCCCCGCGCGTGTTGAGGCCGACTCTGATGCGCGCCCTCACCGCACCAGAATGTTTTTGAACTGCCACGGATCGCTTTCGTCGATATCTTCCGGGAACAGCCCGGGACGCCCCTCGAGCGGCGTCCAATCCGTGTAATAGCCCTTCACCGGGCCGAGATACGGCAGCTGCACGTCGAGGCAGCGCTTGTAGTCGACCTCGTCGGCTTCGACGATTCCCGCCTGCGGGTTCTCCAGCGCCCAGACCATGCCGGCGAGCGCCGCCGAACTCACCTGCAGTCCGGTGGCGTTCTGATAGGGCGCGAGATCGCGCGTCTCCTCGATCGAGAGCTGCGACCCGTACCAATAGGCGTTCTTGGCGTGGCCATAGAGCAGCACGCCGAGCTCGTCGATTCCGTCGACGATTTCATGCTCGTCGAGAATCTTCCAGCTCTCCTGCATCTTGCCGGCGGCGCCGAACATCTCGTGCAGGGAAAGCACGGCGTCGTCGGCGGGATGATAGGCGTAGTGACAGGTCGGACGATAGATCGCCTGACCCTTATCGTCGCGCAGGGTGAGATAGTCCGCGATCGAGATCGACTCATTGTGAGTGACGAGGAAGCCATATTGCGGCCCCGGCGTCGGGCACCATGAGCGCACGCGCGTATTGGCGCCGGGCGAGAGCAGATAGATCGCCGCGCCGCAGCCGGAGGGATGCGTGCGGCCGATGTCGGGCAAAGATTTTTCATGCGTGCCCCAGCCGAGTTCGGCGGGCTGCAAGCCCTCGGAGACGAAGCCTTCGACCGACCAGGTGTTGACGAAAACATTGCGCGGCTTCGGATCGCGCGCGCGCTGCGTGTCGCGTTCGGCGATGTGAACGCCCTTGACCCCGAGCTTTTGGGCGAGCGCGCCCCATTCGGCGCGCGTCGCCGGCTCCTTGTCGAAAGCGCCCGTGTCGCGCGCGATATCGACGAGCGCCTGCTTGACGAACCAGGACACCATGCCGGGATTGGCGCCGACGCAGGAAACCGCCGTCGATCCGCCGGGATTTTTGCGGCGCTCGTCGAGCACCGTCTCGCGCAGGGCATAATTGGTGCGCGCTTCATTGGACATGGTCTTGTCGAAATAGAAGCCCGGCCATGGCTCCACCACCGTGTCGACGCATAGCGCGTTCAATTCGCGCGCGAGCTTGATGATCGCGAGCGAGGAAACGTCGACTGAGAGATTGACGATAAAGCCCTGGCCTTCGCCCTTCGTCAGCAGCGGGGTCAAGACCTCGCGGTAGTTCTCCGGCGTCAGCTTGGTTTTGAGAAAAGCGATGCCGCGCTCGTCGAGCAAACGGCGATGCGTATCGACCGGGTCGATGACGGTGAAGCGCGATTTGTCGAAATCGAAATGGCGCTCGATCAGCGGCAAAATGCCTCGGCCGATGGAGCCGAAGCCGATCAGCACGATCGGACCGGTGATTTTGCCGTAGTTTGGCCAAGTCGACATGAGGCGCAGCTCCCGAGAAAGATATTGCGCCGCGATAAAGCAAGCGTGGACGTATTAATCAAGAGCTTGAGAGATTGACGGCGGGCGCATGGCGTGGCGCCGCCCGCGCTTTTGCGGGGCTAACGCCAGCGCCCCTCGTCCTTCGAGACGGCCGCTAAGCGGCCTCCTCAGGATGAGGGGCCTTTGGTTTCGCAAAACTGACCTGTTTTAGAGGGTCCAAGCTTTTTAGAGCCCCTGCGGTCCTCATCCTGAGGAGCCGCCCGCAAGTCGGGTTTACCCGACTTGCGAATTTGAATGTCGATCTTCGGCAAGCCCGAGATCGAAGGCGGCATCTCGAAGGACGAGGGCCGCGACGCCAAAGGTTGGCGATGCAGCGCTCCCCCGCGCAACCCCGTTTCACGCGGGCGCAGCGGCGTTGCCGTCGATGCGCCCCTGCAGGCCGTTGGGTAGGCGCGGATTGGGCAGAATGTAGCGCCCGCGCTCGCGCACCATTTTGGTCACCGCCGCGAAATCGAGCTTGCCGGAGCCCAGAAGCGGCACCTGCTCCACAAGCATGATTTCCGCCGGAATCATCAGGTCGGAGGCGCCCTTCGATTTGGCGTAGGCCTGGAAATCGGCGCGCGTCGCGTCCTTCTGCTGCGTGATGAGAGTGATTCTCTCGCCCTTGCGCGGATCGATCTCGGTCGCCGCCGCCGACAGCGCGTTTGGCCAAAGTTCCGCCGCCAGCTGTTCGATCGCCGCGAGCGACACCATCTCGCCGCCGACCTTGGCGAAGCGCTTGGCGCGACCCTTGATCGTCACATAGCCCTGCGCGTCGATGGTGACGATATCGCCCGTATCATGCCAGCCGTTCTCCGTCGGCTGCACCACGCCCGGTTTGTCGATCTTGAGATAGCCCATCATCACATTGGGCCCCCGCACCAAGAGCCTCCCGCCGTCCTCCACACCCGGCACGGGTTCGAGCCGATGTTCGACGCCCGGCATCAGGCGTCCGACAGAGCCGAATCTGTTGAACATCGGCGTGTTGAGCGCGAGGACCGGCGACGCTTCCGTCACGCCATAGCCTTCAAGGATGCGGACGCCGAACTTCTCCATCCACAGATCGCGCGTCGATTGCTTCACCGGCTCGGCGCCGGCGACGACATAACGGATCGACCGGAAGTCATAAGCGTGGGCCGGGCGCGCGTAACCGGCGAGAAAAGTGTCCGTCCCGAAAAGAATCGTGGCGTTTGAGCCGTAAACGAGTTCCGGCACGATGCGATAGTGCAAGGGCGAGGGATAAAGATAGATCGGAACGCCGGAGATGAGCGGCAACGTGAAGCCGACCGTCAGACCGAAGGAATGGAACATCGGCAGCACGTTGAAGACCTTGTCGGTGCGTCCGAAGTCGATGCGCGCCGCCGCTTGGGCGGCATTGGCGAGCATGTTTCGATGCGACAACGCCACGCCCTTTGGCGCGCCCTCTGAACCCGAGGTGAAAAGTATCGCCGCCATCTCCTCGGCCTTGCGCGGGGCGACGGGTTTGCGGAGCCGCCTAAAGGCGTCGAGTCTGTCGGCGAAGGAGATGCGCGCCCGAATATCTTCGAGATAGACGAGCGCAACTTTCTCTTCGAGCGCCGCGACAAGCTTTTCGAGCTTGGCTTTCTCGATGAAGCCGCGCGACGTCAGAATCGTCCTCGCCTGCGCCGCCTCGCAGCCCGCCAGAATATTGGCGGCGCCGGCGGTGAAGTTGATCATCGCCGGCGTGCGGCCGGCCGAAATGACCGCGAGGAACGCTATTCCCGCGCCATTGGCGTTCGGCAGCATCAGACCGATCGCCTCGCCCGGCCTTCCAATGCGCGCAATCTTGCCGGCGAGCGCGCGCGTCCCGATCAGCAGCCTGCGATAGCTGAGCTTGCCGGCGATCGGGTCTTCGAGAGCGACGCGCGACAGCCCATGCGTGCGCGCGGCTTCAACGACGGCTTCAAAAAGCGTGCGATCGGCGTTGGTCGCGCGAAAGACGAGATCCGACATGATCTGATAGAGCGCCGCGCCGGCCGCCATCCGCCGCGCCTTGCCCTTCAGCGCGTCATCGACCGTCAGGCGGATCGGTTCGAGCACGGTGAGCGTGAATTTCGGAAACCAGCGCCGGCGCGCCTGTTCGCGCGTCAGCCGCGAGAACATCGTCGCCTCGGCGCCGTCGATGTGCACCGGGACGACCATCGCGCCGGATTTCTCCGCGATCAGCCCCGCGCCGTCATAGACTTTCATCAGACTGCCGGTGACCGTGAGACGGCCTTCCGGGAAGATGACGAGCGGGTTTCCGTCCTTGACCGCATTGATGAGCGCGCGCGCGCCAAGCGGATTGGCTGGATCGAGCGGGATCACGCGCATGAATTTCAAAAACGGCTTCGCCCACCATGTCTTCGAGATCGCGCGGTCAACGGCGAAGACCGGCTGCTTTGGCATGACGGCGAAAATCGCCGCGGCGTCGAGAAAACTCACATGGTTGAGCGCGACGATCGGATTGGGTCCCGCCTTCTCGAAATTCTCGAGTCCCTTAACCTCGAGACGGTAGAAGGCGCGAAAATAGATCGAGAGCAGATCCTGCAAAGGCGACGCGACGACCGCCTTGACGATCCAGATCGAAGCGACGAGCGCGACGACGGCCATGCCAATCAGGAGCGCCGCGAAAGAGACGCCCAGGCTCTGCAGACCCGCAACCCCCACGCCGCCGAGCGCCATGAAGGCGGCGTTCTGCACATTCACGGCGGCGATGGTGCGGGCGCGCTGCTGAGGCGCGCTCTGCGCCTGAATGGCGGCGAAGGACGGAACGATCATCAGTCCGCCGGCGAGCGCGAGCAGTGAAAGATCAATCGCGGCGCGCCAGGCGAGCGGTTGAGCGAAATAGGCTTGCGGCGACAGCGCCGTCGCTGCGGCGGGCGCATTCGAAAGCAGCAGCGCGAGGCCAAGGTCCGCGGACGCAAAAGCGACGAGCGCCGCGCCGACGGCGGAGGGCAGCAGCACGATCTTGCCCTTGAGCAGGAAGGCGGCGAGCCCCGATCCGATGGCGATGCCCACGGCGAACAGCGCCAGATGAATGCTGACGAGGATCTCCGCGCCATGCAGCGTCTGAGTGATAAGCGAGGGCGTGAGCGACATGGCGACGGAGCCGAACAGCCAGAAGAGGCTCGTCACCACGGCCAGCCGCCGCAGTTCTATTTGACCACGCAGATGCCGCAGCAATTTGAAGGTTGAGCGGAAGACATTGGCGTCGATCGTAAGATCGGGATCGGCGCGCCGCGTTGGGGGAATCAGCCACGCCGCGCCAAGAGCCAGCGCCGCGACGCCCATGACTCCCGCGGCGAGGATCACCCCGTCGCCGACATGCAACGCCATGCCGCCGGCGACCGTGCCGCTGAGAATTGCGAAAAAGGTCGCGCTCTCGACGAGGGCATTGCCCGCCGGAAGTTCCTCGCGCGTCAGATGGTCGGGCAAGATGCCGTATTTGACGGGACCGAACAGCGCGCCGGTGACGCCGAAGAGGATGAGCGCGCCAAAGAGCGTGGGGATATTGGCGAACAGAAAGCCGGTCGCGGACAATGCCGCCACGGCGATCTCCGCGACGCTAAGCCAGCGCACGACGCGCGCCTTGTCGTATTTGTCGGCGAATTCGCCGCCGATCGCCGACAGAAGAAAGAACGGCGCGATGAAGGCCGCGCCGGCGAGCGTCACAAGCGACGCGCCGCCTTCGGCCGCATGCGCCAGGATCAAGAGAACCAGGGCGTTCTTCAGGAAATTGTCGTTGAAGGCGGCGAAGAACTGACGCCAGAACAATGGCGCGAAACGCCGAGAAGCGAGAAGCGAATGCGTCATGTCGAAGCTTCCGGGAGGTGCGTCGTGACTTTCGCCGATCAGCCTTAAGGATCGGTCAAACCGGACGCGTTGCAATGGGCGTGGCGATCGGCGTTGCAATCGGGTTGCGAGGGGGTGAAGGTCAGCCTTTCGCCATGAACTATGTTCAATATGGAGACTGCAGCGCTTTCGCTCTGCCGTCAACAAGAAAATGAACGGTGTTCATGTCGAATTGGGAGACGCCCTTGAACGAGAAGAATGCCGACGCGGGAGCCGACCGCCGGACGCAATTGCGTGACCGGCTTATCGACATCGCGCAGGAAACGGTGGCGGCGCAGGGTCTCGCCGGACTGAAAGCGCGCGATCTCGCCGCCGCGGCCGGCTGCGCGCTCGGCGCGATCTATACCGCTTTTCATGACCTCGACGAGCTGATCCTGCGGGTCAACGCGCGCACGCTGGCGCGCCTGGAGCTCGCGCTCGACGCGGCCTTCGTTGACGCAGAGGCGGAGCAGGCGCTCGAAGCCATGGCGCGGGCCTATCTGAGCTTTGCGAGAAAAGAGGAGCCGAGCTGGCGCGCGCTGTTCGAGCACCGATTGCCCCCTGGCGCGCCCGTGCCGGCCTGGTATGCGGACGCGCGCAACCGGCTGTTCAGTCGGTTGGACGCGCCGCTTGCGCAACTGCTGCCAGGCAAGGACGCGACGGCGCGCGCCGCGCTCGCGCGCACGCTGTTTTCGGCCGTGCATGGAGTCATCGCGCTAGGGCTTGAGGAGAAGATCGCTGAGACCCCGCCAAAGTTGCTGGATGAGCAGCTCGGCGTGCTGATACGACTTCTCGCGGCGGGACTGATGATGGAGTCGGCCCGCTTGATTTGAGCCGCGCGAGCTGACATAGGCGCGCATGGCTTACATTCTGCTGTTTGCGGTAGCGACCTGGGCGGGCGCGCAGAATGCGCTCGCCGGCGGCGGCTCGTTCCTCACGCTTCCCGCCCTGATGTTCACGGGCATGGACGCGCTCGCCGCCAATATCACGTCATGCGCGGCGCTGTTTCCGGCGCAGGTCGCGACCGGCTGGACCGGCCGTAAGCTGGCGAGGGGCGCCAATGGGCTTTCGCTGCGCACGCTGTTCGTTATCAGCATCGTCGGCGGCGCCGTCGGCGCGGCGGTGTTGCTTGGCACGCCGCGCGGACTCTTCGCGCGTCTCGTGCCATGGCTCGTGCTCTTTGCGACGCTGGTCTTCGCCTGGGGCAGCTTCTTTCGCAAGCCCGTCGAAACGCATAGCCATCTCGGCCCGCCGCGCGCGGCCCTCGCGCAATTTCTAATTTCGGTTTACGGCGGCTATTTCGGCGGCGGCATCGGCTTCCTCATGGTCGCCGCTCTGACCATGGCCGGACAGGGCGTGCGCGTCGCCAGCGCGACGAAAAATGTTCTGGCCGGCGTCATGAACGCCTCCGCCGTCGCGATCTTCCTGTTCTCGCCGGATCTGCACTGGCCGCAGGCGCTGGTGACGAGCGTGGGCGCGACGATCGGCGGCGTCGCCGGCGCCCGCCTCATCCATCACATCGACGAAAAAATCCTGCGCACCTTCATCGTCGTGGTCGGCGCGGCGCTGACCGTCGGCCTCTTCCTCAGAGCGCCATAATCCCGGGCGCCCGACGCGTTCAGCGCGTCGTGGCCGCCCCGCCCGCCATCGCTTTTTCGATCTCGGGAATAAGCGTCGTCGCAATGGCGGAAGGCGTCAGCGGTCCGACGAACTTATAGGCGATCGTTCCGTCGCCCTTGATCACGAAGGTCTCCGGCACGCCGTACACGCCGAAGTCGATCGCCGTGCGGCCGGCAGGATCGACGCCGACGCGCGCGAAAGGATTGCCGCCCTCCTCAAGAAAACCTAAGGCCTTGGTCGTTTCATCCTTGTAGGAGAGCCCGTAAAGCTCGACGCCTTTGGCCCCGAGCGCTTCGTCGCCGGCGATCGCCATGAGCGCCGAGTGCTCCTGTCGGCAGGGTCCGCACCAACTCGCGAAGACATTGACGAGGCTCACGTGACCCTTGCTCAAATCTTCGGTCGAGAGACCGGGAACGCCGGCCAGTCCTTCAAGCGCCGGCAGATCGAAAGCCGGCGCGGGCTTGCCAATCAGCGCCGAGGGGATACGCGACGCGTCGCCGGAGAAGAGTCGCACCAGGAAGACGAGCGCCAGCAGCGCGAAAAGCGCCAGCGGCAGAAAGCGCAGCGCCGAGCGCGGCGCGACGGCGTCGCTCACGCGCCCTCTCCTTCATCGCGCGCGCCCGCCGCGCCAAAGCGCGCCAGCGCCGCGCGCAGGCGGCGATAATCCAGGACGATGCGCAAGGTCACGACGCCGAGCGTCGCGGCCGTCACGCCATAGGCGGCGGCGATATAGAACCCGTGGCCGCTCATTCCGCCGCCTCCATGCTTTCGTCTCCGGCGACTTCGCCGGCGCGGACGGCCTGCATCGACAGGCGCGCGAGGCGCCGGCGCAGGATTTCGTTGCGGATCGCCATGATATGCAGCGTCGAAAACAACAGCGTCGCGGCGAGCGCCATGACGATCAGCGGCCACAGCATCGATCCGGAGATCGCGGGTCCGTCAATGCGAAACACCGAGGCCGGCTGGTGCAACGTATTCCACCAGTCGACCGAATATTTGATGATCGGAATGTCGATGGCGCCGACGAGCGTCATGATCGCCGCGATGCGCGCGCCGCGCGGCGTATCGTCCATCGTCTGCCTGACGGCGATGAGGCCGAGATAGAGAAGAAAAAGAACCAGCATCGAGGTGAGGCGCGCGTCCCAGACCCAGAACGTCCCCCACATCGGCTTGCCCCAAAGCGAGCCCGTGACGAGGCAGATGAAGGTGAAAGCGGCGCCGAGGCTGGCGGCGGTTTTCTGCGCCGCGTCGGCGAGGGGATGACGCCACACCAGAACGCCGAGCGACGCCGAGGTCATCACGATATAGGCGAAGATGGCAAGCCAGGCGGACGGAACATGGATGTACATGATCCGAACGGTTTCGCCCTGCTGATAATCGGGCGGCGCCGTGAAGGCGCCGTAGAGCCCGATCGCGAGCAGCAGCGCCGTGGCGCTTGAGAGCCACGGCAACGCGCGTTCTGCGAAACGCAGAAAGCGCGTTGGATTAGCGTAAGTGGACAGAAAGCTCATCGACCGCCGGAAACTCCCGCCGACCGTCTAAGCCCCACGGCCATCACCGTCAATTGGCGGCCTTTGACGGCGGCTTGGTCGTGTCCTTGGCGACTTCCTTGGACTGTTCGGCGAGGATCTGCGCCCTCGGCTTGCCGTGCAGAAGCTCGACCGCGGCCGTCAGCTGCTTGTCCTTCGCCTCATCCGGCGGGACATAAGCTTGCGAGCCGGTCTTTTCCTCGTCGCCAGTCTTGAGATGGCCCTTCAGCGAGGCTTCGCCCTTGGTGTCGTCCTTGCCTTTGAGCTCGTCCGGCACGTCCTGCAGGATGATCATGTCGGGATCGATGCCCTTGGCCTGGATCGTGCGGCCGGACGGCGTGTAATAGCGCGCCGTCGTCAGCCGCAACGCGCCGCTGGAGCCGCCGAGCGGAATGATCGTCTGCACCGAGCCCTTGCCGAAGGAGCGCGTGCCGATCAGCGTCGCGCGCTTGTGATCCTGCAAAGCGCCGGCGACGATTTCGGACGCCGAGGCCGAACCGCCGTTGATCAGCACGACGACCGGCTTGCCCTTCGACAGATCGCCGGAGCCGCGGGCGTTGTAGCGCTGGGTTTCATCAGCGTTGCGGCCGCGCGTCGAGACGATCTCGCCCTTGTCGATGAAGGAGTTGACGACCTGGATGGACTGATCCAGCAAGCCGCCCGGATTGTTGCGCAGATCGAGGATGTAGCCTTTGAACTTGTCCGCGGGGATGTCCTGCTGCGCCTTGGCCATGGCGGTGCGCAGGCCCTCCGCGGTTTCTTCATTGAACTGCGAAATACGGACATAGGCGATGTCGTCGCCCTGTTTGCGCGAGCGCACGGATTTGATGTGGATCTCGGCGCGGACCAGCTTGACCTCGACCTTGTCCTTGTTCTTGCCGCGGAAGAGCGTCAGCTTGACAGGCGTGTTGATCGCGCCGCGCATTTTGTCGACGGCCTGATTGAGGGTCATGCCCTGCACGGTCTCGTCGTCGATGGCGCCGATGAGATCGCCGGACATGATCCCGGCGCGCGACGCTGGCGTGTCGTCGATCGGCGTGACGACCTTCACGAGCCCGTCTTCCTGCGTGACCTCGATGCCCAAGCCGCCGAACTTGCCCTCGGTCTGCGTCCGCATATCCTTGAAGGCCTTGGCGTCCAGGTAGCTCGAATGCGGATCGAGCGAGGTCAGCATGCCGTTGATGGCGTTTTCGACGAGCTTTTGCTCATCGGGCTTCTCGACATAGTCGGCGCGCACCTTGTCGAACACGTCGCCAAACAGGCTGAGGTTCTTGTAGGTGTCGGCGGAAGCGGCTTGAGCCGGAGCGCCGATGACGGCGCGCGCCTGCTGGCCAAGCGTGGCGCATCCCGCTCCAATTGCGATTCCTGTGGCGATAAGGGCTGTTTTGCGAATCATCCGCCGACCTTCCGACTGTCTGACTTTGCCCACCATGGGCCCGAGTCGATTGACGCTCCGTCCTTGCGGAACTCAACATAAAGAATGGGTTGTTTCGCGCCGATTGCGATGGTCGCCGCGGTTTGCGCGGCTCCGTCTCCCATGCTGGCAACCGGCTCACCTGCGAGAACGAACTGTCCCACGTTCACATTGGTGCGACTCATGCCGGCCAGGACCACATAATAACCGCCGCCGGCGTTAATGATCAAGAGTTGTCCATAACTTCGGTAAGGCCCTGAAAAAGCGATCCATCCGTCGCAGGGAGCGATAACCACCCCATTTTCGCGCGCCGCGATCGACAGGCCCTTCTCCTTGCCGCCAAAACCGTCGGGCGCGCCGAAACGCCGCACCACCGATCCCGCGGCCGGGGCCGGCAGCCGGCCTTTAAGATCAATGAAAGCGACGGCGGGTGCAAGCCGCGCCGGATCCTTGAACGGCGCAGACAGCGCTTTGAGCCGCTCCCGCTCGGAAAGCATCGCTTGAGCTTTTGTACGCTCGTCGTCGGCCTTGCGCGCCGCCTCCGCCGCGCGCCGCGCCGCCGCGCTGTCCGCCTCCATGCGCGAGATCAGGTCTTTGAGGCTCGTGGCGCGCTGCGCCAGCGTGCGCGCGCGCTCCGTCTCCGCCTGCAAGGCGCTTTGCGCAGTGGAAAGCGCCTCCTGACGTTCTCCGATCATCGGGGCGAGCCTTTCGCGCTGAGCGCTGAGACTCGCTTGCTGCTCCGCGAGGCGTTCGCGCTCGCGCCGAACGCCATCGCGCACCTGCTCCAGCTCCGATAGATCGCGCTGCAGCTGGCGCGCTTCGGCGCGCATTTGCGGCAGCAGGGCGCCGAGCGCGAGCGACGCCCGGACGGCCTCGAGAATCTCGTTCGGACGCGCGATCAGCGCCGGCGGCGGCTTACGGCCCATCCGTTGCAGAACGGTAAGGATCTCCATGATCAATCCGCGGCGGCTCTCGAGCGAAGAGACGATCTTGCGCTCATTCTCGGTGAGCGCCGAAAGCCGCTCTTCGATTTCAGCCGCGCGACTTTCCGTCTCCTGCAGCCGCTGCGTCGCTTCGATGAGCGCGCCATTCAGTCGTTCGCGCGCGGCGGCGTGATCGACAAGCTGCTCTTCGAGTCGACGCGCGCGCTCCTGGGCGGCGCCCATCGTGTCTTCGACGCCGCGCAATTCTTGTTGCTTCGACGAGATGTCTTTGGCGTCTGGACCTTGTTGTTCGGCATGCGCGGAAAATGCGACAGAAATCGCAAAGAGCGCCGCAGAGATGAGCCCGCGCTCGGTGGCTTGGTTACCCGCCATGCTCGAAACGCTCATGTCCGTCCGCGGCATCAATTTCGCCCGGAGGCCGATATGCGCCGGGAATCGCGTCCACATTGCGGCAAAGCCCGGCGAGGATCGCGCGGGCGCGGCGCAAATCAAAGAGCGCGTCGAGCGATTCTGGCAGTCTGCGTCGCCAGTTCAAGCGTTCGCGATCGGTGCCGGGCAAGTTGATCGCCTGCGTTTGCCCCGCGAGATCGTCGAGTTGCGCCATGGCGAGCAATGACGGCGTGCGCGCGATGAAGGCATGGAGCGCCCGAGCCAAGGCGTCGTCGAAGTCGTTTGATGCGTGATGCGCGCCGTCGATCAGCGACTGCGCGCGCAATGCGTCGAGAAGCGCGTCCTTTTCCGCGCGGCGCGCAGCGCGGGCGGCTTCGGCCAGGTCTGGCGCGATCAGCCCCAGGGCTTCCTTCTCGGCGATGTCCGCCGCCGCCCACCAGCCTTCAAGCGTCGGCAAGTCATGCGTCGAGACGCAGGCCATGGCTTTCATGGGATAGTGCGTCGGCGACGCGAAGCCCTCTCCCGAACGTTCGAACCATAGAACCCGGTAGCTCAGCACGTCGGCATGGGCGATGCGCTCGCGGAAGCCCCACGGCGCCGTGCCGAGATCTTCGCCGACGACGAGACATTGCCCGCGTTGGCTTTCGAGCGCGAGCTGACCCATCAAGGTTTCGAACGGGTAATTGACGTAAGCGCCGGCCGCAGGCTTTTCGCCGTCCGGAATGACGAAAAGCCGCGCCAGGCCCATGACGTGGTCGATGCGCAGCGCGCCCGCGTGGCGCATATTGGCGCGCAGCAGCTCCGCGAAATCGGCGCCCCCGTTCTTCCCGATTTCGATTGGATTTGGCGGCGGCAAGCCCCAATTCTGGCCCTCCCGACTGAAGGCGTCGGGCGGCGCGCCGATCGAAAAGCCGTCGACGAAACATCCCGCGCGGCTCCAGCTCTCGGCGCCGTCGGGCGCCGCGCCGATGGCGAGGTCGCGGCAGAAGCCGAGCGACAGACCAGCGGCGCGCGCGTCCTGCGCGGATCGCGCAAATTGCGCATCGGCGAGCCATTGCAGAAATTGGTGAAATTGGACCCGCGTCGCATGTTCGCGCGCGAAGGCGCTCAGCGCCGCGGGGCGCGCCTCACGCAGCTCTTTCGGCCACATCCGCCAGCTTTGGCCGTTGCGCGCCTCGCTGATCGCCTGGAAGACGCAGAAGCGCGCGAGCGCCGCCCCGCCCTCGGCGACGAAGCGCGCGAATGAGGCGGCGGGCGCGGCGTCAGGCTGGCGGCGCGACAGATTAAGGAAGACGGCGAAGGCGCGTTCGAGCGCTTCCATCTTCAGCGCATGAACGGCTGGATAGTCGACATCCGCGGCGGCGCTGAGAGCCGTGGTCTTCTCGGCGAAATCAAAGGACGCGCCGAGCGTGCGCTGCAATGCAACGACATCGATATAGAGCGGATCGAGGAAACGCCGGTCGGACGGATAATACGGGCTGACGCGCGTGCGGTCTTGCGCAAACAAGGCGTGCAGCGGATTGATCGCGATGAGCGCCGCGCCGGCCTTGGCGCCAGCGCGCGCGAGTTCGCTAAGCGTCGAGAAGTCGCCGATTCCCTGATCGCCGTCGCGGCGAACGGAATAGAGCTGTGCGGAGAGACCAAATTCGCGGCGCGCATCGTGAGGCAGATAGCAGCGCGGCGGCGCGATAGTGAGCGCACAGTCTTCGCCGCCCTCAATCGACAAATGATGACGACCGGCGGGCATCGGCGGCATTCGCGCCTCGACGCCGTCGCAGCGCCGGCCATCCAATCCGCGCCATGTGACGGGTGCGGCGTTCTCCGCGCGCAGCGCGATGTGCGAACAGCTTCCGCCTTCCTGCGTGACGACGATCCAGCCCGGCGTGCGGCCGTCGCGCGCGGCGAGCCGAAGCGTGAAGGACTTGCCCTCCCTAGCCGGTAAACTTGCGGGAAGGGCCCGCCTGTCGCGAAAGTCCGAAAGCCGCGCGAGACTCTCGCGGGCCTCATCGAGCGTGCAGGACGGAAAGCCGAGCTGCGCCAATAGTGCGCAGACCGTCTCGCGCGGTACATCATGCAGCCCGCCTTCGACGTCGCGCCATTGTCGTTCAACGCCTGTCGCCTCGGCGAGACGCGAGAGGATGTCTTCCGAAGCAGGCGCGGAAGATCGGCGCCGCGCGCGCTTTTCCTCGATCAGAAGCGCCACGGAGCGCGGCCCCATACGGAGGAATTGTTCAACGTCTTCGGTCGCGCCGTCGTTCGCCGAATTAAACGCCCATTTCCAGCCGTGATTGTCACGAGCGGGGGGCGGGCGCACGATGATCTCGCCGGAACCGCGATGCAAAATCACGAGAACCCGATCGCCTTCGGCATAAAGCGCGGCGACAAGCGTCTGCGCATCGCCGTCGCGCCAGTCGTCTTCGCGCATCGTCGCGCCGTCAGGACGCAACCATTCGACGTCGGGGATGAGCGAAGCGTCACGCGGCGCGCCGTCGAGAAAGCGATCATCGTGCAAGGCCGCGTGTCGCTTGCGCAGTGCGATGAGCTTCGACGTCGTCGCGATCAGTTCTTCGTCGGCGTGCGCCCAATCGATCCATGAGAGGGCGTTGTCCTGTGCATAGGCGTTATTGTTGCCGGACTGCGTCTTACCCAACTCCGGGCCCATCGCAAGCATCGGCGTTCCGCGAGAGAAAAGCAGCGTCGCGAGCAGATTGCGCGCATCCCGCGCCCGCGCCGCATGGATCGCGGCGTCTGCGCTCTCGCCTTCGACGCCATTGTTCCAGGAAAGATTGTGGTCGGCGCCGTCACGGTTCTCTTCGCCGTTCGCTTCATTGTGCTTATGCGCGTAGGAAACGAGATCACGCAGAGTGAAGCCGTCATGCGCCGTAATGAAATTGACGCTGCGTGACGGGCGCCTGCGCGCAAACACGTCCTGCGAGCCGGAAAAGCGCGTCGCGAGCTCGGCGACGCCGCAGGAGTCGCCGCGCCAGAAACCGCGCGCGCTGTCGCGATAGCGATCGTTCCATTCGGCGAAAGGCTCGGGAAAATCGCCGAGCCGATAGCCGCCTTGGCCCATGTCCCAGGGTTCGGCGATGAGCTTTAAGTCCCGCAGCACCGGGTCTTGCAGGATGGCCGAAAGCAGTGGCGCGTCGCGATCGAACCCCGAGGATCGACGCGCAAGCGTCGTCGCGAGATCGAAGCGAAAGCCATCGACGCCGCCATAGACCGCCCAGGCGCGCAGCGCATCCATGATGAGCCGCACGACAGGCGCACGGTCGCAGTCGAGAATATTGCCGCAGCCGGAGTCGTTCACATAGCGCGCGCGGTCGTCAGCGAGCCGATAATAGCTGGCGTTGTCCAATCCTCGGAACGAGACTGTCGGGCCGAATTCGTCGCTCTCGCCGGTATGGTTGAACACGACGTCAAGAATGACTTCGAGCCCGGCGTCGTGGAGCCTGGCGACGGCTTCGCGAACTTCACGCCAGCCGCCCGGTGCGAGGCGCGGGTCGGGCGCCATCATGGCGATGGGATTGTAGCCCCAGTAATTGGAAAGGCCGAGTGGCGGCAAATGACGCTCGTCGATCCACGCCGCGCAAGGCAGAAGCTCCAGCGTCGTGACGCCGAGCCGCCTCAAATGCGCAATCGCCGCGTCATGCGCGAGACCGGCGAAGGTCCCGCGCAGATGTTGCGGAATGTCGGGATGCGTCGCGGTGAAACCCTTGACGTGAAGCTCGTAGATGATCGTATCGCGCCAGGGATGCTTTGGCCGCAGCGACTCCGCAGGGACTGGCTTCGTGACAATGGCTTTCGGCACATGCAGGGCGCTGTCGACACGCGCCGTCTCGCCATAGGCGAAGAGCGAAGGATGCAGCGTGAAGGCGCGATCGAGCGCCAGCGCATAAGGATCGACGAGCAGTTTCGCCGGACTGAAGCGATGGCCCGCCTCCGGCGCATCGGGTCCGTGAGCGCGAAAGCCATAGCGCTGGCCTTCTGTGAGGCCCTCGATATGGCCATGAAAAACGTCGCCGCTGCGCGCCGGCAATTTTATGCGGGCGATCTCCTCGTCGGAATCATCGAAGAGACAAAGTTCGATCGCCTCCGCATGAGCGGAAAACACCGCGACATTCGCGCCGCTCGCGTCCGGCGTGAGGCCGAGCGGCTCCGGCGCGCCCTCGGTGACGCCGCTCATGCCCCCTCCCCATCCCTCCCCCGCTGCGCTTCGCTTGGGGGAGAGGGAGGCAGACGCGGCGCATGTCGCACATCGCGCGCTATGCCGATCGCTAGGGTTCCCTCTCCCGCGAAAGCGGGGGAGGGACAGGGAGGGGGCTTTATCGCCGAAACAGTCACCCAACCCTCGTGGCGGCCACGTCCCGAAACAGCCTTGCGTAGCGGCGCGCCGGATTGCGCCAGGAGACATCCGTTCTCATGCCATTGACCTGAATCTTGCGCCACGTCTCGGCGTCCTCGAATAGGCGTTCGGCTTCGCGCAGCGCGATGGCGAGCGCATCGGCGGTCGTCGGCGAAAATTGCAGGCCGGTGGCGACGTCGGCCTGCAGGGCCATCTCATTGGCGTCGACGATCGTATCTTTCAGTCCGCCGACGCGCGAAACGATCGGCACGGCGCCGTAGCGCAGCGCATAGAGCTGCGTCAGTCCGCAAGGCTCGAAGCGCGACGGCACGAGGAAGGCGTCAACGCCAGCCTGGATCATATGCGCAAGCTCTTCGCTATAGCCGATATGAACGCCGACGCGGCCCACATGCGCCGCTTCTGCAGCGACAAATCCTTCTTCAAGCGTCTTGTCGCCAGCGCCAAGCAGCGCGAGTTGCGCGCGGCCGCGCATGAGCTGCGGCAAAACGTCGAGCAGCAGGTCGAGCCCCTTCTGCCAGGACAGCCGGCTGACGACGCCGAGGAGAAAGGCGTCGGGATCGACGCGCAGTCGCAGACGTTTCTGCAAAGCCGCCTTGTTCCTGGCGCGCGACGGCAGGCTCCAATGATCGTAGCGCGTTCCAAGATGCGCATCGGTCGCCGGATTCCACGTCTCTTCATCGACGCCGTTCAATATGCCGCTCACGCGATCCGCGCGTGCGCGCAACAGGCCCTCGAGGCCCATGCCGAATTCCGGCGTCTCGATCTCGCGTGCATAGCTGGGTGACACCGTGGTGATGCGGTCGGCGAGTTGCAGGCCAGCCTTCAAGAAGCCGATCGCGCCGTAATATTCGACGCCGTCGATATCGAACGCGTGCGGCGGCAGTCGCAAAGGCTGCAGCAGTTCTTTGGGGAATTGTCCCTGGAAGGCGATGTTGTGGATGCTGACGATCGTCGCCGGCCGCGGCCGCTCTGCATAATGCATATAGGCCGGCGCGAGCGCCGCCTGCCAGTCATGCGCATGCACAACGTCGGGCGTAAAGCCATCGAGCGCGCCGAGCCCGATCTGCGCGCCGGCCCAGGCGAGCGCGGCGAAGCGGAAGGCGTTGTCGGGATAATCGGCGCCGTCCGGTCCCGTATAGAGTCCGCTTTCGCGCGCATAAAGATGCGGCGCGATGAGCGCATAGATCGCGGCTCCGTTATGGCGCGCCGCGTGGATCCAGGCCGGGCCGCCAAAGAGATCATCGAACTCAAGAACCGTTTCGCCCGCATGTAAGACGCCGAGAACCTCGGGATAGCCCGGAATGAGCGTGCGCAGCTCGATGTTTTCAGCGGCGAGCGCATGCGGCAGCGCGCCGACGACATCGGCGAGTCCGCCGGTCTTGACCAAAGGCGCCATCTCCGAAGCAATGGCGAGCGCGCGCAGCGAACTCATGCGCCGAGCCTGTCGATCATCGGCTGGGTGATGAGACAGACCCCGCCCTCGGTGCGGCGGAAACGCGCGGCGTCTAACGCCGGGTCCTCCCCAACGATAAGGCCCTGCGGGATCTGCACGCCGCGGTCGACGACGACATTGGTGAGTCGCGCCGAGCGGCCGACGTCGACATAGGGCAGGACGACGGCGTTCTCGACGGTCGCGTAGGAATTCACGCGCACGCCGGTAAAGAGCAGCGTTCGCCGCAGCGTCGAGCCGGAAACGATGCAGCCCCCCGAGACGAGCGAGGACAGCGCCTGTCCGCGCCGTCCGACCTGGTCGTGCACGAATTTCGCCGGCGGGGTGATTTCGGCATATGTCCAGATCGGCCAGTTGCGATCGTAAAGATCGAGCTGCGGCGTGAAATCGGTGAGATCGATATTGGCCGCCCAATAGGCGTCCACCGTCCCGACGTCGCGCCAATAGGCGTTGGGCTCGCTCGCCGCGCGCACGCAGGAGCGCTCGAAATGATGCGCGACCGCCTTGCCGTGCGAGACGATATAGGGGATCAAATCCTTGCCGAAGTCATGCGTCGAGAGCGTCTCCGCGGCGTCGCGGCGCAATTGCTCGTAGAGAAACTTCGCCTCGAAAACATAGATGCCCATGCTGACGAGCGCACGGTCCGGACGTCCCGGCATTGCCGGCGGATCGCGCGGCTTTTCGATGAAGGAGATGATGCGGTCGTTTTCGTCGATATGCATGACGCCGAAACCGGACGCCTCGGCGCGCGGCACCTCGAAACAGCCAATCGTCACGTCGGCGCCGGAATCCACATGCTGTTGCAGCATGGGCTCGTAATCCATCTTGTAGACGTGATCGCCGGCGAGCAGCACGATATATTTGGGATCATAGCTCTCGACGATGTCGAGGTTCTGATAGACGGCGTCCGCCGTGCCGAGATACCAATGATCTTCGGACACGCGCTGACTTGCCGGCAGAATGTCGAAGCTCTCGTTGCGTTCGGTGCGAAAGAAGCTCCAGCCGCGCTGCAAATGGCGGATGAGGCTGTGCGCTTTGTACTGCGTCGCAACGCAAATGCGCCTGATGCCGGAGTTCAGCGCATTGGAGAGCGCGAAGTCGATGATGCGCGACTTGCCGCCGAAATAAACCGCGGGCTTGGCGCGCCTGTCGGTCAATTCCATCAGCCGAGCGCCGCGGCCGCCGGCGAGGACATAGGCCATGGCGTGGCGCGCGAGGGGCGGATTTTCAAAGGCGGACATCGCCAGTTCCCAACAAATCGATGACGCGGTGATCGCGCGAATGGGGCGCCTTCGCCCTCATGCTGAGGCGGCGTCTCGAAGCCCTTTCGGGCCTCCTCAGGATGAGGAAACCCCTGCCCCGATCTCTTGAAGCGGACATCTTCATCGCCCTGCTCGATTCGATCTTCATTCTAATTCATCGCTTTCGAATGCGAAGAAGAGAGTCGACAGCGGCGGCAGAAGAATTTCGGCGCTCGCGGGAAAGTCGCGGAACGGTTCGGCGCGCGCATGAATCGCGCCAAGATTGCCAAGTCCCGAGCCGCCATAGATCGCCGCGTCGGAATTGACGAGTTCACGCCAGCGTCCCGCGCGCGGCAAGCCGAGCCGATAGGCGCTGCGCGTCACCGGCGTAAAATTCGTGACGACGACGATCGCGCGGGAACGATCCGCGCCAAAACGCGCGAAGGCGAATACCGAACTCTCCGCGTCGTCCGCGACGATCCACTGAAAGCCTTCGGCCTCGCAGTCGCGCGCGTAGAGCGCTTCGTTTTCGCGATAGACGCGGTTGAGATCGCGAATGAACGCCTGAAGTCCGCGATGCGGGGGAAAATCGAGCAACCACCAGTCGAGGCTGTTCGCGAAATTCCACTCGCCCGTCTGACCAAACTCCTGACCCATGAACAGGAGCTTCTTGCCGGGATGGCCCCACATGAATCCGTAATAGGCGCGCGCTGTCGCGAAGCGGCGCCATTCGTCGCCGGGAATCTTGCCGACGATCGCGCCCTTGCCGTGCACGACCTCGTCGTGGGAGATCGGCAGCACGAAGTTTTCGGTAAAGGCGTAGAGCAGGCCGAAGGTCAGCTCGCTATGGCGCCATTTGCGATGGACGGGTTCGGATGAAAGATAGCGCAGCGTATCGTTCATCCACCCCATGTTCCATTTGAAGCCGAAGCCGAGTCCGCCTGCATATGTCGGCCGCGTCACGCCGGCCCAGGCGGTCGATTCCTCAGCGATCGTCACGACGCCCGGATAAAGCGCGTAGACGAGCGAATTGAACTTTTGAAGAAAGGCGACGGCGTCGCGATTGTCATTGGAGCCGTCGGGATTTGGCGACCATTCGCCCGGCTTTCGCGAATAGTCGAGATAGAGCATGGAGGCGACGGCGTCGACGCGCAGCCCGTCGATGTGGAAGCGGTCGAGCCAATAGAGCGCGCTGGCGATGAGAAAATTCGCCACCTCGCGACGCCCGTAATCATAGATCGCGGTGTTCCAGTCGGGATGAAAACCGCGCTTGGGATCGGAATGCTCATAGAGCGGCCCGCCGTCGAATTGCGCGAGGCCATGTTCATCGGTCGGAAAATGCGCCGGAACCCAGTCGAGAATGACGCCGAGGCCGGCCTGATGCGCGCGATCGACGAAGCGGCGAAAGCCATAGGAGTCGCCGTGCCGCCGCGTCGGCGCAAAGAGCCCTATCGGCTGATAGCCCCAGGAGGCGTCGAGCGGATGCTCGTTGATCGGCATCAACTCGATGTGCGTGAAGCCGAGATCGGCGACATAGGTCACGAGCTGATCGGCGAGTTCGTCATAGGTGAGAAAGCGCCCATCCTCGCCGCGCCGCCACGACGGCAGATGCACTTCATAGACCGACATGGGCGAACGTCGCGGGTCAACTTCGGCGCGCGCGCGCATGTGACTCTCATCGCCCCAGTGATAGGGCGCGTTCGAGGCGACGACGGAAGCGGTCGAAGGCCGCAGCTCCGCCTCGAAGCCGAGCGGATCGGCTTTGAGCGGCAAGAGCTCGCCATGCCGCCCGATGATTTCGTATTTGTAATTCGCGCCCGCCCCAACGCCGGGAACGAAGATCTCCCAGACGCCGCTGTCGATCCGCTTGCGCATCTGCGCGCGGCGCCCGTCCCACTGGTTGAAGTCGCCGACGACGGAGACGCGCTTGGCGTTCGGCGCCCAGACGGCGAAATGCGTTCCCTCGACGCTCTCATGCGTCAGCACATGCGCGCCGAGCTTGTCATAGAGCTTCTGATGGGCGCCCTCGACGAGAAGATGGTCGTCTGTGGGACCGAGCACCGGGGAAAAGGCGTAAGGGTCGGCGAATTCCCCTCGCGCCGCGTCGTTCGAGGCGACAAGGCGATACGGCGCACGCGCCTTCAGCGGCGTCACCCCTTCGAAGAAGCCATCGGCGTGAACGCGACCCAGCGGCGCGATCATGGCGCCGTCGGGCGCAATCGCCTCCACTCGCGTCGCGCCTGGGACGAACGCGCGGATCACGTAACCCGCGGGCGTTTCATGCAGGCCGAGCACGGCGAACGGGTCGCCATGGCGCGCGCCGATGATGGCGTCGATGTCATTTGCGGAAGCGCGCCAGTCGGCTTTTGTCACTCTATCGTCCTTGAAGCCGCATCGTCATTGCGAGGAGCGAAGCGACGAAGCAAACTAGATATGATCGAACGACGCTGGATTGCTTCGCTTCGCTCGCAATGACGCAGTCTTACTCACACCGCGACATTCCAGATCTCTTGCGCATATTCGCGGATCGTGCGGTCGGAGGAAAACCATGCAACACGCGCCGTATTGAGAATGCTCGACCGCCGCCACGCCTTCTGGTCTCGCCAGCGGGCGTCGACGCGGCGCTGCGCCTCCCAATAGGAGTCGAAGTCCTTCGCGACCAAAAAGTGATCGTAATAGGTGAGCGTATCGACGAGTTGCGCATAGCGGTGCGGATCGTCGGGCGAAAAGACGCCGGCGGCGATCGCCCGCAGCGCCTCGGCGAGACGGGGACTCGCCGCGATCGTCTCGCGCGCGTCGATGCCCTTCGCGCGGCATTCCTCCACTTCCTGCGCCGTGAGGCCGAAGATGAAAATATTGTCGTCGCCGACACGCTCCCTGATTTCGACATTGGCGCCGTCCAGCGTGCCAATGGTGAGCGCGCCGTTGAGCGCGAATTTCATATTGCCGGTGCCGGACGCCTCCATGCCGGCGGTCGAAATCTGCTCGGAAAGATCGGCCGCCGGGATGATCATCTCGGCGAGGCTCACATTGTAATTCGGCAGGAACACGATCTTCAAAAGGCCGCGCGTCGCCGGATCGGCGTTCACGACCTTCGCCACATCGTTCGCGAGCTTGATGATGAGCTTCGCCTGATGATAGCTCGCCGCCGCCTTGCCGGCGAAGATCTTCACCCGCGGCGCGAATTCGCGCGCCGGCTGCGCGATGATGTCCTGATAGAGCGCGACGGCTTCAAGCACGTTCAAAAGCTGGCGCTTATATTCATGGATTCGTTTGATCTGCGCGTCGAAGAGCGCGGCAGGATCGACGCTGACGCCGACGCGCTCGAAGACCGTGGCCGCAAGGCGCGACTTGTTCTCGCGCTTGGCCGCCGCGAATCGGTTCTGGAACTCGACGTCGTCGGCGAATTTCTCGAGTTCGATCAGTCTTTCCGGCTCATCGAAGACGCCAGCGCCAATCGTGTCGGCGAGCAATCGCGACAGCGGCGGATTGGCCTCGAGCAGCCAGCGGCGGAAGGTGACGCCATTGGTCTTGTTGACGATGCGGTCGGGGTAGAGCCGATGGAAATCCTTGAACACCGTCTCCTTGACCAGCGCGCTATGCAACGCCGAGACGCCATTCACCTTGTGCGAACCCAGAAACGCCAGATGGCCCATACGCACATGCCGGCCGTTATGCTCATCGATGAGCGACACCGAGGAGAGCGTCGCCGGGTCGCTCGCGCCCTTGGCGCGCAGGCAGTCGAGGTGCATGGCGTTGATGAGATAGATGATCTGCATGTGGCGCGGCAGCAGCCGCTCCATCAGCTGCACCGGCCAGGTTTCGAGCGCTTCCGGCAAGAGCGTGTGATTGGTGTAGGAGAAGGTCGCCTGGGTGATGCGCCAGGCCTCCTTCCATTCAACGCCGTGGACGTCGACGAGAAGCCGCATCAGTTCCGCGACGCCGATCGCCGGATGCGTGTCGTTGAGCTGGATCGCCACCTTGTCGGCGAGCCTGTGGATGTCGCCGGTCTGCCTCAGGTGACGGCGGATCAAATCCTGCAGCGAGGCGGAGGCGAAGAAATATTCCTGCCGCAGCCGCAGCTCCTGTCCCGCGGGCGTCGAGTCGCTTGGATAAAGAACTTTGGAAATCGCCTCGGCGCGCGCCTGCTCCGATTGCGCGCCCACGTGATCGCCCTGATTGAAGGCGTCGAGGCGCAGCGCGTCAGGCGCTCTCGCCGACCACAGCCGCAGCGTGTTGACGTGTTTGCCGCGCCACCCGACGACGGGCGTGTCATAGGCGACGGCGACGATGGTTTCGCCCGGCCGCCACACATGCGCCAGCATGCCGTCGGCGAGGCGCGAACTTTCGACATGGCCGAAGAAGCCGACGTCATAGGTGATTTCCGGCCGCGGAAATTGCCAGGAATTGCCGAAGGAGAGCCAGTCTTCGGGATATTCATGCTGCCAGCCGTCCTTGAGCGTCTGGCGAAACAGGCCGTGGTCGTAACGAATGCCATATCCCATGGCGGCGATTTCGAGCGTCGCCATGCTGTCCATGAAACAGGCGGCGAGGCGCCCGAGCCCGCCATTGCCGAGCGCCGCATCGGGCTCCAGGGCGCGCAGCATATCGAGGTCGACGCCAAGTTCGGCGAGCGCGTCGCGCATCGCCTCGGTCAGGCCGAGATTGGTCAGCGTGTCGATGAGCAGTCGGCCAATCAGAAATTCGAGCGAGAGATAATAAACGCGCCGCCGGTCTTCCTGATAATTGCGCTTCGTCGACGCGAGCCAAGAAGGAACGAGCCGATCGCGGGTCGCAAGCGCGGTCGCGACGAACCAGTCGCGCGGACTGGCGTCGGCGTTGTCCTTGCCGACCGTGTAAGTGAGACGCCGCTGCACGTCGTCGCGCAGCGCGGCGACGACGGCCTTATGGGCGGCCTTGGGCGGGTCAAAAGCGTTCAAGGCGATCCTTTCGCGGCGGACGGGGCTCCCCAGACAGTCTTAGAGGCCGCTGTTTTAAGTAGAATTGGAATTTGGCGCTACCGGGCCGCGCCGGCGCCTGAAGTTGAGGCGCCGAGCGCTGCTCATCGAACCTCAAAGGTGAGGGCGCGGTTTTCCGCCTGATCCGGTTCGCCGGGGGATGCGACGAGGCGGCGCCCGCCGACGCCCTGACCCTCGATATAGCCCGTCGCGGCCTCCGCGCGCCTCTGCGCCAGCGCGTCATTGGGCGCTCTGGCGCCCGAACCGCGAACATGGCCCCTGATCGCGATCGTCGCGTTTTCCGGGCACCGGCGAATGATCGCCGCCGCCTTGTCGAGCGCGCGCGTTGCTGACGGCGTGAGTTGCGCGCTGCCTTTGCGAAAGACCAGTACGCCGGGCGTCGAAGAGGCTTTAAGGGCCGTCTGGCAGTCGACGAGCGTCATGCCGCCTGATACGGCCGTGGCTGACGCGCTCGGCCCTTGCGCGTGGACGGGCGATATGGTCGCGCCGGCGGTTGGCGTTTCGTCGGCAGGCGGCGACGTCGCGGGCGGCTTGTCGGCGCCCGCGCTTTTTGTCGGCGCGGCCAGGCGGCGACCCTCTTCGCCGTCGGACTGGCCGATCACGACCGCTCCGACCCAGAGGAGCGAGGCGGCGACCAGCCCTACGGCCCAGCCCTCATGCGCCCAGATCGAACGATGCCTGGCCAAGGCGCCGAGGGCGGCGCCGATAATCAATGCCGCATAGGCCGCGAGCCCGCCCTCGACCAAAGGCGCGGCGGCGTCGAGCGCGCCGAGGCGGACGAGAAGGAGGCCGACGCCGAAAGCGAGCGCGGTCCACACCAGCCAGCGGGCGACGATGCCGTTTTCAGGCGCGCGCCGGGTCAACGCCCCGGCGGCGGCGCCGATGGCGAAACAGGCGAGAAGCCACGGCCAGAGGCGAGGGAATTCAACAAGCACGCGCCGACCCTAACGAGCTAATGGCGTCGCACCAAGACTTAAACGCGCATCGGCATCAAGACGTAGAGCGCAGTGGCCCCGTCGCGGTCCTGCACCAGCGTCGGCGAGCCGGGGTCGGCGAGCTTGAAGAGCGCCGTGTCGCTGTCGAGCTGCTGGGTGATGTCCAAGAGATAGCGGGCGTTGAAGCCGATATCGAGCGGCGGCCCGTCATAGTCGGCTTCGAGCTCCTCGACCGCCGAGCCCTGGTCCGGATTGGTGACGGACAGCACGAGTTTGCTCTCGGAGAGCGAAAGTTTGACGGCGCGGCCGCGCTCGGAGGAGATCGTCGAGACGCGATCGACCGCCTTGGCGAAGACGTCGCGCTCGACGGTGAGCCGCTTGTCATTGCCGGCGGGAATGACGCGCCCGTAATCGGGGAACGTGCCGTCGATCAGTTTGGTCGTTAGCAGCGCGTCGCCGAAGGTGAAGCGCATCTTGTTGATCGAAAGCTCGACTGAAACCTCTCCCTGTGCGTCCTCGATCAGACGCATCACTTCGGTGACGGCCTTGCGAGGCAGGATGATTCCCGGCATGCCGGCGCTGCCTTCGGGCGCGGGAAGCTCCAGCCGCGCCAGACGATGGCCGTCGGTCGCGACGGCCCGGAGCATCGGCCGGCCCTCGACGTCAAGCGTGTGAAGATAGATGCCGTTGAGGTAGTAGCGCGTCTCTTCGGAAGAGATGGCGAATTGCGTTTTTTCGATCAGCCGCTTGAGATCCGCCGGCGCGAGCGCGAACTTATGGCTGAAGTCGCCGGAGGTGACGTCGGGAAAGTCGCTCTCGGGAAGACTCGAGAGGTTGAACCGCGAACGTCCCGAACGCAGCGTCAGCTGCCCGGCGTCCCCCGTCGCTTCCAAAGAGACCTGCGCGCCCTCCGGCAGTTTGCGCACGATGTCGTAGAGCATATGCGCCGGCAGCGTCGTCGCGCCGGGTTGGGAGACCTCCGCCGCGGTCTTCTCGGTAATCTCAAGATCGAGATCAGTGGCCTTGAGCGTCAGCGCGCCGTCCTTGGCGGACAGCAGCACATTCGCCAGGATCGGAATGGTCGTGCGTCGCTCCACCACGCGGTGAACATGGCCGAGCGCCCGCAACAGCGCCGCTCTCTCGATGGTGACCTTCATCGCCGGAAAATCCGCATATTATTGCGGCGCGGCAGGCCGCCGCGCCGGGGGCGAAGACTTTGGCGCGGCGGGACGCGAAGCGCAAGGGCGGGTGACGCGCCGCCGGGGGTTCGTCCACGAATTTCGGCCGGGCGCTGCGCTAAGGCGTCATCACAAAGCATTCAAACCCGGCAGGGAGCGCATGAAACCGCCTGGAGTTTTTTCGGCGAAGTCGTATCGCAAGCTCAGATAATAGGTGCGTTGGGGATAGGGGTGGAAGGCATAGGCCTTATAGCGGCCGATATTGTCGACGCCCGCCGCGAGCGTCCACTCGGGCGTAAGCCGGTAGCTCGCCTTGGCGTCGAAAAACAGGAACGAACTGGAGCCGCCGGCAAGCACGTCATGGTTGAAGTCAGAATTGTCGAGGTTGTTGAAGGCGGCGGTTTGGTATCGCACGCCGGCCGACAGGATGAGATTGGGCTCCCACGGCGGCGTATAGACAGCAAGACCGCGCAGGCGGATGCGCGGAATGCGCAGGAACTGCATGCCCTGCGTATTGGGCTGGCGCCAATTGGATAGGGTTTTCGCGTCCGTGAAGGTCACGCTGCCATTGATGTCGAGGCGTTCCGTCAAGAAGTCCTTCATGTCGATCGCGCCCTCGACGCCGCGGAAACGCACCTTGTCGACATTGACATTGGCGCTGGTTCGAAGAGCCGGATCGATGAGGTTGGCGATGGAGTTCCAGCGGTCGTCCATGAACAGGGTGACGCGCGGCCGCGCCCAGCCGATCGACCCCCACAGGTTCTCAAGCGTATATTCTCCGCTCAGCTCATAGACCGTCGAAATCTCCGGCTGAAGATCGGGATTGGCGATGGTGATGGCGTTCGGGGTCACGAGGTTTTGGAACAATTCATTGACCGTCGGATAGCGATAGGCGCGTCCGATCGCGCCGCGCATCACAAAATCCCGCGACACATTCCATACGAGTCCGCCGCTCGGCGAGAAGGACTGCTTGTAACGATTGGTGAAGAAGGTCGGCGCCGCTCGAACGCCAAAGGTGTTGAAGCCTGTCAGCGTCTGGTTCATGCCGTTAAAGGCTTCCCAAAAGTCGCCGCGCCCTCCGGCGCTGATCAGCCAGTCGGGATGAAAGCGCCATGCGTCCTGGACATAGACGCCCTTAGTTGACGTCTTGCCGGTGTTAACCGCCTGAATCGATGTGAAGAACGTGTCGGTGAAGACTGGCGTATTGGTCTGCGTCGAGGCCAGCGAATAGACATCCCAATGGCCGCCCATCGACACTTCATGCTTGCCGAAAAGATCCCATTCGGGACGCCACGTGCCGCGCGCGTCAAGCGTGCGCCAATATGTGCCGGTTTGCACGACATTCACGCCGCCCGGCTGCACGCCATAGCGAACGGCGGCGTGGCGATAGTCCCGGAGGAAATTATAGGACGTGCCGGTGATGTCGAAATCGAAAACGCCGCCATCCTTCTTTACCAACGACGCCGCCTGCATCAGATGGCTGGCGTTGGCGTGCGCCGGATTTGTGGCCGGCAGATTGAAACGCCAAGGGCCGAACTGCACGGCGTTGCTTGGCGAATTATAGAATTCGGCGCCATTGTCGGCGCGACGCAGGAAGGGAGTCACAACCGCGTCGGAGACGAAAGACCACAAGCCCGCCTGATATTTGGCGTGCACATTGGGTAGGAACTCGTAATCGAGTTTGACCTTGCCAAGATGTTGCTGCGAATGGTCGCGACCGGTCAGCGCGGCAATGAGGCGCGGGCGCCCTTGCGGGTCAACGTCGAACCATCCCTTGGCGATGACGGGCGTTCCGCCGCTCCCTACCGTCGGATTGGCGACGGTAAAATCAGCGGACTGACCGCGCGCGTCGAGCCAGTCGTAACCGACCCAATATCTCAAATTGTTAATCTTATCGCCGATCAACAAATTCATATGGCCTGAGAGGTTGTTCTCCTTGGCGCCGAAGATGCCGAAGTTCTGAAACGCGCCGTCGCCCTGATAATGGACCTCGAATTTCTCCGGCATCCGCGTCGTGATGGTCATAACGCCGCTGATTGAATTGCCCGGGTAGGCCGCCGAAAACGGCCCATACATGATGTCCACACGTTCGATTTCCGCAGGCGAAACCATCCCCCAGCGCGGCGGAAAGCTGGGGCTGTTGCCGAGATAATTCGACAGCAGGACGTTGTCGGCGAACACCATGGTCTGCGCGCCCGCGAGCGTGCTGTTCGTGCGCAGGGACAGTATGCCGTTGCGGTCGCCAATGAAGCGCTCGCGCACGGTGACGCTCGGCATATATTTCACCACGCCCATGGTCGTCAGCGAATTGACCGATTTATCGATTTGCGCGCGCGAGAGGGTCGCGATCTCAGCGCCAGGCGCCGGCTGCATGGCGCTCGGAACGCGCGGCGCGTCGCGCAGGGCAAGCAGCGTCGAGGACGGTTGTTGCGCGGGCGCGGGCGCGAGCGCGCGGCCTGGACCGGGTGGGCCCGGCCGCGCAGCGCTTGCCTGCCGCCGCGCGCCGCCGACCTCGATCGTCGGCAGCGCCTGTTGGGCGAGCGCGACAGACGCCGAGACGCCGCTGAGGCAGACGATACTGAAAATAGCTGGCGTGCGGCGCATGTGGCGCATCGGCGATCCCCCCAGAGCTTGGCTCTGGGCGCGCGCCGCAGAGTATGCACTCTTTAGTAAATTAGCTTAACGTTAGCAGGAGAGGCGCCTGCGTCTAGCGCGGCGTAAGATGATTGCTTCAATTTTACTTACCTGTGTCGGTTTGGCCACAGCCTAACTGCGCTCAAATGCTGGATGGCATAAGGACGCCGCCCCTTAACCGGCCCTTAAACGGCCTTCGTTACGCTTCATCAGGCACTTCGGCCCCGTGCGGCGGCGACAGGCGAGCATCCGATGGCGCGCAGCGATAAGCGTCGCGAACCGCGGTTCGACGACGACGATGACGGCGAATTGCGCGCCGAGCGCCGTCCGCCGCCCCGTTCGCGCGCCCGCAAAACGCCGCGCCGCTCCCGCTCGCTCTTCGGCGCGCTGATCTACTGGAGCTTCACGCTGGCGCTCTGGGGAGCCATCGCCGGGGGCGGCCTCGCCGTCTATTACGGCGCGCGACTGCCGCCGATCGATCAGCTGGCGGTGCCCAAGCGCCCGCCCAATATCGCCATCCTCGACGTGAACGGCGAACTCCTCGCCAACCGCGGCGACACCGGCGGCGCGGCGATCCGGCTCGCGGACCTCCCGCCCTATGTCCCAAAGGCCTTCATCGCCATTGAGGATCGCCGTTTCTATTCGCATTGGGGGGTCGATCCGATCGGCATCGGCCGCGCCATCGTCCGCAACGTCACGGGCCGCGGCGGCATGCAGGGCGGCTCGACCCTGACTCAGCAGCTCGCCAAAAACCTGTTTCTGACCCAGGAGCGCACCATCTCGCGCAAGATCCAGGAGGCGATCCTCGCGCTCTGGCTCGAGCACAAATACTCAAAGGACCAGATCCTCGAACTCTACCTCAACCGCGTCTATTTCGGGTCCGGCGCCTATGGCGTCGAAGCCGCGGCAGAGCGTTACTTCGGCCATGGCGCGAAAACCATCACCTTGTCTGAAGCCGCCGTCCTCGCCGGGCTGATGAAGGCGCCGAGCAAGCTTGCGCCGGATCGCAATCCGGAGGGAGCGGCCGAGCGCGCGGCGCAGGTGATCGCCGCCATGGCGCAGGAAGGCCATATCAGCGAGTCGACGGCGACGACGGCGCTGTCGCATTCCGCACGCGCGCGGAGCGACATCGGCGCAGGGTCGATCAATTACGCCGCCGACTATGTCATGGACATGCTCGACGACACGATCGGCGCGATCGACCAGGACATCGTCGTCACAACGACGATCGACGCGCGCATGGAGATGGCGGCGGAAGGCGCGCTCAAGCAGGAGCTCGACGAGAAAGGCGCGAAATTCGGCGTCGCCCAGGGCGCGATCGTCGCCCTCGATCCCACAGGCGCGATCCGGGCGCTCGTCGGCGGACGCGACTATTCGGCCAGCCAGTTCAATCGCGCGGTCTCGGCGAAACGCCAACCCGGCTCCGCCTTCAAACCCTTTGTCTATCTGACGGGGCTCGAACAGGGACTTACCCCTGAGTCCGTGCGCGAGGATGGGCCGCTCGACGTCAAAGGCTGGCGGCCCGAAAACTACAGCCGTCAATATCTCGGACCCGTCACGCTCACCAAGGCGCTGTCGCTGTCGCTCAACACCGTGGCCGTGCGCGTGGGCCTCGAAGTCGGCCCCAAGGCCGTGGCGAAGACTGCGCATCGCCTCGGCGTCCAGTCCGACCTGCAGGCGAACGCTTCGATCGCGCTCGGCACGTCGGAGGTGACGCCGCTGGAGCTCGTCGCCGCCTATACGCCTTTCGCCAATGGCGGGATCGGCGTCCAACCGCATGTCATTCTCAAGGTGAAGACCGCCGCCGGCAAGACTCTCTATCAGCGCAAGAATGCGTCGCTCGGCCGCGTCATCGCGCCGCAATATGTGGCGATGATGAACGACATGATGCGCGAGACGCTGCTCACCGGCACCGCCCGCAAGGCCGAGCTTCCGGGATGGAACGCCGCCGGCAAAACCGGCACGAGCCAGGATTTCCGCGACGCCTGGTTCGTCGGCTACACGGGCCGGCTGGTCGCGGGCGTCTGGCTCGGCAACGACGACAACTCGCCGACGAAAAAAGCTTCCGGGGGCAATCTGCCGGTCGAAATCTGGAGCCGCTTCATGAGCGTCGCCTTGAAGGGCCAACCCGTCGCCGGACTGCCCGCGGGCGCCTGGCGGTCAGAGAACATTACGCTCCCCGAGGAGATCGCCAAGCCGATGGATGACCTCATCGGCTTGTTCACCGGGGAGTCGAGGCCTGCGCCCCGGCCGCAGTCCGCGAGAACGACGCCGGCGCCGCGACCGCCCGCGCATATCCCCGCCGACTCGCCCGACCAACCGCCCGTAGCGGAGGCGTCGCCCGCGCCACGCGACGCTCCGCCCAGGTCGCCGCCGCCTCGCGCGATCGACGATCTTCTGCCGCCGGAAGACATCCCGACGGTCGGCTCGATCGAACGGCCGCGGCAGAGGCGCGGGGCGCCGGATAGAAGCATATTCGAGGATCTCTTCGGCGGCGGCTGAGGCAGCGGTCGATCGCCGCGCGCGCGACCGCCAGACGCTACTCCGCCGGAGCGCCCACCGAGGCCGAAGGCGGCCGCGCGGCAAAAAATTTGGTGGCCGCGACGATGACGACGAGCGTCGCGAGATACACTGCGACCTGCATGGCGGAAGGCTGGTCGGCATAGCCGATCAGCGTGTGCAGCACCCGGCCGACGATGCTCTTATCCGACAAAATCCACGACGAGTCCCAGGCGGTGTCGGAGAGCGCCGTCACGAAGCCCGCCTGCTGCAGAAAAGCGACGCATTGCGCCGCAAGGCCGGCGGCGAGCAGCGTGATGAGCCATGTCGTTACGGCGAATAGGCGCCGCGGGGGGATCGCGACGAGCCCATAGAATGTCGCGACGCTCGTCAACGCGCCGAGCGCCAGTCCGGCGAGTCCCCCGGCGAAGACGTCCCAGCCGGATTCGCCAGAGGCGAGAATGCCGTAAAGAAACAGCGCCACCTCGGCGCCCTCGCGCAAGACGGCCAGTCCGACGACGGCCGTCAGCGCGAAGAGCGTCTCGTCGCCGCGCGCCACCGCCCGCCCGACGTCGGAAAGGTTCTGCGCCAGCTCGCGCCCATGCTGCGCCATCCAGATGTTGTGCCAGACGAGCATGACGACGGCGATCGCGAGGATCGAGGCGTTAAAGAGCTCCTGCCCGCTGCCGGCGAAAGCTTGCGAGAGCCGGTCGGCGAAAGCGGCGACGACAATCGCGCCCAGCGCGCCAACTCCGACGCCGGCAGCGACGAAGCCGCGAGAGCCGGCGACGCCGCGCGTCACGGCCAGAACAATGCCAATGATGAGACCGGCTTCGATGGCCTCGCGGAAGACGATGATGAGCGCGCCGAGCATGGCTATTCCGCGATGACCTCGCCCTTGGCCGTATTATCGTGAAACTCGCCTTCGAATTTGTAGCGGCCGGCTTTCAGCGGCCGAAGCGTGAAGGTCGCCTCGCTATTGCCGGGGATCACCTTCTCGATCCGCAGGCTCTTGCTTTCAAATTCTTCGGGCGTGGCGTCGAGGTTCTTCACGGTCAGCGTCGCCGGCTGATTGGCTGGAACGCGAAGTTCGGCCGGTTCGAAGCGGTGATCCTTGATCGTGAGCGTAAAGGCGTTCTCAGCCGCAGCGGCGGCGGAAATGCCCATAACCGAGGCCACGAGGACCCCCACAAAATGGTCGCGCTTCAAAAACCGCATCTCCCGAGTTCGCTGAGCGCCGACGGTCCCGCCGCGTCCTCATCAAAAGTAAGAAGCCCAAAACATGAGGTCAATCAATCTAGTCTGGAGCGCTTCCAAGCTGATGTCGCAGGGGCGCGCGCCTCACCCTGGATAGCCGTGCCGCGATTTCGAGGCGCGCAGCAGCGATAGCGCGCGGCCGTCCTGACCGTTGGAGCAGGCTGACGCCGCCTCGCCGATCTCATTCGAGATCTGAGCATGGACGCTCTTATTGACGTGTCCCATCGCGAGATCATTGTCGATCACTGAGCGATAGCGGGCGACGGCGCCGGCGCAGCCCGGGGCGTCCGGCGGAGGCGCTTCGCCCATCCGCGCCGGCGGCGGGTCTGCTGGTCCCGGAGGAACGATCTGCGGTTGGCGCGCGGCGTTGCAGCCGGCGAGGCCAGCCGCGGCGCATGCGGCCAAGAAAAGCAAACCTGCGCGCATCCGTTTCTCCAATGCTTGGCTGAGGTTTGGCTTCTCATAACGGCGAGCGCCCGTCTTGGGCAAATATGTCCTCTTCGCTTGCCGGCGCCGCCAAACCGCGTCAGCATCGCAAAGCGCCCTGACGCTCTTTTGTCCGCAGTTGCTTAAGCTGTTGGAGGAAAAAATGATTCGCAACATTATCCTGCTCGACGGCACATGGAATACGCCGCGCGATTTCACCAGCATCTGCAAAAAGTCCTGGGATGAGAAAGTCGCCGAAAAGCTCATCCCGCCGAAAGGCGCGGACGGCGTCGAGCAGAACGTCCGCTACTTTTCCGGCGTCGGCGCCGAAGGATTCAAGATCGTCGGCGGCGCCGCCGGCCTCGGCCTGCGGACCATCGTGCAGGACGCCTACAATTGGGTCGTCGACAATTATCGGGACGATCAAGAGCTGTATATTTATGGATTTTCGCGCGGCGCCTATGCCGCCCGCGCCTTGGCCGGCCTGATCGGCGCCTGCGGCATCCGAAAGACAAAAGACAAAAACATCTTCGACATCGTGAAGACCAACAAGAGCGCGAAGAAGGCGGCGCGGCTCGGCGCGCCGCCGAGCGATCCCGACGTTCAGGCGAACAATCGCATCAAGCTGCTCGGCGTTTTCGACACCGTCGGCTCATATGGCGTGCCCGCCGGTTTCAGTGGGCTTGCGCCGCTCGGCCGCTACGTCACGCTGGCGGTGTTCGGCGGTTTTGAGGACACGCAGCTCGGTCCGCATGTCGACCACGCGCTGCACGCGATCGGCGTCGACGAGCGCCGCCGTCCCTTTACGCCGACTTTCTGGACGGTGAAGAAAGGGACGCCGCATCCCTCGAACATCGAGCAGAACTGGTTTCCGGGCGTTCATTGCAACGTGGGCGGCGGCTATCCGGAATCTGGCCTTTCGGACATCGCTTTGATCTGGATGATTGCGCGCACGCAGGCGCTCACTGGACTCTCCTTCGACGAAGCGGCGATCCGGCGCGCGCTGAAGCCCAATATCGACGGAAACATCCCCGATTCCGCCGAGAAATATCCGATCGACAGGAACTTTCCGCGCAGCCGCGAGATGTTTCCGGCCGGGGCGCCCGCCAACAGTTTTTTCAGCTCCGGCGGCGATCCCGCCGAGGAACAGGTCAATGAGAAGGTCCATTGGAGCGTGCTGGCCAAGCTCGGTCGCAGCTGCAACATCTATGGCGCCAATAGTCCTTACGATCCTCCAAACCTGAAAGAAGCGATGGCGCGGCTCGGCTCGAACCTCGCCGGAAGGGTGGCGTCCATCACCGAAGAGGAGGCGCGATTGCTGCCGCCCGATCTCGTCGAGCTGGCGAAGGCCAGCGCCGGCCAGCCTGCCGACGCGACGCCGTGAACGGCAGGACGACCCGGCGTCGGTGGCCCGGGGCTCCCGCGTTTTTCGCTTGGCGGCGCGGCGCTAAGGGGCTATAAGCCGCTTGAATTCGTGGCGCGCGGCCGGCAGGTCCCGCGCCGCGATCGTTTTACGGCGCGAGTCATTCGCGACGTGAGTTCAGAGGGGTGGATCGCGCGCCCCCGCACAGCCCGGTAGCCGAATGGTCAATCCGTTTCAATTCCTGCAGGAAGTCCGCGCCGAGGCGGGCAAGGTCACCTGGCCTTCGCGGCGCGAGACGCTCATCACCACCGGCCTCGTCATACTGATGGTGCTATTCGCAAGCCTTTTTTTCGTCGTCGTCGATTCGGCGCTGCGTTTCGGCGTCGGGTTGATGCTGGGCGTCGGTCGATAGACAATTGGAGCTAGTCGCGCCGCTATGAGCATGCGCTGGTACATCGTCCACGCCTATTCGAACTTCGAAAAGAAGGTCGCCGAGGCGATCCGCGAGGGCGCGGCGCAGCGCGGGCTCGCCGACCAATTCGAAGAGATTCTGGTCCCGACCGAACAGGTCATGGAAGTGCGGCGCGGACGCAAGGTCTCCGCCGAGCGCAAATTCTTCCCCGGCTATGTGCTGGTGAAATGCGAACTCACCGATCAGGTGTTCTCGCTCATCAAGAATACGCCGAAGGTCACGGGCTTTCTGGGCGCCGACAACAAGCCGATGCCGATCAGCGAAGAAGAGGCCCTGCGCATCAAGGGCCAGGTCGCCGATGGCGTCGAGCGGCCAAAGCCGACGATCATGTTCGAGGTGGGCGAGACGGTGCGCGTCGCCGACGGGCCTTTCGCCTCTTTCAACGGCCTCGTCGAAGAAATCGACGAGGCGCGTTCACGCCTCAAGGTCGCCGTGTCGATCTTCGGCCGGCCGACGCCGGTCGAGCTGGAGTTCGCCCAGGTCGAGAAGGTTTAAGCCGCCTGCTGCCGGAAGAGGCGCATCCCTCCCCTTGACGGGGAGGGTGGCTTGCGCAGCAAGCCGGGCGGGGTGCAAAGCATCCCCAACCCGATCTCCTGCGGCGATCGACCTCCCCGCACGGGGCGAGGTAGAGGCTCGGATCAACTGGGTTCGTCCCGCGCTTTTGCAAAATCATGTTATGAAAGAACGCCGCCCGTGTTCAGCGGCGATCGGAGCCGCGATGAGCGACGAGCCCGAGAATTTCACGCTGGCGCTGCTGCGCAAGATCGACGCGAAGGTGGATGGCCTTCGCGAAGAGATGGCGACGAAGAGCGACCTAGCTGACGTCCGCTCGGAGCTTAGCTCTGAGATTCATTCGCTGCGCGCCGACGTGGCCTCGGACATGATGAATCTGGAAAAGCAGATCAAGGAGCAGGAGAAGCGCCTGAGTGACCAGATTTCCGGGCTGCGCCGCTCGGTGATGGAATATCATTCCTCGCAAATCGGGCACGGAGTTCTGCTGACCGAATTCGAAGAGCGCTTACGCCGCCTCGAACAACATGTAGGACTCACGCCCGAGGGGCACTGAGGTCTATTGCGGACGGAACGAGGAGGTTTTCGCACCCGTTTTTCTGAGGCGCTACGACAATTCTCGTTCAACGGAACTTAGCCCTGGTCGCTAAAATGAGTCGGGCACTAAGTCATGCGCCTTGAGCGCGTTAAACAAATCGGCGATGTCAGGGTAGCGATCGCCAAGCAGCGTTGTCTCTGTGGCGAAACCCGGCTTGCGGAAAGCAGTAAAGGCGATCTCAAGCCCAGCGTAATAATCTTCCATCCCCATCTGGTAGCTTGGGACATTGGTGAAAACAATAAATGCCGATATGTCAGGCTTTAAATTACCCGGCTGCTTTTCTACTGCGCGGACTGAAGCGATAGCATCGCTCTGCCACCATACACCCTCATCAGTCCCCGACGGCATTGGAGGTAAATTCATATCAAGAAAGATAAGTCGCTCGCCAGAGGCTGGCTTTTCCAAGGCAACTCGGAGTAGACGAGAAACGTCGCGCTTCATTTCGTCCGGCGAGGGACTCGGGCCAGGTTTGCCCAGGATGCCGGGTCGGCCCTTTGCTTTCATTTCGACGAAATAGCTTCGGGCCGTCCTTCTGTGTATTGCTGTTGCATCGCAATGTTTCCGGTCAGAATCCGTTTCGTCAGAAAAGTCGATCTTGAAGCCCGCCCGCACAAGGGAAGCGGCGACCATTAACTCGTGGCGCGCGCCGTGGAATTGATCTGGGACTCGTAGCGACTTCAACAGCCGCTCCCTGGGTCTCGCATTGTCGGCGATGATAAAAAGATCGTGAGCGACGGTGAAGAAGTTAATTGCTGCCACTGTCGACAGAATTTTGCCGTGCGCGCCAGACTTACTGTAAGCCTCGGCATGGGCACGCATAGACTTCCACCATACGTGGAGAGGATGTGCTTCATTGCGGCGAAACCCTTCGCCCATGTCGCGAAGTAAGTCAGACTCCAAAAAGTTGAGAAAGCTGCCTCCGCCAGCCCAATGCAGAATTTGATCCCCGCGAACGATGAAGCGATCGCGGTCACTGCCCGCAACTAGAGGAGGGCGATGCAGACCAAATTGCTGATAATGCCTCACCTTTGCCATTTGGCCTTGGTTGAAGGCGTCGCGCACATATTGCGGCACAACATGCCAGTTCTCTATCGGCGCGTCGGGACGATTGATGGTGTAGGCACCATGACAGTGCTTGAAGCGTTTTCCGCTTCCACAGAAACAGGGCTTATTTCGAGACAGCATATTCTGGGCTGACCTCTCAGATCTGCTTGATTTCTCAATATTAATGAGCCTGGAACCAACGGTTCTGCCAAGTTGATGAGCTTACAATCCGGGCTTTTGCCGACCCCCAAATTAACAGATTTGTTCGATTCAGATCAGGCAGTTGATCATTTCTCGGGCATCGCTTAGAAGCTCGGGTTCCTGCGGCAACTTTGCGCTGGACATCATACGTGGCGGGTCTGCCCCGACGCCATTGGGGAGCTCAGACCGGACCACGAACTGCAACCGGCGCCGACGCGTGAAAAATCGCGGCGGGCGTCAAACGTTGGAGAAAGCAAATGGCGAAGAAAATCGCCGGCTATATCAAACTGCAAGTGCCGGCCGGCGCGGCCAATCCGTCGCCGCCGATCGGTCCCGCGCTCGGCCAGCGCGGCCTCAACATCATGGAGTTCTGCAAGGCGTTCAACGCCAAGACGGGACAGATCGAGAAGGGGACGCCCATCCCCGTCGTCATCACCGCCTATCAGGACCGCTCCTTCACCTTCGAAATGAAGCAGCCGCCGGTCAGCTTCTTCCTCAAGAAGGCGGTGGGCCTCAAGATCGGCAAGAAGCCGGCCTCCGGCTCCAAATTGCCGGGCCGCAACGTCGTCGGAAAGATCACACAGGCGCAGATCCGCGACATCGCGGAAAAGAAGATCGTCGATCTCAACTGCGCTTCGATCGAATCCGCGATGTCGATGATCGCCGGCTCCGCCCGCGCGATGGGCCTTGAGGTGGTGGAGTAAGACCATGGCGCATGTCGGAAAACGTATTGCCAAGTCCCGCGAGGGCATCGAACGCACCAAGCTCTATGCGATTGACGAGGCGGTGAAGCTCGTGCGCGAGCGCGCTAAGGCCAAATTCGACGAGTCTGTCGAAATCGCCATGAATCTCGGCGTCGACCCCAAACACGCCGACCAGATGGTGCGCGGCGTGGTCAATCTGCCGAACGGCACCGGCCGCGTTCTGCGCGTCGCGGTTTTCGCGCGCGGCGCCAAGGCTGATGAAGCCACGGCGGCGGGCGCCGACGTCGTCGGCGCCGAGGATCTCGTGACGACGGTGCAGGGCGGAACGATCGACTTCGACCGCTGCATCGCGACGCCCGACATGATGCCGCTCGTCGGCCGTCTCGGCAAGGTGCTCGGCCCGCGCGGCCTGATGCCGAACCCGAAGGTCGGCACGGTGACGATGGACGTCGCCGGCGCGGTGAAGGCCTCGAAGGGCGGCGCGGTCGAGTTTCGCGTCGAAAAGGCTGGCATCGTGCAGGGAACGATCGGCAAGGCCTCGTTCGACGACGGCAAGCTCGTCGAGAACATCAAGGCTTTCGTCGACGCCGTGGCCAAGGCGAAGCCGCAGGGCGCCAAGGGCACCTATATTCAGCGCGTCGCGCTCAGCTCCACCCAGGGGCCGGGCGTGAAGGTCGACGTGTCGAGCCTGGGCGCCGCCCCGCACTGAGCCAAGTCCTTTCGACAAAAAAGCCGGCGGGAAACCGCCGGCTCCGTTCATTTTTTGGCCAACGCAGCAAGCAGAGCGTATTGATTGTCAAGCAAAGTCCTAATTTCTCTATAGTATGCTGCCTGCTCGGAAACGATTGCCCGCTCATCTTGCATTAGCTTTATTTTAGCAGTCAATATCGCCCCTGGAATTTCGGCAATTGCCTTCGCAATACTTAAAGGTATCTCTAAGCACTCAAGTATTTCGCTTGGCTTTGTCAATTCTGCCTTTGTTAACATCCCTGACTCAAAAGTCAGGTCTGTTTGGCGCTTAATACAAGGGCCACGCTCAATCTCAAACCTGACTACGGATGAAGGGTCTGGAAGCATCACTACAAATTCGTTGTCAATATGCACTGGAATACTTTGCTCCAGGGCGCGGGTGCTTGTCACTCTTACTTTGATGGGCACCGGCACACGAAGGCAAATCGCAGCAATACAATCGTCAGCTAAAGCATCAATCTCAGCATCAGTAAGGCGTGAGATTCTGTTCCCGTTCATTTTTCTGAAAGAGACATCAAAGAACTCATTACTTGCCGAACTATTGCATTTCTTTTCGCTACAAAACGGATCTATAGTTTTCCTGATATCAAATTTCGGCGGCTGAGCTGCTAATCCGCTTGGTGCTGAAAATGGAATCAGGCCCTTCCCAGCTTCTTTTGCTATGTCCGCAATTTTCTGAATAATTTCTGGGATTTTATCTTCGTTAATTGAGGATACTGACGTAAGCAAACCCTTGCTATTAATAGCAAATGTAAATTTATCCTCTGCTGAGGATGCTTCATTCCATAAGGCCGCAAATTGCGCCCGGGAATCAGGAATAATCTCCGCAGTAGGAGCGGCAACAGTTACTGTATTACCGTCCGATTTGAATTCCAGCTTTACAATTCCTCTTGGCAAATAATACACTTTTGCAGATGGAATCTCGTCTCCTGCGCGGACGTGAACTGAATTCTGAGCCGGCCCCGACCCGCATGACGCTGTGAAGATCGATAAACTAAATATCGTTGATGTCCGGAAAATGGACTTCATTTCAATCACCTATGCAAATGCGTTGATGACTCCGTTTTACGCTCGCAACTGGTTTAGTGACTGGTTTATGACAATATAGCTCTGCGTTGTCGTCAAGCTATTGAGACAACTTTCCACAGGTTGCAGCGGCGCTCACGGCAAGTCTGGCTGCCCTTCATCGCGGCCCCCTGTCGCAGGGGCCTTCTCCGCCTTGTGCGGCTGAGCTTTTGTCAATAGGTTCCGCGCGGGCGACGACGGGCGGCGGCTCCGGTTTTTCGCTTATTCAAAGGCGCGCGCGCCGTTTTCGCTTGTTTCGGGATTTGCGCTTCATGTCCGTGCTGATCGACAAGAACACCAAAGTCATCACCCAAGGCTTCACCGGCAAGACCGCCACCTTCCACTCCGTCCAGGCGCTCGACTACGGCACCAAAATGGTCGGCGGCGTGTCGCCCGGCAAAGGCGGGTCGATCCATCTCGATCTTCCGGTCTTCGACACGGTGCTCGAGGCGCGCGAAAAGACCGGCGCCGACGCGTCCGTGGTCTATGTGCCCCCGCCGGGCGCCGCCGACGCCATCTGCGAGGCGATCGAGGCGGAGATCCCGCTCATCGTCTGCATCACCGAGGGCGTTCCGGTCCAGGACATGATCCGCGTCAAGCGCGCGCTCTGCGGCTCCAAATCCCGGCTCATCGGCCCGAACTGCCCCGGCGTCGTCACCGCCGGCGAGAGCAAGATCGGCATCATGCCCGGCAATATTTTCTCACGTGGCTCGGTCGGGGTCGTGTCGCGCTCCGGCACGCTCACCTATGAGGCGGTGTTCCAGACGACGCGCGAAGGCTTAGGTCAGACGACAGCCGTCGGCATCGGCGGCGATCCCGTCAAAGGCACGGATTTTATTGAAGTGCTGGAGTTGTTTCTCGCAGACGAGGCAACTAAGTCCATCATCATGATCGGCGAGATCGGCGGGGCGGCCGAGGAAGACGCGGCCCAATTCTTGAAAGACGAAGCTAAGCGCGGCCGCAAGAAGCCAATGGTCGGGTTCATCGCGGGCCGCACCGCGCCTCCCGGCCGCCGTATGGGCCACGCGGGCGCGATCGTCTCGGGCGGCAAAGGCGACGCCGAAAGTAAAATCGCAGCCATGGAGTCGGCGGGCATCAAAGTGTCGCCCTCGCCTGCGAGGCTGGGAAAGACCTTGGTCGAAGCGCTGAAGGGCTAGCGGCTCGCCCGCTCATCGCTTCGAAAGTCGTCGGGGGCTTTGAGCGCCGGCGCTTTTGGGAAAGATTGAGATGGCGCGTTTTGAAACCAATGGCGGCGCCGGACCCGCCGCGCCGGTGGGCGCGCGCTCGCCGCAAAATGACTTTCTTGCTTCGACATCGTTTCTGCAGGGGGCGAACGCGGGCTATCTCGAGGGCCTGCTTGCGGCCTACGAGGCCGATCCCTCTTCCGTCAGCGCCGACTGGCGCAATTTCTTCGCCGAGATGGGCGTCAGACCGCAGGAGCAGGCCGCCGCCGACGGCCCGAGCTGGGCGCGGCGCGACTGGCCGCAGCCGAACGGCGAATGGGTGAGCGCGATCGTCGGCGAGGCGCCGGCGCCTGTTAAATCGCCAGTCGCTCCCGTCGCCGCCCCGACGCCCGGCGGCGAGGACGTGCTGCGGGCGACGCGCGATTCCGTGCGCGCCCTGATGATGATCCGCGCCTATCGCATGCGCGGCCATCTACACGCCAATCTTGATCCGCTCGGACTGGAGCAGCGCTACGATCACGGCGAGCTCAATCCGCAGACCTACGGGTTCACCGACGAGGACTACGAGCGCAAAATCTTCCTCGATGGCGTGTTGGGGATGCGATACGCCACGCTCTTTGAAATGGTCACGATCCTGCGCCGCACCTATTGCGGGACGATCGGCTTCGAATTCATGCATATCTCCAATCCGGAGGAGAAGGCCTGGCTGCAGGCGCGCATCGAAGGTCCCAAGAAGGAGATCGTCTTCACGCAGGAAGGCAAACGCGCCATTCTCAACAAGCTCGTCGAGGCGGAAGGTTTCGAAAAGTTCCTCGACGTGAAATACACCGGCACGAAGCGCTTCGGGCTCGACGGCGCCGAATCCATTGTTCCGGCGCTGGAGCAGATCATCAAGCGCGGCGGCGCGCTCGGCGTCCAGGAAATCGTTCTCGGCATGGCCCACCGCGGCCGTCTCAACTTGCTTTCGCAAGTGATGGCGAAGCCGCATCGCGCGCTGTTTCACGAATTCAAGGGCGGCTCCTTCCTGCCCGATGAAGTCGAAGGCTCCGGCGACGTCAAATATCACCTCGGCGCGTCATCGGATCGCGTGTTCGACGACAACAAGGTGCATCTTTCGCTCACCGCCAATCCGTCGCATCTCGAGATCGTCGATCCGGTCGTGCTCGGCAAAGTGCGCGCCAAGCAGGATCAGCATCATTGCGCCGACGGCGACCGCCGCTCGGTGATGCCGCTCCTCATCCACGGCGACGCGGCCTTCGCCGGCCAGGGCGTCGTCGCGGAATGTTTCGGCCTTTCCGGATTGAAGGGGCATCGCACCGGCGGCTCGATACACTTCATCATCAACAATCAGATCGGCTTCACGACCTATCCGCGCTACTCGCGGTCCTCGCCCTATCCGTCCGATGTCGCGAAGATGGTCGAGGCGCCGATTCTCCACGTGAACGGCGATGACCCGGAGGCCGTCGTCTTCGCCGCCCGCGTCGCGGCCGAATTCCGTCAGCAGTTCCAAAAGCCCGTCGTCATCGACATGTGGTGCTATCGCCGCTTCGGCCATAATGAGGGCGACGAGCCGGGATTCACCCAGCCGCTGATGTATAAGAAAATCCGGGCGCACCGCACGGCGCTCGATATCTATGCGGACCGTCTGATCGCGGAAGGCGTGACGACTCGCGAAGATGTCGATCGCATGAAGGAAGACTGGCGCACGCGGCTCAACGAAGAGTTCGAAGCGGGCCAGAGCTACAAGCCCAACAAGGCGGATTGGCTCGACGGCCGTTGGGCGGGAAAGAAATCGGGCTGGCAACTCTCGGAGAACGAACGTCGCGGACAGACCGGCGTAGCGCTCGAGACCCTGCAGCACATCGGCGCCGAGATCACGTCGACGCCGCCCGATTTCCACGCCCACCGCACGATCCAGCGTTTTCTCGACAATCGGAAGGCGGCCATCGAACATGGCGGGCCGATCGACTGGGCGACGGCCGAAGCGCTGGCGATCAGTTCGCTGCTCTATGAAGGCTACAATGTGCGGCTCTCCGGGCAGGACAGCGAGCGCGGCACCTTTTCGCAACGTCACAGCGTGCTCATCGATCAGGAGAATGAAGCGCGCTATCTGCCCTTCAATCACATCGCCGAAGGCCAGGGCCGCTACGAAGTGGTCAATTCGATGCTCTCCGAAGAGGCGGTGCTCGGCTTCGAATATGGCTATTCGCTGGCCGAGCCCGACGCGCTGGTGTTGTGGGAGGCGCAGTTCGGCGATTTCGCCAATGGCGCGCAGGTCGTCTTCGACCAGTTCATTTCATCGGCCGAGCGCAAGTGGCTGCGCATGTCGGGACTCGTCTGCCTCTTGCCGCATGGCTACGAAGGCCAGGGTCCGGAACATTCCTCGGCGCGGCTCGAGCGCTATCTGCAGCTGTGCGCCGAAGACAATATGCAGGTGGCCAATTGCACGACGCCTGCGAACTACTTCCATATCCTTCGCCGGCAGCTGCACAGAAGCTTCCGCAAGCCGCTGGTGCTGATGACCCCGAAATCGCTGCTGCGCCATAAGCGCGCCGTCTCGCGGCTCGGCGAAATGGGCATGGCCTCAAGCTTCCAGCGGCTGCTCCTCGACGACGCCGAAACGTCGCCGACGGAGACGTTCGTCCTCAAAGCCGACGAAAACATTCGCCGGGTCATTTTGTGTTCGGGCAAGGTCTATTACGATCTCCTCGACGAACGCGAGAAACGCGGCGTTGACGACGTTTATCTGCTGCGGGTCGAGCAGCTCTACCCTTTTCCGCTCAAGGGCCTCGTCGCGGCGCTTGGGCGCTTCAAGGACGCGGACGTCGTGTGGTGCCAGGAAGAGCCCAAGAACATGGGCGCCTGGTCCTTCGTCGACTCCTATCTCGAATGGGTGCTGACGCAAATCGGCGGCAAGTCGAAGCGCGCCCGCTACGTTGGACGCGCCGCCTCGGCGTCGACGGCCACGGGCACCATGTCCCGGCACCTCGCACAGCTGAAATTGTTCCTGGAGGAAGCGTTCGCGCCTTGAGACGCGACGCGAGCGAAGAGAGAGCCGATGGCTGAAATACGCGTGCCGACCTTGGGCGAATCGGTGACTGAAGCGACGATCGGCCGCTGGTTCAAGAAGGCGGGCGACGCGGTGCGCGCCGACGAGGCGCTCGCCGAGCTCGAGACCGACAAAGTCACGCTCGAAGTCAACGCCCCCGCAGCCGGCGTGCTCGCCGAGATCGTCGCCAAGGAGGGCGAAACTGTCGGTCCTGGCGCGCTGCTCGGACAGATCGCCGAGGGCGCCGCGGCGCCGGCGAAGGCAGGCGAGACCGCCGGCAAAAGCCCCGCGCCTAAACCGGCGCCAGCCCCCGCAGCGCCTGCGCCCAAATCCGCTCCGGCTCCGGCGCCGGCAGCGCCCGCGCCCGCCGCGACCCAGATGCCGCCCGCGCCGTCAGCCGCCAAGATCGCCGTCGAGCAAGGGATCGACGTTGCTCAGGTTCCCGGCAGCGGCAAGCGCGGCCAGGCGCTGAAATCGGACGTCGTTCAATTCGCCGCGCGTCAGGCGGCTGCGCCGCAGCCCGCGCAAGAAGGCCGCGTCCAGGAGCTTCCCGCCCAGGAAGCGCGAGTCGAGGCGCCGCCGCCCCGCGTCCCAGTTCCGCAGGAAGACGCACGCCACGAAGAGCGGGTTAAAATGACGCGCTTGCGTCAGACGATCGCGCGCCGGCTGAAAGAAGCGCAAAACACCGCCGCCATTCTGACGACGTTCAACGAAGTCGACATGTCGGCGCTCATCGAATTGCGCAAACGCTACAAGGAGGCGTTCGAGAAGCGGCACGGCGTGAAGCTGGGCTTCATGGGCTTCTTCGTGAAGGCCTGTTGCCAGGCGCTGGAAGAGATCCCCGCCGTCAATGCGGAGATCGACGGGACGGATATCATCTACAAGCGCTTCTGCCATATCGGAGTCGCCGTCGGCACGGAGAAGGGACTCGTCGTGCCGGTGGTGCGCGACACCGACCGTCTATCGCTCGCCGATATCGAAAAAACCATCGCCGAACTTGGCCGCAAAGCGCGCGAGGGCTCGCTCGACATCTCCGATCTGCAGGGTGGCACGTTCACGATTTCCAACGGCGGCGTCTATGGTTCGCTGATGTCCACGCCGATCCTGAATGCGCCGCAATCGGGCATTCTCGGCATGCACAAGATTCAGGAACGCCCTGTGGTCGTTGACGGCAAGATCGAAGCGCGGCCGATGATGTATCTGGCGCTTTCCTACGATCACCGTGTCGTCGATGGGAAAGAAGCCGTGACTTTCCTGGTGCGCGTCAAAGAGTTGCTCGAAGATCCTGCACGGCTGGCGCTCGGCCTGTAGCCGCGACCCCTTCAAAATCTCCAAAGGCTACACATCTTAAATCAGACGGCGCGCCCGCTAATGGGGCCGTCGGCGGGGACGAAAGGACCGCCTTGGAGGTAGAAATGGAAATGAAAACCGCCACCGAAACCAGAGAGTCTCCGCTGACGCCCGAGCAGTTCGCGCAACTTGGCGATGGCCTCATCGCTTACGTGCGATCGATGAGTTCGGAAGACGTCAACCGGCTTTACCCGCAGGCGCCGCAGATTGCGCCAGGGCTGACGATCTTTGCGCTTTTCGGTGCGGATGGCGCGCCGATCGTGCTTGCGGATTCAGAAGAAGGCTGCATCGGCAACGCCCGTGAAAATCATCTGCAGATGGTGAGCCTGCACTAACCGTCCCACTCAGAGGCGCGCCGCCGGCGCGCCTGCCGCCCGGGCAAACCTCACACGCTCGGCCGACGACCCCTCCCGCAACTCAGCCGTTAGCTTCTCTCGAGCGGGCGCCGTTAATCGGGGGGGAGCTTGGACGCGAGCACCTTGTCGAGACGGCGTCCGTCGAGGTCGATGACTTCGAAGCGCCATCCGAGCTTCTCCACCGTTTCGCCGAGGGTCGGGAAGCGGATCAGCCCATCGAGGACAAGGCCGGCCACCGTTTCAAAGCTCCTGTTCTCGGGCAGGGCAACGTGCAAAAGCTCGGCCATTTCGTCGACCGGCATCCAGCCGGCCAGCAGCCAGCTGCCGTCTTCGCGCTGAAGCGCCTCTGGCTCCTCATGCCCCTCGTCGGATCTGAACGCCCCGGCGATGGCGTCGAGAATATCGGCCGGCGTCACCACGCCTTCGAAATGGCCATATTCGTCGTGCACGAGCGCCATCGGCGTCTCGGCTTCGCGCAGAACATTCAGCGCGTCGAGCGCGTCGATCGAATCGGGCACGACCGGCGCCGACCTCACATGGGATTCGAGGTCGAGCGGCTCGCCGCGCAGCGCGGGTCCAAGCAGGTCTCGGATCAGCAGGACGCCGATCATGTCGTCCATGTCGCCCCGACTGACGGGCAGGCGCGCATGGGACGTCTCGATGAGCTTCTCCCGCAGAAGGTTCTCCGGCTCGCTGAGATTGAGCCAGTCCACCTCCGTGCGCGGGGTCATCAGCGCACGCGCGGCGCGATCGCCAAGGCGCAGCACGCCCGCGATCATCTGCTGTTCGTCGGCCTCGATCGCCCCCGCCGAATGCGCCTCGGCGACGAAGGTCTTGATTTCCTCATCGGTGACCCAGGACTGAAGCTCGTTGGCCTGGCCGACGAATAGCAAGATGAGCTTCGTCGACTCATCGAGCAGCCAGACCACCGGCGTGACCAGAGTGGAAAGCAACGCCATCGGCGCCGCCATGCGGCAGGCGATGGCTTCCGCATGGCGCAGCGCGATGTTCTTGGGCAGCAATTCGCCAATCACGACGGAAAGGTAGGTGATGACGCCGATGACGCCGCCATAGCCGATCCAATCCGCCGCACTGTCCGACAGACCAAGCGCGCGCAGCTCTTGCGAAAGCCGCTGACCCAGCGCGGCGCCTGAAAAGGCGCCTGCGAGGACTCCGACGAGCGTGATCCCGATCTGAACGGTGGAGAGGAAGCGTCCCGGATTTTCCGCCAGCGCCAGGGCGGCGGCGGCGCCGCGGCGACCTTCGGCGGCCAAAGTCTTCAGCCGCACTTTGCGCGACGAAACGATGGCGAGTTCTGACAACGAGAAAATCCCGTTGATGACTATCAACACAAGCGCGACGGCGAGCTCGAACATGACACCTGATAGGGCTTTCTGCGCAGGCTCTCAAGCAAATGGCGCCGGCAAGCGTTGAGGGCGACGACATTTGTCGCCTGGGCGTCGATCCTGCCGAGGCGGGCAATCGACCGGTCCGAAAAGGACATCACAGGGTTCCCTGTGATCCGGAAGCGCTCAGTCGCGAGCCGCGATTTCGATCTTTTTGATGACCCGCTCCGGCTCGGGCCGCGCCAGATCGATGGAGAGCAGCCCGTTGACGAGATCGGCCCCCAGCACCTGCATTCCTTCGGCCAGGAGAAAGGCGCGCTGAAACTGCCGCGCGGCGATGCCGCGATGCAGGAAATGCCGCTCTCGATCCTCGGTTTGGCGCCCGCGGATGACGAGCTGATTTTCTTCGAGCGAGACGTCGAGCTGGTCGCGGGTGAAGCCGGCGACGGCGAGCGTGATCCGAAGCCGCTCCGGCGCGCTTTCGACGCGCGGAATGCGCTCAATATTATAGGGAGGGTAGCCGTCGGAGGCGGTGCGGGCGACGCGGTCGAGCGCCCGTTCGATCTCATCGAAGCCGAGCAGGAACGGCGAATTGAGCGGCGGACGCGACATGTCGTTGAAGCCCTGTTGGCGCCTCTTCGGCCAGAGCCCGTGAAGCGCTCCGGCTCCAGCTATATGGCCGAGCCGGCCGAGCCATTCAAGCGCGGCCGATGCGCGCGCCCGCCATTGACGCGCGAACGACAAACGCCCATGTGCCAGCAAGCTTCCCCTTAAGAGCGGCGACCATGGGCAAAGCACAGCATTTCTTCCTCGCGATCGTCCTTGTCGCGCTTTTCGGGGCGCCGGCGGCCGCCGAAACGCCGCCCCCGATCATCGCGCCGGAAGGCGAACGCTTCACGCTCACCCCCGCCGAGGGCGGCTATGTCCGGCTGAACAAAGAGACCGGCGCCCTGTCCTATTGCTCGGTGAAGGACGGCGTCACGGCGTGTCGGCTTGGCGCCGAGGAGCGCGCCGCTTTTGAGGCGGAGATCGACCGTCTGCGCAAGGAGAACGCCGCGCTCAAAGCGCGCGCCGAGGCTGCGCCCGTCCCGCCCACGGCAAGGCCGAACATCGCGCCGAGCGAAGAGGAATTCGAACGCGCGCTCTCCTTTACCGAGCGCTTTCTGCGCCGCATAATGCGCCTCTTCCGCGAAGAGACATCGCCTGGAGGCGCGCTGTGAGAACCAAAGCGACGACGTGTCCGCGGGAGCGCCCCGGTGGCTGATCAGGGACCCTTCGCCAATTGGCCGCATCTCGACAAGCCGCCCCGGCCTGAGCGGCCAGAGGCCGCGCATGACGTGCTGCTTCTGCCGAATTCGGATAAAATTTCACAGGAAACCAGAGAGATGGCGTCGAACAACACGCTTGAAAATTTCCTCGGCGGCTCGCCGCTCAACATTCTCGCGCGGTTGCTCGTCATTTCGCTCGTCGTCGGCGCCCTGCTGATGTGGCTGGAACTGCGGCCGATCGACATTTTTCGCGGGGTGCAGGCCTTCTTCGACCGCATCTATCAGCTGGGCTTCGGCGCGGTGCGGGAGCTTGTGAGCTATGTGCTCGCCGGCGCCATTTTCGTCGTCCCGGCTTGGCTCGTTCTGCGGCTCGTCAATGTGGGCGCGAGCAAGCGCTGAGGAAGGGCGATGAAACTGACTGTTGAGACCGAGCAGGAGGTGGACGGCCGCTGGATCGCCGAAATTCTGGAAATTCCCGGCGCGTTGAAATACGCGACGACCCGCGAGGCGGCCATCGCTCAGGTGGAGGCGCTGGCCCTACGCGTCATCGCAGACCGCATCGAACATGGCGAACGCCCGACTGAGCCGATTCATATTACTTTCGCGGCTGCATGACGCCATGGCCGAGCGTAAAGGCGAAGCGTCTTCGTGCGGCGCTGGAAAGAAAAGGTTGGACGGAAAAGCGATCCGCCGGCTCTCACCGGACGTATGCCAAAAGTGGGTTTCCTGATTTCATATTTGCGTTTCACGATGGCGAGGAGATCGGGCCACGAATGTTGGCGAGGATAGCCAAACGAACAGGACTGACGCGGGAAGATTTATAGTCTTCGGCGCCGGTCGATGCTCGACGTCTGATCCGGATCTTCGATGAGCTGGCCGATGCCGTCCCGGCGCGGCGGAAGCGGCGGCGGCGCATAGGCCTCAGGTCCGGCGACGGGGCCGAACCCGTCCCGCGCGCCGACTCCCGGTCCTTCGAACGCGGCGAGCGGCGGCTTGCCCGTCGTGTCATTGTCGGTCTCGTCATCCGGCGCAGGCGGCGCGCGTCCCTGCGCGATCAGCGGCGATGGGTCGGGCGGCGGCAGCGTCTCTTGCGGCGCGGGCTTGCAGATGCTGCGCCCCGAGCGGCCGTGCAGGGCGAGATCGACGTGAATATGATTGTAGTGAAAGGCGTTGGAGCCTGGCGACAGCACCGTCGAGAAATGCCCGCATGAGCCGCGATGCACGTCCATCAGAAAGGCGCGTGTCTGCGCGTCGCCGCGCCCCCAGTCGCGGACAAGCGTGATCTCGCGGCCGTCGGCGAGCACAAAGCCGCCGATGTCCAGCGCATTGCCGAAGGAATGTTCAGAAAGCTGCGCGCCGCGCTGATTGTTCATGCCGCGGCAGGCATAAGAGCCCATTGAATTGATCTGAATCACCTGCTGTCCGAAGCGCGCCTGCGCGGCGGGCTGGACAGTGTCGGCGAGCCAGGCGTCGAGTTCGGCCACCATCGAGCAGTCGAGCGTGGCGGTCGCGTTGAACGAAACGGCCCCGCCCTGCAGCGCCGTCACTTTGAACGGCCTCGTCAGGCCGCAAATGCCCGGACCGTCGACTTCGGGCGCGAGCGCGATGTAGTCGGAAGGGTTGACGCGCTTTTCGGCGAGACAGGCGTTTTCAGCCTGCGTGCGCCAGGCCGGGCGCTGCGGCTTCTGCCCGATCGAGCAAGCGGAAAGCGTCGACGCGACGAGCGCCGGCACGAGCAACGAGTGATGGGCGCGGCGGACCATGGCCGCGACAATGGGCGCCGGGCCGTTAATTCAGGGTCGAGAATTGTGGTTAATGCTCAGATATTTGAGGACTGTGGCGGGCGATCCACACGCCCGCGCAAGCTGCACGGGATGTGCTGCTCACGAGCGCGATAACGGGCGACGTGATCAGCGCGCAAATTTGCTCAAGCGCCGCTTCCATGTTTCGCCGGCCTTGAGTTCGGTCTTCAACACCCATTTCCTGCGAATCGTCCTGATCGCCCGCGACGATGTCTCGAGAATGACTTCCGGTTCCGGTTCTTTCGCGCGCGGCGCCGTGAAAATCGGGGTCACTACTGCCTGCGGCGCGGTCTGCGGCTTCGCCTTTTTTGGTTTCGCAGGAACAGCCTCTGCAACTTTGGCCGGCTGACGCACACGACGCGTCCGAGTTGATGCGCCTCGCGCCGGAGGATCGCTTATGACGTCGTCCTGCAAGAGGTTCGGGAGCACACGTCCCGGCAGGCCTGTCGATGGCGAGAGAATCTGGGGACGTTCAGCCATTTTGGCGCCGAAAACCGCGTCCGCCGCGTTTAGAGCCGCCAAATATGAGGCGTCGCGTTCGACCTCTGGTGCCGCCGAAGCGCTGGAGCCATTAAGCGATGGACTCCCACTCGCATTTTCAGGCTCGTCGATCTTCCATGGATTTGAAGTGCGAGATTTGGGAGACCGACCTTTATAGGCCGTTATGAACGGACGAGTGGGCTGGCGCATTGAAGCTGAAGATCTTTCTGTTGACGTATATGGCAAGGAAGGTCGCTCGAAAGACCCGCCTCGGCACAAGCGTAATTGAGTATTGATAAAACGCCCGGGCATGACGCTCAGTCCAAGCGTCTGAGACGAAGGACATTTGCTACCTATAACAGAAAAGCCGCAAGAAGTCATCGTAATGGCCCACTGATGGCGCAAAGGGGACATTGCCGATTTGCGCCTCGCGAGTCCGCTGTCGCCGCCGTTCCGAAGGAAAAACGGCTTCCGTTGAATGAAATGCGCGTTCCCTCTGCTGGCGCCAACTCTGAATTCGTAAGGGTCGGAGGCGTCTCTTGCAGACGCACGCTGCGGCGATGGGCTGCGCGCTCCGATCTCAGAATGTTGTGCAACCCCTCTAGAAAAGCTTGAGGTCTATCCCAACTGAGAAACGATCAAGCGCTGCGATTTGTGTTCTTCTTGTCTCTCCAACAACGAACGACTCGGAGCGTTGCTGAAAGGCACTCTAACGGATCAGCAAAACCCTCCATTCGCTCGCCTGATATGTCGGCGCAACGCGAGAAAACAGAAGTCCATTGACGTTCACCTGGGAGATTTAATCATGCGAAACATTCTCGCTGCAGCGACGGTCGGCCTCGTCGTTTTTCTTGTCCACGACATCGCCCAGGCCGCCACCGCTCAAAGTCCGGCGACGCTACGCTCTGGACCGGGAACCTCGTGGCGTAGAATTGGCCAGATCCCGGCCGGATCGGATGTGCAGGTGTTGAGCTGCAACCCGGGCTGGCGTCACAGCTGGTGCCAGATCCGCTATGGTTCGAAGACGGGATGGGTGAACGCGCCTGCGCTCGGGACCTCCGGATCGCAGGTCATCGTTGCGCCAGTCGTGACGACTGACGCAGCCAGCCTAAAACGGCGCGCCAGCATGTTTTCCTCCGTTATCACGGTGATTCCCGGCGGCAAAAAGGTCGACGTCCTTCGCTGCAGAAGTGGTCTCGGCAGGGGCTGGTGCCGCGTCTCCTATCAGGGCAAGACCGGATTCGTCAGAGGGGGTCTTTTGACGCGCCAAAGGTCCGTCATTCCCCGTTAAGAACGCGGGCGAGGCGAGAAAATTCGGCCCCAAAGGCGCAAAAAATAAAGGCGCAAATCGGACATCGCCGATTTGCGCCTCTTCTGTTCAGGTAAGCGCTTGAGCAGCCTTAACCGGCGTTATGCGCCTTTATCCTCGCCTTTGCGGCCACGCATAAAGGATTCGAACTCCTCGCGGTCGCGGGCGCGGCGCAGTTGGTCGATATGTTCGGCGAAGTCGCGCTCCGCTTCGGCGACCTTGCGACGCTCTTCCTCGAGACGCGCGAGTTCGCCTTCGCGCCACTCATCAAAGGCGACATTGCCGGTCGAGCGCATGAAGGAGGGACCGCCCCAGGCGGCCGAACCCTCTCGAGCGACGCCGCTCACGGCCTCCTTCACCCGCGCGCCCTGCTCCTGGGCGAAGGCGAAGAAGTCGCCTTCAAAGCCCTGGCTGCGCTGCCAAAGCTTCCAGACCAATATGCCGAGGCCGAGCGGCCAGAAGATCAAAAAGCCAAGGATCACCGCCGCGATCTCGTAGGGCCTCCAGGACATTCGTCCGTGATGCCCCCAGGGCGTGCCGCCCTCTGCGGATGACGACATGCGAGAATAACGATGGCAGCTCATGATGGGCTCCAGTTTGTCAACGGCCGCCCGCCGCAAAGCGGGGCCGACACCAATGTAATATGCATTAACATTGGCGCAAGGGAAAGCGCCGCGCCAAGAAAATTGGCGCGGCGCCCCGTCAACCGCTTCGCGTCGAGAAATCAAGCCGCCTTGCCGCTCAGATCCTCTTCAAGCACGGCGTCATCCGCGAAGGCCGCGGCGCTCTCGAGCGTCGCCGCCGGCTCGATTTCAATGTCGATTTCGAGCAGCGACATGTCTTCCTTGCGATGCATCTTCACCATGACCTTTTCAGGGTCGACGTTGATGTGCTTGGAGATCGCGATGAGGACTTCCTTGTGCAGCACGGCGATCAGATCCGAATCGCGCGCCGACTTGCGTTCATGCGCGAGAAGGATCTGCAGGCGCTCGCGCGCAACCGGCGCGGTGGCGCCGCGGCGCCCGAACAATCCAAAAATATTCATGCCGCCCTCCGACCAAAGAGCCGAACGAAGAGTCCCCTCTTGTCCGCGGGAATGTTCACCGGCAGTTTTTCGCCGCACAGCCTCTTAGCCGCTTCCGAATAGGCGCGCGCCGCGGGGCTCATGGCGTTGTGAAGAATGATGGGCGCGCCGACGTTCGACGCGCGCAGGACGTCTTCGCTCTCCGGCACGATCCCAAGCAGCGGTATCGAGAGAATTTCGAGCACGTCGTCGACGCTGAGCATCTCGCCGCGGCCGGCGCGCTGCGCGTCATAGCGCGTCAGCAGCAGATGCTTCTCGACGCGTTCGCCCTTTTCGGCGCGTTCGGTCTTGGCGTCGAGCAATCCGATGATGCGATCGGAATCGCGCACCGAGGAGACTTCCGGATTGGCGACGACCACCGCGACGTCGGCGAAGCGCATCGCGAGCGTCGCGCCGCGTTCGATGCCGGCGGGACTGTCGCAGACGATCCAGTCGAATTTCTCGCGCAATTCATTGATGACGCGCTGCACGCCCTCTTCGGTCAAAGCGTCTTTGTCGCGCGTCTGCGATGCGGGCAGCAGATAGAGATTGTTTAAGCGCTTGTCGCGGATGAGCGCCTGATGCAGCTTCGCGTCGCCCTGCGCGACGTTGATGAGATCGAAGACCACGCGCCGCTCGGCGCCCATGACGAGATCGAGGTTGCGCAGGCCGACGTCGAAGTCGACGACCGCGACCTTGTGACCCTGTTGGGCCAGCGCGGCCCCGAGAGCCGCGGTCGACGTTGTCTTTCCGACGCCTCCTTTGCCGGAGGTCACCACCAAAGTCTTGGCCATTGTTCGTCCTCTCTTAATCGAGCCGCGCGATCTTGACCGTCTCGTTTTCGAGCCAGGCCTGGATGGATTGGCTCTGAACATTCGCCGAGATCTCGTCGGCGGTGAGATAAACGCCGCAAACCGAGAGCAGCTCGGCTTCGAGCTTGCGGCAAAAAATTCGCGCGCGCTTTTCGCCATAGGCGCCGGCCATCGCGCGGCCGCGCAGCGTTCCGTAGATATGCACGGAGCCGCCCGCCATGATTTCCGCGCCCGACGCGACGGAGCCGATGACCGTCACGTCGCCGTCCGGGTGATAAATCGACTGCCCGGAGCGCACCGGCTCCAGCAGGATCAGCGGCGCAGCCGTCGGCGCCGGGGGCTCGGACGCTTTGGGATCGGCGGACTGCGCGCCGCCGGCGCCGAGCGCGTTGGCGATATCCTCGAAGGCTGCTTCTTCGCTTGGGGACAGCGTTCCAGGGCTTGCGTCTTTGGCGCGCGTTGCGCTGACGTCCGGCGGCGGTTGCGGGGTGGCGCGACCACCGGCCAGAATCGGCGGCAGATCGTCGCAGGCCCATGAAGGGTCGACCCCCGACAATCCCATCAGGCGTATGCCGCGCCGGGTGAGATTTTCGAGGAGTTCGGTGAGTTGTGGCCGCTCAATCGTCAGTTTGGCGAGGTCGATGACGATCGACTTCCGGCTGAAAAAGGCGGGCGACTGCTCAAGCAGCGCGTCGAGCTGCTCGAACCAGCCTTCGATCGGCTGCTCGGGCTCCAGCGTCAGGACGGGAAAGGACCTGCCTCTGAAGCGGATGTGTCGGGATGACGCTTGCGTCACGGGAGCCCTCACGCAATTGGGATTTGCGTCATTTGAGGGCGTTAACGTTAATGAAGGATTAAAGCGCGCGCGTAATTTGGCGCCCGGTCGCGCTTTATCAAGAGATTAAGCTGGCGCGGCTTTCGCGCGCGCCGCAGCGCTCTCCATGACGCCTTGCGCGGCGCTCTCGAGCACCAGCGCGGGATCGGCGCTTTTGACGGGATCGAAATGGCCCGAGATGGTCAGCATCGCGACGCCATGGGCGAGCGACCATATTTGCAGCGCCGCGTAGCGCGCGCCCTGCGCCGGCGCGCCCGCCTGCTGCAGCCAGGCCACGACGGCGCGCCAAAGGATTTCGAGCGCATGGTCGGCGGCGCCGCCGGCGCCGGGATCGGCAAGCGTCTTCGCCTGCCCGAACATCGCCGCGTAGAGTCCGGGCTCTTCGCGCGCAAATTTGAGATAGGCGGCGCACATCGCCCGCATCGCGCTCTTGGCGTCAGGCCGGCCTTCGTCCCACGCCGTTTCAATTCGTGCGCCAAAGGTCTCGAAACCGCGGCGCGCCAGCTCGCTCATCAGCGCGTCGCGTCCGCTGAAGTGACGGTAGGGGGCGGCGGGCGAAACGCCGGCGCGGCGCGCCGCCTCGGTCAGCGTCAGCGCCGATGGTCCGCCTTCGGCGAGAATGTCCAAAGCGGCGTCGATCAGCGCCTGTTTGAGCGAACCGTGGTGATAGCCTCGCTTATTGTGCATCTCTCACCCCGGCGCGGATCGGCGTCATCGCCCCGTCGCCGGGTTATCCCGAGAGCTTGGCGACCAGCGCGTCGGAGACCTCGAAATTGGCGTAGACGGTCTGAACGTCGTCATTGTCCTCGAGCGCGCCGACGAGCTTGAGGATCTTCTCGCCCGAATCATCGTCGACCTTGATCGTGTTCTGCGGGCGCCAGACGAGCGCCGCCTTGCGCGGCTCGCCGAATTTCTCCTCGAGCGCCTTGGCGACGTCGCGCAGCGATTCGACGGACGTGATGACTTCATGCGTCTCGTCGGTCGTCGAGACGTCGTCGGCGCCGGCGTCGATCGCCGCCTCCATCATCGCATCTTCAGTCGCCGCCTTCTTATCGAATTCGATGAGCCCGACGCGGTCGAACATGAAGGACACGGCGCCGGTCTCGGCGAGCGCGCCGCCAGCCTTGGTGAAATAGGAGCGCACCTCGCCGGCCGTGCGGTTGCGATTGTCGGTCAACGCCTCGACGATTACGGCGACGCCGCCCGGCGCGTAGCCCTCGTAACGCACTTCATCGTAATTTTCGGCGTCGGCGCCCGAGGCCTTCTTGATCGCGCGTTCGATGTTGTCCTTTGGCATGTTCTCCGCCCGAGCGGCGAGAACGGCGGCGCGCAGCCGCGCGTTCATATTCGGGTCGGGCATGCCCATCTTGGCGGCGACGGTGATTTCTCGGGCGAGCTTTGAAAACAGCTTGGAGCGGATCGCGTCCTGCTTGCCCTTCTTGTGCATGATATTCTTGAATTGACTATGCCCGGCCATGCGCTCCCGCCCTGCTCCTCGATCAATCTTCGCCGTCCGGCGTCCGGCGGCTCATATACGCCGGACGTATCCGGAAATAAAGAAAAGCGCCAAGGCGAGTATGGGCGCCAAAGGAGAGTATGATTGAGCGCAAGCGATGAAGAGCGAAATTCTCGGCCTGAGCCCGACGGGCCGGCCCCGTCCGCACTCCCGGCGCCGCATATCCCGGACCTCGCCGCCGCCAAGCGGCTGCAGGCGATCCTCTCCAGTCCGTCCTATCGCAAGGCCGACGAGGACATTCATTTCCTGACGTCGGCCGAAGCGCGCGGTCCCCGCCTGGAGCTCGAATATCTCAAGGCCGAACTGCTGCTGCGACGCCATGGCGTCACCGACACGGTCGTCGTCTTCGGCTCGACTCGCATCGTCGAGCCGGCTTTAGCGGAAAGCCGCCTCGCCGAATCTCAGGCGCGCGCGACAGCCAATCCCAATGACGCGGCTCTCGCCAGACAGCTTGCGGCGGCGAAACGCGCCCGCGAAAATTCACGCTATTATCAGATCGCGCGCGAGTTCGGCGGCCTCGTCGGCGCCGCCCGCGAGAGCGGAGACCGGCCGCGCCTCGCGATCGTCACCGGCGGCGGACCGGGCATTATGGAGGCGGCGAACCGCGGCGCCTTCGAGGCCGGCGCCGAGACGGTGGGGCTCAACATCACCCTCCCGCACGAGCAGCTGCCCAACAGCTATGTCACGCCGTCGCTTTGCCTGCGCTTTCGCTATTTCGCGCTGCGCAAAATGCACTTCATGCTGCGGGCGCGGGCGCTGGTCGCCTTTCCGGGGGGCTTTGGCACGTTCGACGAATTGTTCGAGACGCTCACGCTGGTGCAGACCGGCAAGGTCAAGCCGATCCCGATCATTCTCGTCGGCGAAAGCTATTGGCGACGCGCCTTTGACGTCGACTTCTTGGTCGACGAGGGCGTCATCGCTCCACAGGACCGCGATATTTTCCGCTACGCCGAAACCGCCCCTGACATTTGGGCTGAAATCCGGCGCTGGGGCGAACGCAAGAAGGATCTTCTATTTGAATGAAGGCCTTAGACTATGTCGGCGACCGCCTGCCCGATCCCCTGCCCCATCCCCCGCCATTGTAAAGCCTATGCCCCGCCTTATCTCAGCTAGCGCGGCGCAAAGCGCGCGCTTTTTTAAAAAGGGAGAATACTCATGAGTTGGCTCAAAGCCATCGCTGGCGGCGTGATCGGGGCTGAAGCCCTGAACCTTATTAAGGATTATGTGGAGAAGCAGGGCGGCCTAGACGGCGTCGTCAAGAATTTCGAGAACTCCGGACTGGGCAAGCAGATCCACTCCTGGGTCGGCCTCGGTCCCAATGAAAAGATCAGCGAGATGGACATCAGCAAGGTGGTCAACGCCGATAAGCTGATGGAAATCGCCAAGAACGCCGGCATCGACATCGACAAGGCGAAAGCGCTTCTCGCTCAGTATTTGCCGGAAGTGATCGACAAGGCGACGCCGGAAGGCAAACTGCCGCCGCCCGACAAACCGGCGTAAGCGGACCAACGCCAATTCCCGACACTGCGACGGCGGCGCCTGCCGCCGTCGGGCCTGTTCCCGCCCACGCTCTTGCTTCAGGCGCCCTGTTTCTGTAATTCCGTCGCGCGGCCCTTTGCGCCCGCTCGCGGCTAGGGCGAGAACCGCCCGAGGCCGCCGCCGCGGAGTTCGCCTTCGCAACGGCCGCCGGCCATTTTGAACAGGACCATTAATGACCAAGCGCGCGCTGGTGACCGGGGTTACAGGACAGGACGGCGCCTATCTCTCCCAGTTTCTCCTCGACAAGGGCTATGAGGTGCATGGCGTGGTGCGGCGCTCGTCGCACCGGGGCGTCGAGGACCATCGCCTGCGCTGGCTCGGCATCAGCGGCAAGCTGAATCTGCACGACGCCGATCTTGCAGATCTTTCAAGCCTGCTGCGCACTGTTCAGGCCATCCAGCCGGACGAAATCTACAATCTGGCGGCGCAATCCTATGTCGCGTCGTCCTGGCGCCAGCCGATCCTCACCGCGAACGTCACCGGCGTCGGCGTCACCAACGTGCTTGAGGCGATGCGGCTCGGCGCGCCCAAAGCGCGCTTCTACCAGGCGTCCTCCTCCGAAATGTACGGGCTCATCCAGGAGCCGATGCAAAGCGAGAAGACGCCCTTCTATCCGCGCAGCCCCTATGCCGTGGCGAAGCTCTACGGCCATTGGATCACGGTGAACTATCGCGAGAGCTTCGGCCTTCACGCGTCCTCGGGCATTCTCTTCAATCACGAAAGCCCGCTGCGCGGCGTCGAATTCGTCACCCGCAAGGTCACGACCGGCGTCGCCGCGATCAAACTCGGCCTCGCGACGGAGTTGCGGCTCGGCAATATCGACGCCAAGCGCGACTGGGGGCACGCCAAGGATTACGTGCGCGCCATGTGGCTGATGCTGCAGCAGGAGAAGCCGGACGATTACGTCGTGGCGACCGGCGTCACCACCACGGTGCGCGATATGTGCCACATCGCTTTCGAGCACGCCGGCCTCGACATGGAAAAATTCGTCATCATCGATCCGGCGTTCTACCGCCCGGCCGAGGTGGACGTTTTGCTTGGCGATTCCAGCAAGGCGCGGCAGGTTCTCGGCTGGAAGCCGGAGATCGATCTTCGCGAAATGATTTGCGAGATGGTCGACGCCGATCTCGAGCGGCTGCGGCGCGAGTCGGCCTAACCCGAAAAAGGGCGCCCGCGATGGCCGCCTTCGAGCGCATCTTGGTGACGGGCGGCGCCGGATTTGTCGGCGGCCACCTCTGCGCCGCCCTGGCCGAGGCCTATCCGCAGGCGACGCGGTCGCTGCTGCTGCGTCCCGGCGAACGCGGCGGCCATGAGGCTTTCGCCGCAGCTGTCGCCGATCTTGTCGATGAAGCCGCGATCGATTCGCTGATTGCGCGCATGCGTCCCGATCTCGTCGTCCATCTCGCGGGTCAGTCGTCGATCGCGCAGGCGCTGCACGCCGCCGAAATGACCTGGCGGGTGAATTTTCATGGTTCTTTCGCGCTCGGGGCGGCGGTCGCCCGGCACTGCCCAACCGCGGCGTTTCTCTTCGCCTCAACTGCGGCGGCCTATGGCGCAAGCTTTCGCGACGGGGTCTTGAACGAGGACGCCCCGTTGCGGCCGGTGGACGTCTACAGCCGCTCGAAGGTCGCCGCCGAGAGCGCGCTTTCGGATCTTCTGGCTCCCAAAGGGCGGCTCATTGTGGCGCGGCCGGTCAATCATTCAGGACCCGGCCAGCGCAATCGCAACTTCGCGCTCGCCTCCTTCGCCGCGCAGATCGCGGCGATCGAGGCGGGGCGCGCCGAGCCCCGCCTCAGGGTCGGCGATCTCTCCAAGGCCCGCGATTTCCTCGACGTGCGCGACGTGATCGACGCCTATATGCGGCTGATCGCAAGTGCGCGGGATCTGCCCGCCTCCGTCTCGATCTTCAACATCGCGTCCGGAAGGGCGCATCGCATGGAGGCGCTGCTCGAGCGGCTGCGCGGACAGGCAAGGGCGCAATTCGAGATCGAGGTGGATCCGGCGCTGCTGCGCCCTGAAAGCGACATCGCCAGCGTCGCCTGCGACGCGACGAGACTGACCGAAGCGACCGGCTGGCGTCCCCGCCACGACATCGACGACATGCTGCAGGCGCTCCTCGACGACGCCCGCGCCGCCCAAGCGCAGACCACAACGCCGTCATGAGCAAACAGTCATGAGCGAGCGGCAAAACCGAGAGCCCGAGCAGGACAGCGAACGCATTCGCCTGCTCGAATTTCAGCTCGATTATCTGCGCGCCGAACTCCTGCATCTGACCCACGAGCGCTATCGGCTGATCTATTCGGTCTCCGGCCATATCTATCGCTTTCTTCGGCCGGTCGAAGCGTTTCTCGCCGACGCCGCCAACGCTGTCGTCGCGCGTTTTCGCCCGCCGCCGCCCGACGCGACGACGCCGTCGGCGTCCGGTGAAGTCGCGCCGGCCGCTCGAGGCGCGCCGCTGCCGGCGCAAAGGCTGCTGGTCGATGTGACGGGAACGATCAAGCGCGACGCCGGCACCGGCATTCAGCGCGTGGTCAAGGAAGTGACGCGCGGCCTCTATAGCGGCGAAAGCTTCGACCTGCCGGTTCTGGCGGCACGCTGCGAGGACGGCCGGCTGCTGACCGCCAATGGCTTCATCGCCGAACTTGTCGGCGGAGACGCCGCGCCCGACTCCGAGATCGCGATCGCCGAAGGCGACCGCTTTCTGATGCTTTCTGACAGCTGGAACGCCTTCGACGAACTCGCGCCGGTTTTTGCGAAGATTCGGGACGCGGGCGGCGAGGTCGTCACCTGCATCTTCGATCTCATTCCGGAGCTTTATCCGCACGCCTGCCACGAAGTGACGGTGCCGCGCTATCGCGCCTGGCTGCGCAAGGCGCTCCTCGAGAGCGACAGTTTCCTCGCGATTTCGCGAACCGTCGCCGACGAACTCGCCGACTATGTCGCCGCGCAAGGGCTGCCGCATCGCCCTGGTCTCAAGATCGGCTGGTTTCACTGCGGCTCCGATCTTGCGCTGCGCGCCGACGCCGCGCCGCGCGATAAAATCAAAGCGGCGGTCACCGGCGATGCGCCGGTCTTTCTCGCCGTCGGCACGATCGAACCGCGCAAGGGTCAGCGCGTCGCCCTTCGCGCCTGTGAAGACCTCTGGGCGAGTGGCCGCGACGTCCGACTCATCGTCGTGGGTCGGCGCGGCTGGTTTGAAGAAGCGGTGGCAAGCGAAATTCTCGGACATAAGGAATTCGGCCGTCGGCTGTTCTGGTTCGACGACGCGGACGACGACGAGCTTTCGTTTCTCTACGACCATGCGGCGGCGCTGATCTTCCCCTCCTATGCCGAAGGGTTCGGCCTGCCGATCGTCGAGGCGGCGCGCCGCGGCCGCCCGGTCATCTGCAGCGACATCCCGGTCTTTCGCGAGGTCGGACGGGCCGGCGCGCTCTATTTTCAGGTCAATGACGCCAAAGCGCTGGCGGAGACGATCGCCGACTTTCTCGACGGCCGCCGCTTTGCCGACCCGGACCAGGTCTTGCGCGTCGCCTGGCGCGACGCCGCGCGGCGCATCGTCGAGGTGGTCGCGCGTGAGGACTGGAGTCGGCGCCTGCCGTAGCCTGCTGGTTTGCGTTGCACCATGAGAACGCCGGATTTCCGCGCTCCCTCAAAGCGTGTTAGAGAGGCGCCAATTGGCCGTGCGGCCCGGCCAGCGCTCTCGCGGCGCGCTGGGCCACGCGGCTTTTCGCTTCCAATGCGGGTAGGGCTTTCGCCTTCTCCCACGCCAAAAACGGAAACGCTCTCCATGCCGATCAATATTCCGCTTCTCAATCAGCAGACGCCGCAGACCGTGCTCAAGATGATCAATCTCGAAGCGTCGCAGCTCTCGCTGCCGGATTCGCGCGAATTGATGTGGGGCGCTTTCGGCGCCTATGGCGTGCTGCAGGCGATCGCGCAGTCGTTCAACCACTCGCTGCTCGGGAGCCTGATCTACGGCGTGCTGAGCGTGGTCCTTCTCTACGGCGGAACGTACGGCCTGCTGCGCGTTCTGAAAGAGGACGCAAAGTTTCAGCGCACCGCCACGGCGCTCGCCATCATGAGCGGGCTTGCGGCGCTCGTCTATACTATCCTGCACCTCCTGTTCGGCATCGCCCTGCCGCCGCCCTTGCCGACCGAAAAGCTGCTGCGCTTTCTGCTCTTTCCGATTCTGATTTGGATGGTGTTCATGTACGCCTTCGTGTTCCGGCACGTGTCGCTGCGCCCGGCGCCGGCCTTCTTCGCGGCGGCGCTGTTCGTCATCGTCATCGAGGTGATTCTGTCGCCGATTAGCCGATAAAAGCAAATCCCTACTCGCACGGCGCGGCGCCCGGCCGCCTCGTTTCGCGAGTTTCGCGGATGCCTCGCATGTGATCGACGGGACCGCGGCGCAATGCTAAACAACGCGCCAGCGGCGCGCAGACGCCCGATTGCCTACGCTAAACGGATTAACGACGCTTATGACCTTATCATTTGATGTTCTGGGCATTGGCAACGCCATCGTCGACACGATCGCACGCGCCGAGGACGACGATTTGCTGCAGGCCGGACTGCGCAAAGGCTCGATGACGCTCGTCGACGAAGCGCGGGCCGCTGAACTTTATACGGCGATGGGTCCGACGACGGTTATTTCCGGCGGCTCGGCCGCCAACACCATGGCGGGCCTTGCGAGCCTGGGGCGCGCCGCGGGATTCGTCGGCAAGGTCAAGGAAGACGACGCGGGGCGCGAATTCGCGCACGACATCCGCAAGGCCGGAGTCGCCTTCGACACGCCGGCCGCCGCCGACGGCGCCGCGACCGCGCGCTGCTTGATTTTCGTGACGCCGGACGGCCAGCGCACGATGAACACGTTCCTGGGCGCCTGTCAGGCGCTCGCGCCGACGGACATCGACGAGGAGACGGTCGCGCGCGCGAAGGTCCTCTACATGGAAGGCTATCTCTGGGACCCGCCCGGCGCCAAGGAAGCCTTCCTGAAGGCCGCGAAGATCTCGCGCGCCAACGGACGCAAGGTGGCGATCACCCTTTCCGACAGTTTCTGCGTCGATCGCTATCGCGGCGAATTTCTCTCTCTCATCCGCGATCGGGTGGTCGACGTCGTTTTCGCCAATGAAAGCGAATTGCACGCGCTCTATCAAACCGGAGATTTCGAGACGGCCCTCGCGGCGCTGCGCGCCGAAGACGGACTTCTTGGCGTCGTCACGCGGTCGGAAAAGGGCTGCGTCGTCGCGAATGGCGCGAGCGCCCTCGCCGCGCCGGCCTGTTCTGTCGATGCGGTCGTCGACACGACCGGCGCGGGCGACCTCTTCGCCGCCGGTTTTCTCGCCGGCTACACGCAAGACTTGCCGCATGAACGCAGCGCCATGCTCGGCGCGCTCGCCGCGGCGGAGATCATCTCTCACGTCGGCGCGCGGCCGCAGAAGGATTTGCTGCAGCTCGCCCGCGACACGGGCGTGCTGGAATAAGTTCGGGTTTCCTCGACGTGAGGCGCTCGATCGGCGATTCAAACAAGCTGGAGGAACGAAAAGATGCGCCTTGTCTCCAAAGCGGTTCTGGCCGCATTTGCCGCCCTCGCGAGCCTCGCGCTCACCGTTGACGCGCGCGCGGAAGCGGAAATGACGAAAAGCGTGACCGGCCTTCAGTATAAGGACGCGAAGGTCGGGACCGGCGCGACCCCCAAGATCGGTCAGACGGCGGTCATGCATTACACCGGCTGGCTCTACAACAATGGCGAGAAGGGCAAGAAATTCGACTCGTCTCATGATCGCGGCCAACCGTTCGAATTCCGGCTGGGCCAGGGTCAGGTGATCAAGGGCTGGGACGAAGGCGTTGAAGGCATGAAGGTCGGCGGCAAGCGCACATTGGTCATCCCGCCGGACCTCGGCTACGGCGCGCGCGGCGCCGGCGGCGTCATTCCGCCGAACGCCTGGCTGATCTTCGATGTGGAGCTGGTCGGGGTGAAGTAGCGCTCAGATCAGCGACTCGGCGACGCCGCCGTCAACGCGCAATCCCGCCCCCGTCGTCGCCGACGACAGGGGCGAGGCGAGATAAACGGCAAGATTTGCGACTTCCTCGACGCTCGCCACGCGCTGAATGATCGATGTCGGCCTTTGCGACGTCACGAACTCCGTTGCGACGATTTCGATTGGCTTGCCGGATTTTCGCCGTTCGGCCTCGAGCATCTCCGCGACCCCTTCGGAAAGCGTCGGTCCCGGCAATATGGCGTTCACCGTCACGCCCGATCCCGCCATGCGCTTCGCAAGCCCTCGCGAAAGGCTAAGCTGCGCGGTTTTCATCACGCCGTAATGAATCATTTCGACAGGAATGTTCAGCCCCGATTCGGACGAGACGAACAGGACCCGGCCCCAGCCATTCTTGCGCATCTGCGGCAGATAGGAACGCGAAAGGCGCACGCCAGACATTACATTGACGGCGAAATAGCGCTCCCAATCCTCGTCGCTCGTGTCGAAAAAATCCTTTGGTCCATACATGCCCACATTGTTGACGAGAATGTCCGCGGTGGGCGCGGCGGCGACAAGCGCCGCGCAGCCCGACGCGGCGCCGAGGTCAGAAGCAACGCCGCGATGTTTTTGCGCGGGCGCAACTTGGAGCAGGCGCTCGACCGCAGCCTCGACCGTCGCACTTTTGCGCCCATTGACGATGACCGCCGCGCCAGCCTCCGCCAGCCCCTTGGCGATGGCGAAGCCGATGCCTTCGGTCGAGCCTGTGACGACGGCGGTTTTGCCGGAAAGGTCGATCCGCACAATGCGATTTCCGTGATCTACGCCTGCTAACGCCCGAAAATCCAAATAGCGGCAAAGAGCACTAAGACGAGTCCGATCAGCAGCGTTCTGTCCGACCTTCGGCGCGTCTCGCCCAGCGCCTCGATCGAGCGCGGCGAAAGATCGACGCCGCGCTCAGACATTTCGCTCACCCGCTGAATCGCCGTTTCGGCGTCCTGCAATGTCTGCGGCAGCCGCGTCGCGAGCTTCGCCAGCTCCGTGAGACTTCTGCTCGCGTCCTCGATCTTCGCCTTGACGCCAAGATTCTCCTCGATCCAGGAGCGCACCACGGGGTCGCAGGTCTTCCAGATGTCGAGCTTGGGATCATAGGCGCGGGCGACGCCTTCGGCGACTACCATGGTCTTTTGCAGCAGCACCAGCTCGGTGCGCGTGCGCATGTCGAAGAGCGCCGTCACTTCGAAGAGCAGGGTCAAGAGCCGCGCCATCGAAATATCGGCGGCGTTGATCGTATGCATCGGCTCGCCGATCGCGCGCAGCGCCTGCGAAAATTCTTCGATGGAATGGCTGGCGGGAACATAGCCTGCCTCGAAATGAACCTCGGCGACGCGTTTGTAATCGCGAATGATGAAGCCGTAGAGGATTTCGGCGAGGAACCGACGCTCCTTCAGGCCCAGCCGGCCCATGATGCCGAAGTCGATGGCGACGAGCCGGCCCCGCTTGTCGACGAAGAGATTGCCCTGATGCATGTCGGCGTGAAAAAAACCGTCGCGCATCGCATGGCGCAGGAACGACTGCAGCACATTGCGGCCGATCGCCTTGAGGTCGTAACCTTCGGCGGCGACCCGCTCGATATCCGAGAGAGGAACGCCGTCGACCCATTCCAGCGTCAGCACTTCGCGATCGGTGCGGCTCCAGTCGACGCTGGGCACGTGAATCTCGGGATCGCCGGCGACATTGTCGGCGAATTCGGAGGCGGCCGCCGCCTCGAGACGAAAGTCGGTTTCAAGCCTGACGGTGCGCGCGAGCGTATCGACGACCTCGATCATACGCAGCCGGCGCGCTTCGGAAGAATAGCGCTCAGCCAGTCGCGCCACGCGATACATATCGCGTAAATCGAGCGCGAATCGGCCTTCGATCCCCGGCCGCAGCACTTTCACCGCAACCTTGCGCACGCCCTCCTTGTACTGCGCCTGGGCGACATGCACCTGCGCGACGGAGGCGGCGGCGACAGGCTCGCCGAAAGACACAAACAGCTCGTCGATGCTTCGGCCGAGCGCCTTTTCGACGATCGCGACCGCCTTGTCGCGGCCGAACGGCTCCATCCGGTCCTGCAGCGCGGTCAGCGCATCGGCGATCTCGCCCCCGACGATGTCGGGGCGCGTCGCCAGAAACTGCCCGAGCTTGACATAGGAGGGGCCGATCTGCGCCAGCGCGCGCACCAGCGCCCGCCCGGCGCCGTCGCGCTTGCCGCCCGCGAAAAGATTGGCGAAGCGCACGAGCGGCGCCGCGGCCGGCGGCAAAAGCGCCGGATCGAGGAGCGCAAAGACGCCTTCGCGCGCCATGATGTAGCCGGCGCGCGCCAGACGATAGAAATGACCGACGCCAAGGATCACGAACGCCGCCGCTCTTTAGATCACGCTGAACTTGAGCAGAATCGCCCAAATTAGCGGGATCGAATGCAAAAGATTAGAGCGCGGCGTCACCGGGTCCCGATTTTTCGCAGCGCGCTCGTTAGAGATCAGCTCTTCCAGCCGGAATGGATCGCCACCACGCCGCCCGTCAACCGCTCGAAACCCGTGCGCCGAAAGCCCGCCTTGCGGATCATCCGTTCGAATTCTTCCGCGCTTGGGAATTTGCGGATCGATTCGACGAGATAGCGGTAGGGCTCCGAGTCTCCCGCGACAAGCTTGCCGATCGCCGGAATGACGTTGAACGAATAGGCTTCGTAGAGCTTGTCGAGGCCAGGAACGGCGACCTGCGAAAACTCAAGGCACAGGAAGCGGCCGCCGGGCTTCAGCACGCGATAGGCTTCGGCGAGGGCGACGTCGATGCGCGGCACGTTGCGAATGCCGAAAGCGACCGTGTAGCTGTCGAAATGCGCGTCGGGAAAAGGCAGCGATTCGGCATTGGCCTGTACGAACTCGACGCCGGAAACGCCGCGCTCGCGCGCGCGATCGCGGCCCACTTCGAGCATGTCGCCATTGATGTCGAGCACGACGATTTCCGCATCATGCGCCGCGCTCGCGGAAATGCGAAAAGCGACGTCGCCCGTGCCGCCTGCGACGTCGAGATGGCGAAAGTCCTTGCGCCCCCGCGCATTGACCTTGGCGACGAGCGTGTCCTTCCACAGCCGGTGCATACCGCCCGACATGAGGTCGTTCATGATATCGTAGCGCCGCGCAACCTTGTGGAAGACGTCGTCGACGAGGCCCTGTTTCTCGTTCAAGGGGACCTCGGAATAGCCGAAATGGGTCGAGCCCTCTCGCTCGGAAGTTCGATCAATCATCAGGCGCTCGGGTGACGAGGAAGGAAGGGGAGGGTATAGCCTGTCGCCGAGCCGGTGGCTACGCCCGCGCCGCCCCAGCCCGCCGGCGCTTTGACGGGATCAACCCACTTCATGCCAGAGCTGCCCGAAGTCGAAACCGTGCGACGGGGATTGGCGCCCGCGCTCGTCGGCGCGAAGATCGAGCGCGTCGAACTGAGGCGCCGTGATCTACGCTTTCCTTTCCCCGAACGCTTTGCCGCGCGTCTTCAGGACCGGCGCGTTCTCGACCTTCGCCGGCGCGCGAAATATCTCCTCGCCGATCTCGACGACGGCCATTCGCTGATCATGCATCTTGGCATGAGCGGCTCGTTTCGGATCGATGAAGAAACGCCAGGCGCGTTTCACCACAAGCGCGACAAAATCGCCGCGCATGACCATGTCGTCTTGCATCTCGATCATGGGCGGCGCGTCGTCTACAACGACCCGCGCCGTTTCGGCTACATGCTGCTCATCGCCACGCCTGCGATCGATGACGACAAGCTGTTTCGCGGTCTCGGCGTCGAACCTTTGAATGGCGCGCTCGACGCGGCGCTCCTTGCCCGCGCCTTTCGCGGACGCGCCGCGCCGGCGAAGGCGCTGCTGCTCGACCAGCGCCTGATCGCCGGCCTCGGCAATATCTACGTCTGCGAGGCGCTGCATCGGGCGCATATTTCGCCGCTGCGCGCCGCGGGATCGCTCGTCACCGCCAGCGGCCGGCCGACGGCGGCGCTGGCGCGGCTGCCGGAGGCGATCAAGCATGTCTTGACCGATGCGCTGAAGGCCGGCGGCTCGTCTCTTCGCGATCATCGCCAGATCGACGGCTCGCTGGGCTATTTCCAGCATAGTTTCCGCGTCTACGACCGCGAAGGCGCCGCCTGCACGACCCCGGGCTGCACGGGAACGATCACGCGCGTCGTACAATCGGGCCGCTCGACGTTTTATTGTCCTGTGTGCCAGAAATAGTGCGGGCTTTTCATTGAAGAATGCGTGACTCGGCTAATTTGGAGAAGGAAAAATGCGGCTTTTGCCCTTAACCATCGCTATCGTTGCGTTGCTTGTCGGCTTAACTCCCGCCCATGCAAAAGGCCGGGCCTACAGCGCGCCGCCCTGCGTGCGGGGAACCCAAGATGTTCCGGCTTGCGCCGCCTATAGCGCCTATCTCAGTGAAGCGCTGCTCTCTCAAGCGTCGCAGGCGACAAATTTGGGAGAAGGCGTGGCCGACGTAGAGTTTAAAATCCTCGCGTCTGGCGCGTTCTCCTTTATCCGATATTCCGGATCAAGCCCCGCGCACGCGGAAATGGCTCTTCGCATCCTAAAGTGGGCCCGCCTGCGGCCGCCGCCTGGACCTTATGCGCTCGCGCATCAAACCTTTCGTTTCCACTGAAGACGGCGCTGGCGGTTATTTGAAGTTGTTTCGCGGTAGCCGGATGGTAAGTGTGCGCCATGGCTATCTTGCATCCCGCTCTCGCGGTTCACGGCCTCTCCAAGAGCTATGGCGATCGCAGAGTGGTCGGCCCGCTCGACTTCTCGCTGGAGGCCGGCTCCGTCACCGGTCTGCTCGGCGGCAATGGCGCCGGCAAGACTACGACCATCGGCATGGTGATGGGGCTGATCGAACCGACGCAAGGTTCGGTCCACGCTTTCGGCTGCGACATGTCGCGCGAGCGCTACGGCGCGCTCGGCCGGATGAACTTCGAAAGTCCCTATGTCGACATGCCGCATCGCCTCACGGTGCGGCAGAATTTGCGCGTCTTCGGCATGCTCTACGGCGTCGAGGATCTCGACGCCAAGATCGAGCAGCTCGCGAAGGATCTGGCGCTTGGCGATTTCCTCGACCGCCAGACCGGACGCCTGTCCGCAGGCCAGAAAACGCGCGTCGCCATCGCCAAGTCGCTGATCAACGACCCGCAGCTTCTGCTGCTCGACGAACCGACCGCGTCGCTCGACCCGGACACGGCGGACTGGGTGCGGGCGCGGTTAGAGGCGCATCGGCGCACGCATAATTGCGCCATTCTGCTCGCCTCACACAACATGAGCGAGGTCGAGCGTCTGTGCGACCGCGTGCTGATGTTGAAGGACGGGACGCTCGTCGACGATGATTCGCCCGCAAGTCTCCTGGCGCGCTATGGCCGCGACACGCTCGAAGAAGTGTTTCTCGACGTCGCCCGCGGCCGCGTCGACGGAGCGCCGGCATGAATTTTTCCTTCAAGCGCATCGGCGCGATGGTGCTTCGCTACGCCTATCTCTTACGCGCGTCCTACACGCGCGTGCTCGACATCATCTATTGGCCGACCGTCCAGCTCCTCACCTGGGGATTTCTGCAGACCTATCTCGTGCGCGCCGGCGCGCTTGCAGCCCCTGGCGGCGCGGCGCAGGCCGCCGGCACGCTGATCGGCGCCATTCTTCTGTGGGACATTTTGCTGCGCGGACAACAGGGCTTCTGCTTCTCGTTCATCGAGGAATTGTGGTCGCGCAATCTCCCCAACATTCTGATGAGCCCGCTGCGGCCGGCGGAGTTTGTCGGCGCGCTTGTGGCATTGAGCCTCATTCGACTTGCCGTCGGCGTGCTTCCCGTTACGATTTTTGCGATCCTGTTCTTCGGTTTCAATCTCTGGGCGCTCGGTATCGCTTTCGCCGCCTTCTTCGTCGTGCTGATGTTGTTCGCCTGGAGCATCGGTCTCTTCGTCTCCGGCATTCTGCTGCGTTATGGACTTGGCGCGGAAAACCTCGTCTGGTCGCTGATGTTCTTCGTGCAGCCGCTCGGCGCCGTCTATTATCCAGTCACGACGTTGCCGGCATGGCTGCAGCCGATCTCGTGGATGCTGCCGCCGACCTATGTGTTCGAAGGTCTGCGCGCCGTATTGATCGATCACGTCGTCCGCTGGGATCTGCTGGCGCAGGGCTTCGCGATCGACGTTTTTCTCTTCGCGGCCGCATCGGCGGCGTTCGGCCTGCTGCTGAAAAGCGCGCGGCGCGCCGGCACGCTGCTGCAGACGGGAGAATGACGATGGCCGCGAGCCGCGCCGACACAGCTCTCCACGCGCGAGGGCTTTTCGAGAGTCGCGCCAAGGCGCGCGAGGCGATCGAAGCCGGTCTGGTGAGCGTCGACGGACGCATCGTCAAAAAGCCCTCCGAGCCGATCGCCGCCGACGCGCATATTGTCGCGCAAGCGGCTTATCCCTGGGTGTCGCGCGGCGGCGTGAAGCTGGCGCATGCGCTCGATCAGTTCGGCGTCGATCCAGACGGGCGCTTCTGTCTCGACGTCGGCGCCTCGACCGGCGGCTTCACCGACGTTCTGCTGACGCGCGGCGCGCGCCATGTCGTCGCGGCCGACGTCGGTCACGGACAACTGCATGCGCGGCTGCGCGCGGATCGGCGCGTGACCTCGCTCGAAGGGCAGGACGCCCGCACGCTGACGGCGGCTCATCTGACTGAGGCGCCAAGCCTGATCGTGATCGACGCGAGCTTCATTTCGCTTAGCGTCCTGCTGCCGCATGTTCTTTCGTTCGCGGGGCCGCGCGCCGACCTTGTCGCGCTGATCAAGCCGCAGTTCGAAGCCGGGCGCGCAGCGGTGAAGAAGGGCGTAGTGCGCGACGAGAAGATTCACGCAGAGGTTTGCGCGCGCATCGACGGCAAAATCGAAGCGCTTGGCTGGCGTGTAAGCGGCGTCATTCCTTCGCCGATCGAGGGCGGCGACGGCAATCGCGAGTTTCTCGTTCACGCGACGCTTGGATAGGACAAACGGATTGTTTGAAATTCAGGCCAAGCCATCTGCCCCTCATCTCACTTCTCCCCGCAAGCGGGGAGAAGGGATATCGGCGCCACGCCTTTGGGACAGAGCAAGCGCGCGATTTTTTCGCGGAACGCCTGCCGTCCCCTCTCCCCGACGCAAGTCGGATGTTTCCGACTTGCGCATCGGAAGCCAAAGTCGGCAACAGCCGACTTTGGGTCGGGGAGAGGTAAGGTGAGGGGCTTGGTGATTGGCCCGCAGCGTCTCGTCATCGAACGACTCGGCAATCGCGGCGAGGGCGTGGCGCTGCTTGGCGGACGGCGCGTCTTCATTCCCTATGCGCTTGCCGGCGAGACCGTGACGGCGGAGGTCGACGGCGAGCATGCGCATCTCGTCGACATCGTCGAAGCGTCGCCGCAGCGCATCGCGCCGATCTGTCCGCACTTTGAGGATTGTGGCGGCTGCGCCGTTCAAACGCTGCGCGCCGACGCCTATGCGGACTGGAAGCGCAGTCTCGTCGAGACGGCGCTCGTAAATACGGGGCTGACGCTCGACGTGGCGCCGACCGTCGACGCGCATGGCGCAGGCCGGCGGCGCGTGACCTTCCATGCCCGGTTCGACGCCGGCAAGGCGCGGGTCGGCTATATGGCGGCGCGCTCGCATCGAATCGTCGAGATCGAAGCCTGTCCATTGCTCGCGCCCGAACTTGCCGGCGCGCTGCCCGCCGCCCGCGCGATCGCGACAATTCTCGCGCCACGCGGCAAGCCGCTCGACATCGCCGTCACGGCGACCCTCGGCGGCCTCGACGTGGAGCTACGCGGCGGCGGGCCGCTCTCCGAGACGGAAACCGGCGCGCTGCTCGCCGCGGCTGACGCGCATGATCTCGCGCGGCTGACGAATCACGGCAAGCTCATCGCGCTTCGCCGGTCGCCACAGATCAAAATCGGCGAAGCGATGCTCACGCTTCCGCCTGGCGCATTCCTGCAGGCCACCCAGGCCGGCGAGGAAACGCTCGCGGCCCGCGTTTTAAGCGCGACGGCGAAAGCGCAAAATGTCGCCGATCTGTTTTGCGGCGTCGGCGCCTTCGCACTTCGGCTGGCGCGGCGCGCGCAAGTGAAAGCCTATGATATGGACGCCGGCGCACTCGCGGCGATGCGCGCCGCAGCTCATGCGACGCCCGGCCTGCGGACACTCGAAGACGTCGCCCGCGATCTCTTCACGCGTCCGCTCAGCGCCAGTGAACTCAATGAGTTCGACGCCGTCGTGTTCGATCCGCCGCGCGCCGGCGCCGCCGCGCAGGCGGCTGAAATCGCGCGATCGGAAGTTCCCATCGTCGTCGCCGTCTCCTGCCATGCACAAAGTTTCGCCCGTGACGCCGCAATTTTGCTCAAAGGCGGGTACGTCATCCGGGAAATCACGCCCATCGACCAGTTCCGCTATGCGGCGCATGTCGAGATCGTGGCCGTTTTTGAGAAGGCGAGTGGACGCAAATCCGCAAAACGGCGGCTGCTTGGATGAAATTGTCGGCGCCTGCGCCGCTCGTGCGTGCCAAGAATGTCACAGGATAGTCAAGAAACGCAGAGGCGCGGCCCGGTTCTCGCAGAGCGGAGTTGCCGGGCGCCCAAATCAGGCATAGGATTTGCGAGTGGTCCAGCGTAGCCGGAAATTCAATGATTTCCGAGGTCTGGAAGGAGAACGTCATGATGAATGCGCTTATCGCCGCGACATTATGCAGTATCGTCCTCGCAAGCGCGCCGGTCGCCATGCGCGCTTATGTCTATGCCCGCCGCAAAGATGATCGCCGCCGTCACTATCGCTGAGGACAGCGCGACAAAAAGGGCGCATCTTACTGCCTGTGACAGCCATTCGGTCTGACGCGCCTCTTTTGCTTTCTCGACTCGCGGCCATTGTCGGCGAGGCGGCCGTCGTAACGGATGCGACGGCGATGTCCCCTTACCTGGCCGAGCCTCGCGACCTCTATCATGGCCGCGCGCTCTGCGTTCTCAAGCCAAGCGTCCCGCAAGAAGTCGCCGGCATCCTGGCGCTGTGCAATGAAACCCGCGCGTCGGTAACGCCCCAAGGCGGCAACACCGGACTCGTCGGCGGACAAACCCCCGACCCAAGCGGCGCATCCGTCGTGCTTTCGCTCGAACGCCTCAATCAGATTCGCGCCGTCGACGCGACGGCCGACGCGATGACGGTCGAGGCCGGCGTAACGCTCTCGCAGGCGCAAGACGCCGCGCAGGCGGCCGACCGCTATTTCCCGCTTTCGCTCGCGTCCGAAGGAAGCTGCACCATCGGCGGCAATCTCGCGACCAACGCCGGCGGCGTGCATGTCCTCGCCTATGGCTCGATGCGCGACCTTGTCCTGGGCGTCGAGGTCGCGCTTGCCGACGGCCGGCTGCTTTCGACGCTCGGCGCGCTGCGCAAGGACAACACCGGCTACGATCTGACGCGCCTCTTTGTCGGTTCGGAAGGCACGCTCGGCGTCATCACCGCCGCGACGCTGAAGCTTTTCCCCTCACCGCGCTCCCACGCCGTCGCCTTTCTCGGGCTTCGCGATCCCGCTCAGGCGCTTTTACTGCTGAATTTCGTCAAAGGCCGTGCGGGTCCGATGCTCCACGCCTTCGAGCTCGTGTCGCGTCAGGGCCTCGAACTCGTTCTGCGTCACATTCCCGGAACGCGCGATCCTCTGGCGCAGCCGCATGACTGGTATGCTCTGATCGAGCTTGCGGCCTTCGCCGATGGCGAAGCCGAGCGCGCCGCCGCCGAGATTCTCGCCGCCGCCATCGAGGCGGAGTTGGCGCAAGATGCAACGCTCGCGCAATCGCTGGATCAGGCGCGCGCCCTGTGGAAGCTGCGCGAAAGCATGTCGGAAGCCCAGAAGCGCGAAGGCGGCTCGATCAAGCACGACATCGCCGTTCCGGTGAATACGATTCCGCGCTTCATCGATGAGGCTGGGCGACGGCTGCGCGCCGCTTTCCCGCAGGCCCGGCCGGTTCCCTTCGGCCATATGGGCGACGGCAACATCCACTATAACGTCTCGCAGCCTGTCGGGGCCGATAAGGCGGAATTCATCGCGCATTGGGCGGAGGTCAACGCCATCGTCCACGGCGTCGTGCACGAGTTCGGCGGATCGATTTCCGCCGAACATGGGATCGGACGGCTGAAGCGGGATCTCCTGCGCGAAACGAAAGACCCGGTCGCGCTCGACGCCATGCGCGCCATCAAGGCGGCGCTCGACCCCAACGGCATCCTCAACCCGGGCGTGTTGCTCTAGCTTCGGCGTTGCGGACAGACGATCTTCACCGTGATCCCGTCCCTGTAGATGAAATATTCGACGCAAGACTGACCATTGACGTCGACCGGCCGCTTGCCGACGTCAGCGGCGCGCAGGAAATCCGTCATCGACGTATGGCCCTTGTCGTCCCAATCCATTTCCGCCCAGTCGTAGCCTTGCCGCCAGGCCGTGATGGCGCGCGCGGCGAAAAAGAACGCCGGAATCGCGAGGATCGCGGCGATTGTCGCCACAATGAGCCATTTGCCGAAGGGCGCCGACATGTCATCCTTTCCTGGAGCGCTTCACCTCGGTGAGCGCCCATTCAGCGGTTTTTTCGCGACAGGCCGCGCCCTGAAGGCTTTCCTCAGTCTCTTTCACGACGACGTCGCCATGAAAGGCCCGGCAGATCCTGCCCTCCAGCGGATAGGGCTGGCCCACGGGCGTGAAGGAGCCCTTCGCGCCGCTCTGCGGATTGTCCCAATTGACGCTCGTCCCGCTTCCTTGCGGATCGAGCGCTGTGCTCAGCGCGGCGATGGCGCGGCGCTGATCTTCCGCATCGAGCGCGCCGGACAGTTTGGGAGGAGATTTTGGAATCGCGCTTGTGACGTCCGATGCGACGCGTTCCGAATTCCACATGACGGAAGGGTCCGAGGCCATGGGCACGGCGATCGAGCAGCCGGCGAGGCCGCCGGCCGTCGTCGTCAGGACGATGAGCCTTGCGCCGCGCGACATTTGAGCAATGACGCAAGCGGCGGTATGTCTGACGCACTGGAACTGCAAAGCGCCACCTTTGAAGCGCCGATCTTTAAATCGGCTTGAGAAAGGATTCTCGCTTGAACGCGTTAACGTCGGGTGACTTTGTCGAGGCCGCCGAACCTTTCGCATTGTTTGGTCAATGGTTCCAGGAGGCTCAACTCAAGGAGTTGAACGATCCCGAGGCGATGGTCTTGGCGACGGCCGACGCCCAGGGCCTGCCCGACGCGCGCATGGTGCTCCTGAAGGAATGGACGCCAGAGGGCTTCGTCTTCTACACCAACGCCGAGAGCGCCAAGGGGCGCCAACTCGAGTCGAACATGCAGGCGGCGGGGCTCTTTCACTGGAAATCGCTTCGCCGGCAGGTGCGGCTGCGCGGACCCGTCAGTCGCGTCAGCGAGGCCGAGGCGGACGAATATTTCGCCAGCCGGCCGCGCGATTCCCGCATCGGCGCGTGGGCGAGCCAACAGTCGCGCCCGCTGGAAAGCCGGTTCGCGCTCGAAAAGTCCGTCGCCGTCTTCGCCGCCAAATTTGCGGTGGGCGGCATTCCACGCCCGCCATATTGGCGCGGCTTTCGAATTGCGCCGGTCGCGATGGAATTCTGGTCCGATCGGCCGTTCCGGCTCCACGACCGCGTCCGCTTTTTCCGGGCCGAGCCGGGTCATGATTGGCAAAAGGAGCGGCTCTATCCATGACAGGGCAAGCAAAGCGCGCGACGGCGGCGCTCGTTGTGGCGGCGGCCGCGGCGCTTTTTTCGGCCGAGGCCGCCGCGCAGGACCCCTTTGATTTCCTCTTCGGCGGCTATGATGGTCCCCGCCGCGCCAGGCGCGCGCCCAGCGCGCCGAGGCGGTCCGAGCGTCCGCCGCCGCGCAAGCGGGACGGCGCCGCGCAGACCCAAACCAAGGGTCAAAATCAACAGGCTCCCGGGGCGCCAGGGACGACCGGAGCGCCGGCGGCGCCGAGCGGACCGGAGGGGCCGCCGCCGCCCTACGATCCCCAGATCACGCGGCTCTCGGAAGTCCTCGGCGCGCTGGCCTTCCTGCGCGACCTCTGCGGGTCGGGCGACGGCGAGGAATGGCGGGGGAAGATGTCGGCGCTGCTCGACGCCGACGCCCCCAGCGGCGCGCGCCGCCAGAGGCTCATGGCGTCCTTCAACCACGGATTTCGCGGCTATGAGCTGACCTATCGCGCCTGCACGCCCAACGCCAAGACGGTGATTTCCCGCTATCTGGCGGAGGCCTCCCGGCTGACCCGCGACATCACCTATCGCTACGGAAACCCTTAAGCGGACTCGCGAAATTAACCTTCCGGCGAGCGTCGCCTCGCGCGGCGCGGGCGGCTTCTCTAGAGTGGCGTCATGAACGAATTGAACGTCGCCTCGCTCTACGACTTGGGCGGGGACCAGCACCGAGCGGCCCTTGCCTATGTCACCGAGGCCTTCGCCGAGGCGATTCTCGCGGGGATCGAAAGCGATTCCTTCGCGCATGCCGCCCTCTGCGCGGCGTTGCGCGAACTGGTGGCGACCTATGGCGAGGAATCGGTGGCGGTCTTCGCCGAAACGCTGCCCGCGAGGCTGCGGGCGGGCGAATTCACCACCGGCCTGAGACATTAGATCGCGCTGCATTTGAGCAAAATCGCTCGAATGCGGATCAATCTCAAAAGTTTACGGCGCGCTCCCCGCCGATAGCGCCGCCACTTCTGCGCAGCGCGCGCCAAATCGCTTGCGGTTATTCGCCGCGACCCCGCGAATGCGGACTGACTTTTGCAGTGCAAGGCCCTAGAACGCCGGACGCTGCGGGCGTAGACGCCCGGCGGCTTTGCACAGCGACTCCTGCGCCTTAAATCCGAAACGACATGCCCCGCACGCTTCTGTGTCTCGCACGGCACGGCGAGACCAACTGGAATATCGAAAGGCGCTTTCAGGGCCAGTTCGACATTGCGCTGAACGCCCGCGGACGCGCGCAGGCGGCCGCCCTGGCGAAGGAGCTCGCCGGCGCGCATTTCGACCGAGTCTATTCAAGCGACCTTCGCCGCGCGCTCGCGACAGCGACGCCGATCGCCGGCGCGCGCGGCCTCGACGTCGCCAAGACCCCGGCGCTGCGCGAGAAAGACGACGGCGTCTGGCAAGGCCACACGCATGCGGAAGTGCAGGCGACGCACGCCGACATCTATCCGAACTATCTGACGCGCCGGCCGGATTTCGCCGCGCCGCAAGGCGAAAGCCTCGAACATTTCGCCGAGCGGGTGCGCAAGGCCTTGACCCAGATCGCCAGGGAAAGCGCCGGCGAAACCGTGCTGGTCGTCGCCCATGCCGGCGTGCTCGACATCGCCTGGCGGCTCGCCGCCGGCAAGAAGCTCGACGAAAAGCGCGAGCATCCGGTGCTCAACGCCACGCCGAATTGGATCGCCTATGAGGATGGGAAATGGTCGCTCGTCGACTGGGCGACGCCGGAGGGACGCGCCGAAATCGCCGCGCCATGGGACGGCCGTGAACTGCCGCGTCGCGAAGCCGCACGCGCCTTGATCGTCGATCAGGATAACGACGTCCTGCTGATGCGCTACGCCGGCGGGCTCACGCCGCATTTTCTGGCGCTCGGACATCATCACTTCTGGGCGACGCCGGGCGGCGCGGTCATGGAAGGCGAGGACTTCGAGTCGGCGCTGCGTCGGGAGGTCTATGAAGAGACGGGCCTCACCCTGCTCGATCCCGGTCCGGTCGTCGCGACGCGCGAATTTCCGATGGAGATCGGCGACGACTGGCATCAGGCGGTGGAGCGCTATTTTCTTATCCGCACCGAACGCTTCGCGCCCGAGCCGCACGACCTGACGCAGGAGGAAAAAATCCATGTGCTCGGCTGGCGCTGGTGGAGCGCGGACGAGATCGCGGTCTCGCACGATCTGATCTTCCCCGAGGGGCTCGAGGCGCTGCTGCGAAAGGTCAGCAAGTGACGAGCGTATAAGAGGCATTGCTGATGCGAGCGTCTCAGACGCATTCCGCTCGCCTGTCATTCCCGACGCGCGTATATGACGCGCGATCGGGAATCCAGAGCAAATCCAGCACTCCTGAGTGGGCTGTGGATTCCCGGTCAGGCCTTCGGCCTGCCGGGAATGACAGGCCCCGCAAATGGATCAAACCGATTTCGTATCTCACTTCGTCATGAAGACGTCCCTGCGCGGGAATTTCTCGAAGACCGACGGATCCTGCCCGAAATTCGTCGCGAGAATGTCCGTCGGATTGCCGGCGATCCATTGCGAGAGGTCGATCGTCTGATAATGCGCGTTGTTGAAGACGATGAGCACGCGCACCGTATCGGTCCCGACATTTTCGAGCGAATGACCCATGCCCTGGGGAATATAGCCGACGTCGCCTTTCGAGAACGTCTCCTGGCGCCAGCGCCCCTTTGACCCAAACAGCGTGACGCAAAGCTGGCCGCTCAGCACATATTGCCATTCCGAGGCGTTCGGGTGCCAATGCAGTTCGCGAAGCGCGCCGGGCTCCATTTCCAGAACGACGCCGGTCATCGTCGTGGAAATCGGGAATTGCGATCCGTCGACGCGCCACTCGATTCCGCCGGGGAACGTCTCGAAGGGCTTCTGCGACAGAAGGCTGTATTTGTGGGTCAGCGGCGGCGGCTTCCATCCCTGCAACGGTCGCGAGGGGATCTCCGGCGGATTATTGCCCCTGGCGAAATAGACTTCCTGCTTGGGGAAACTGTCGAAGGTCGACGCGGGGACGCCGAAATTCTTCGCGAGCAGCTCCTTGGGCGCATGGCCGAGCCAGTCGCTGATGCTGAAGGTGCCGAATTCGGAGAAATAGCCATTGTCGAAGACGAGGATGAAATGACACAGGTCTTTTCCCAGCGTCTCGATGACATGGCCATGGCCGCGCGGAAAATACCAAAGATCGCCCGCCTCAAAGTCGTTTGTCTCCGAGCAGCCCGCCGGATCGATGACGGTGGTGCGCACACGTCCCTCGGTGACGAAGCCCCATTCGGCGGCGGTCGCGTGCCAATGAAGCTCGCGCATGACGCCCTGCTCCATGCGCATGGAAACGCCGGCGATATCCTTGGAGATCGGCAGCTGAGCGACCGTCGCCTCCTTGCCATAGCTCGCGCCGTCGACGCGACCTTGAGATTTTTCAAGCTCGAACTTGAACGTCGGCAGCTCGGCGCCCGAGGTCACGGGGTCGGGCACATTATTATGGAAGCTCGTGTGTCCGCCTTCCGAGCTTATCGGGATCGTCAATGAGAACATTACCAGCCCCCGCTGTTCTGACTGTGTGTCGCAATCTCTCGTCGCATGACAAAGCACATCGGCTGATTCTGAATCGCGACGGCTCAGCTTGCGAGCATGCCTGCTCGAACGGCGCGCGACAAGGCGCGGCTGCGGCGACTGCGCTCCGCCCGCAGATGAAATTCTTCCGTCACGATTTACATTGGTGACAAAGGGAAGCCTTAAGGCGAAAACTTCTCGCCGAGAAGCGGCCCTACCCGGGCCTTGCCAAGCAGCGGCCCTTGCCAAGTAGATCCTGTGTCCGGCCGCCGCCGGCGCCTCGTGGAGACAAATGTGACGCCAGCGACGACCGCCAACGCGCCCGCTCCGCAACGCGGCGACATGCGCCGCTCCGTGCATGTGCCCGAAGGCGGCAGATTTCTCCGGCGGCTCTTCGTGTTTCTGGGTCCGGGCTATCTCGTCGCCACCGGCTATATGGACCCCGGCAACTGGGCGACGGCGCTCGCCGGCGGCTCGAAGTTCGGCACGGCGCTGCTTTTCGTCGCCGTGCTGTCGAGCCTGATGGCGATCGTCCTGCAATCCCTTGCGGCGCGGCTCGGCGTCGGCGCGGAGCTGGATCTGGCGCAGGCCTGCCGGCGGCATTATCCCTTCCCGGCCGCGGTCGGGCTCTGGATCTTGGCGGAAATCGGCATTTTCGCCACGGATCTCGCGGAAGTGATCGGCACCGCCATCGGGCTGCAATTGCTGTTCGGCCTGCCGCTCGCGGTCGGCATCTTCATCACGGTGCTCGACACCTTTCTGGTCCTTGCTTTGGAGCGGGCCGGCTTTCGCAAGATCGAGCTTTTCGTCGTGGCGATGCTTGCGCTGATCGCCTTTTCGTTCCTGGCGCAACTCATCATGGCGCGCCCCGATCTGGCGCAGATCGCGCAAGGACTGGTGCCGACGAGGCGCTTTTTCACCGATCCAGAGATGCTCTACATCGGCCTGGGCATCCTCGGCGCGACGGTCATGCCGCACAATCTCTTCCTGCACTCCTTCGTCGTGCAAACCCGCGCCGTGGCCGAGCCGCTCGATAAGAAACGCGAGGCGATTCGCTTCGCGGTGATCGACAGCACGCTGGCGCTGTTTCTCGCCCTGTTCGTCAACGGCGCCATCCTCGTTCTCGCCGCTGCGGTCTTCCACGCGACCGGCCACACGGAAGTCGCGGAGCTTGGCGAGGCGTATCGGCTCATCGCGCCGCTGCTCGGGCAGCCAGTCGCGGCGACGCTCTTCGCCGTCGCGCTCATCGCCTGCGGGCTCAATTCGACCGTGACCGCCACCCTCACCGGACAGATCGTCATGGAGGGATTTGTGCGGCTGCGGATGAAGCCGGCGACGCGTCGGCTCATCACCCGCTGCATCGCGATCGCGCCGGCGATCGGCGTGACGCTTTACGCGGGCGAGTCGGCGACGGCGCAGCTGCTCGTCCTGAGCCAGGTGGCGCTGAGCGTGACGCTGCCCTTCGCCGTCGTGCCGCTCGTGGCCTTCACGGCGCAGCGCAGCGTCATGGGAGAACTCGTCGCGCCCAGACGCACCACTGCGCTTGCGGCGCTCATCGCCGGCGTCATCATCGCGCTGAATGCGAAGCTTCTGTGGGACGCCGTCGCCGGCTGAGCGCCTTGCGGACGTGACAGAGCGCGCCATTGCCAAGCCGACGCATCTGGCTTAACTCGACGCAGTTTTTTTGGAGCCGCGTCGAGATGAAACTTCCCAATCAATTCTACCGTCCGCTCGCCATCGGCGCCCCGGCGCCGCTGCGCGAACCGCCCGTCAAGGTCGAGCGGATGATCCATTTCGTGCCGCCGCATCTTGAAAAATTCCGCGCCAAAGTTCCCGAGCTCGTCAAACAGGTCGATGTCGTGCTCGGCAATCTTGAAGACGCGATTCCCGCCGACGCCAAGGAGGCCGCGCGCGCAGGCTTTATTGAAATGGCCAAGGCGACCGACTTCGGCTCGACCGGCCTGTGGACGCGCATGAATGCGCTGAACAGCCCCTGGGCGCTCGACGATATGATCGAGATCGTCGGCGCGGTCGGAAGTAAGCTCGACGTCGTCATGCTGCCCAAGGTCGAGGGTCCCTGGGACATCGCCTATCTCGACCAGCTTTTGGCACAGCTCGAGGCCCGGCATGGCGTGACGAAGCCGATCCTTATTCACGCCATTCTGGAGACGGCGGAAGGCGTCAAGAATGTCGACGCCATCGCTTCGGCTTCGCCGCGCATGCATGGCATTTCGCTTGGACCGGCCGATCTCGCCGCCTCTCGCGCCATGAAGACGACCCGGGTCGGCGGCGGCCATCCTGACTACAAGGTGATCGCCGACGCTGAGCCCGGCCAGGGCCTGCGCGCCTCGTTCCAGCAGGACCTTTGGCATTACACCATCGCCAAGATGGTCGACGCCTGCGCTTCCGCCGGCATCAAGGCCTTCTACGGCCCCTTCGGCGATTTCTCCGACGCCCCGGCCTGCGAGGCGCAGTTCCGCAACGCCTTTCTGCTCGGCTGCGCCGGCGCCTGGTCGCTGCATCCGTCGCAAATCGCCATCGCCAAGAAAGTCTTTTCGCCCGATCCGCAAGAAGTCGCCTTCGCCAGGCGGGTGCTTGACGCAATGCCGGACGGCACCGGCGCGGTGATGATCGACGGCCGAATGCAGGACGACGCCACCTGGAAACAGTGCAAGGTCGTCGTCGACCTCGCCAAGCAGGTCGCCGCCAAAGACGCCGACCTCGCCACGATCTACGGATTCTGAGAGATTTGGCTGTGGCGCGACGTCCGATTGACGGCTGCGCCCCGGCTGCGTTACTAAAAGGCAAGTAAACAGCGTGTTAAAGGCGCCTTGGAATGCCGCGAGAAAACTCCGCGAAATTTTCTATTGGACAGGTGGTCAAGCATCGCCGCTATCCGTTCCGCGGCGTGATCTATGACGTTGATCCGGTGTTCGCCAACACTGAAGAGTGGTGGCTTTCAATTCCGGAAGAGCTGCGTCCGAACAAGGATCAGCCTTTCTACCACCTCTTCGCCGAGAACGCCGAAACCGAATATGTCGCCTATGTGTCGGAGCAAAATCTGCTGCCCGACAACAGCAACAGGCCGGTGCGCCATCCACAGGTCGACGAGACCTTCGAACGCGATGACGACGGCGTCTATCGCATGCGGGCGCCCAAGCGCCACTGAGCAGCGGCGCTTCCGATCCCCGCGCTGCCGCATTGCAAAAAAACGCGCAGCGCCGGGATTGACGATCGCGCGAATCGACCACATTTTGTTTGCAGGTCGAACTTCATCGCGGGAGAGACCGGCGCTCGCGCCGGCGCCGAAGGCGAAACCGCCCCGGAAACGCTCAGGCCCAAAGGACCGCGACGAAGTAGAAACTCTGGAAAGCGGCGAAGCGCGCAAGCGTTTCGCCCACCGAAGGGCGTAACCTGACGCTTTTGGCGCAGGGAAATCTCTCAGGTCACCGGACAGAGGGGGCGCGTAGCGAAGTTTTAGCTTTGCTGCGCCAACCATGTCCTGGCGGAGTTGATGGTGACCGAACTCGACGTCGCGACCGCCGCGCCTCCCGCGCTGGCCAAACTTCCGCTCGACGCCGTGCATCGACGGCTTGGCGCGCGCATGGCGCCTTTCGCCGGATACGAGATGCCGCTGCAATATGAGCAAGGCATCGTCGCCGAAACGCTCCATACGCGACGCCGCGCGAGTCTGTTCGACGTTTCGCATATGGGTCAGGCGATCCTCGCCGGCGCGCGCGCCGCACGGGCGCTCGAAAGCCTGACGCCGGCGGATCTGGCGTCGCTTTCGCCGGAGCGCACGCGTTACACGCAGCTGCTCAATGAGAGCGGCGGCATACTAGACGATCTTCTCGTCACCCGTCTGCCAGGCGTCGAGGAACGGCTGCTGCTTGTGGTCAACGCCTCGCGCAAGCAAGCCGATTTCGCGCTTATCAGCGCCGCGTTGCCCCAGTTCGACTTCAATCCATTGGACCGTGCGTTGCTCGCCCTTCAGGGCCCGCGCGCGTCCTCGGTCCTCGGCGCACTCCTCCCCGGCGCCGAGGACCTTCCTTTCATGGGCTGGCGCGCCTTCGACTTCGGCGGCGCGCCGCTCTTCGTGTCGCGCAGCGGCTATACGGGCGAAGACGGATTTGAACTGTCGCTGCGCGCCGAGCACGCCGAAGACCTCGCGCGCCTGTTGCTGTCGCATGAGGACGTCGCGCCGGCGGGCCTTGGCGCCCGCGACGCCCTCCGGCTGGAGGCCGGCCTGCCGCTCTATGGCCACGACCTCGACGAAACCACAGATCCCGTCGAAGCCGGACTCGGCTGGTCGATCGGCAAACGCCGGCGCGTCGAAGGCGGGTTCCCCGGCTTCGAGCGCATTCGGCTCGCACTTGAGCAGGGTCCCGCCCGCAGGCGCGTCGGGCTCGAGCCGCAATCAAAGGCGCCGCTGCGCGAAGGCGCGGAGCTCTCAGCGCGCGACGGCGAAGCTGTTGGCCATGTGACGTCGGGCGGCTTTTCGCCGACGCTGCAACGACCGATCGCGATGGGCTATGTCGCCAGCAATGATGCAAACCTCGGCGCGACGCTTTCGGCGCCGCTGCGCGACAAACGCGTCGACGTCACAGTGGCGGCTCTGCCCTTCGTCCCGCACCGCTATTTCAAAACGCCGGCTGGAAAGGATGCGAGATGACCGATCTTCGCTACTCGAAGGATCATGAATATGTCGCGCTCGATGGGGATCTCGCGACGCTGGGCATATCGGACTATGCGCAGTCGCAGCTCGGCGACATCGTCTTCATCGAACTGCCCGAAGTCGGCAAAAAGGTCACGAAGGGCAAAGAGATCGCGGTCATCGAGAGCGTAAAAGCGGCGAGCGAAGTCTATTCGCCGGTGAGCGGCGAAGTCGTCGAAGTCAATCCCGAGCTTGGCGAAGCGCCGGCGCTCGTCAACGACGATCCGCTTGGACGCGGTTGGCTCATCAAGGTGAGAGTCAGCGATCCTGGCGAATGCGCATCGCTGATGGACGACGCCGCCTATTCGAGCTTCCTGAAGACGATCTAGAGCAGGTTCCGAAAAAGTGCTCCAGCATTTTGATTTTGAGCGATTCCTATCGAGCACATGATTCCATGTGATCGGGAAGCGCTCTAAGCGCAAGGAAAAGAACGATGCGCTATCATCCGCTGTCAGAGGCCGACAGAAACGCGATGCTCGCGACGATCGGCGTGTCGTCGATCGAAGCGCTCTATGCCGACGCGCCGCCCGCGACGCTGCTAAAAACGCCGCTTGACCTGCCGTCCGGCAAGTCGGAGCTCGACGTCGAGCGTTTCTTCGCGAGGCTTGCCGCCCGCAATATGCCTGCGTCGCGCGCGCCGTTCTTCGTCGGCGCCGGCGCCTACAAGCATCACATTCCTGCAAGCGTCGATCATCTCATTCAACGTTCGGAATTCTTGACGAGCTACACGCCTTATCAGCCGGAGATCTCGCAGGGCACGCTGCAATATCTCTTCGAGTTCCAGACCCAGGTCGCTCTGCTCACAGGCATGGAGGTCGCCAACGCCTCGATGTACGACGGCTCAACGGCGACCGCCGAAGCCGTGCTCATGGCGCATCGCGTGACGAAGCGACGCAAGGCGCTACTTTCCGGCGGACTGCATCCGCATTACGCCGAAGTGGTCCGCACCATCTCGCGGCTTGCCGAAGACGAAGTCGAGACGATGGCGCCCGACATTCGCGCCGCCGAAGATCTCATCGCGCGCATCGACGACACGCTCTCTTGCGTCGTCGTGCAGACGCCCGACGTGTTCGGCAATCTGCGCGATCTGACGAAGATCGCGGAAGCTTGCCACAAGAACGGCGCGCTTCTTGTCGCCGTCTTCACCGAAGCCGTGTCGCTTGGTCTCCTCAAATCGCCTGGCGCGATGGGCGCCGACATCGTCGTCGGCGAAGGCCAGTCGATCGGCAACTCGCTCAATTTCGGCGGACCTTACGTCGGTCTCTTCGCGACGCGACATGAATTCCTGCGGCAGATGCCCGGCCGCCTCGCCGGCGAAAGCGTCGACGCCGACGGCAGGCGCTCCTATGTGCTGACGCTGTCGACCCGCGAGCAGCATATCCGTCGCGACAAGGCGACCTCGAACATCTGCACCAACTCCGGCCTCTGCGCGCTCGCCTTCACCATTCATCTGACCTTGCTTGGCGAAGCCGGATTGACGCGGCTGGCGCGCGTCAATCACGCCAATGCGGTCTTGCTGGCGCAAATGCTCAATGACGTTCCAAAGGTCGAAGTGCTCAACGCCACTTTCTTCAACGAGTTCACGCTTCGCATCGAAGGCGACGCCGCGGCGCTTGTTGAGAGAATGGCGGCGCGCGGCGTTCTCGCCGGGGTTCCCGTCTCGCGGCTCCTGCCGCTGGTTGGGCTTGACGATCTTCTCCTCGTCGCCGCCACCGAAGTGAATACGCAAGAAGATCGCGACGCATTCGTCGCGGCGCTTAAGGAGTCGCTCTGATGCTCGACAGACCCGCGGTCGTCGAACCGCTCGATGACGACAAAACGCCTGCGACCTTCACCGGCAATCGCGGGCTCGATCAGGAAGAGCCGCTGATCTTCGAGATCGGCCGGCTCGACGCGACCGGCGTCGACATCGACGATCCTGCGCCCATCGCGACGCGGCTCGGCGCGCTGGAGCGCAATGCGCCCATCGGTCTTCCGGGCCTCACCGAACCGGAGACGATGCGCCATTACGTGCGTCTGTCGCGCAAGAATTATTCGATCGACGCCGGACTCTATCCGCTCGGCTCCTGCACGATGAAGCATAATCCGCGCAGCAATGAGAAGATCGCGCGCTTCGAGGGCTTCGCGGATCTGCATCCGCTGCAGCCGCAATCGACCGCGCAGGGCGCGCTGGAATTGATGCAGATTCTCGCCGATTGGCTGATGACGCTCACCAATATGCAGGCGGTGGCGATGTCGCCGAAGGCCGGCGCGCATGGCGAACTCTGCGGCATGATGGCGATCAAGTCGGCGATCGCGGCCAGAGGCGAAAGCGCGACACGCAATGTCGTCCTCATTCCGCAGTCGGCGCACGGCACCAATCCGGCGACCGCGGCGCTGCTCGGCTTTTCGGTTCGCGTCGTACCGGCGGCGGCGGATGGAACCGTGCGCGCCGAGGCTGTCAAAGAGGCGCTCGCTCCCGACGTCGCGGCGATCATGCTGACCAACCCCAACACCTGCGGGCTGTTCGAGCGCGAGATCGTCGAGATCGCCGACGCGATGCACGAGGCCGGCGGCTATTTCTATTGCGACGGCGCGAATTTCAACGCCATCGCCGGCGTCGCGCGGCCCGGCGACTTCGGCATCGACGCCATGCACATCAATCTGCACAAGACCTTCTCGACGCCGCATGGCGGCGGCGGACCTGGCGCAGGCCCGGTCGTTCTCTCAGAACGCCTTGCGCCTTTCGCGCCCGTTCCGTTCATCCGCCGCAACGGCGACGCGCTGGAGCTCGTCGAAGCGGCTGAGGGCACGCAGAGCTTTGGACGCCTGACCGCCTTCCACGGCCAGATGGGCATGTTCGTGCGTGCGCTCGCCTATATGCTTGCGCATGGCGCCGACGGGGTCGCCCAGGCCTCGAAAGACGCCGTGCTGTCGGCGAACTATGTCCGCGCGTCGCTACGTGACGTGATGACTCAGCCGTTCGGCGATCGCATCTGCATGCATGAAGTTTTGTTCGACGACGCCTGGCTGCGCGGCACCGGCGTGACGACGCTCGATTTCGCCAAGGCGATGATCGACGAAGGCTATCATCCGATGACGATCTATTTCCCGCTGGTCGTCCATGGCGCGATGCTCATCGAGCCGACGGAATCAGAATCGAAAGCCTCGCTCGATCTCTTCATCGCGACGCTGCGCGATCTCGCGCGGAGCGCCAAAGCCGGCGAGGTCGCGCGCTTTGGCCCCGCGCCGCGATTGGCGCCGCGCCGACGCGTCGATGAAGCGCTCGCGGCGAGAAAGCCGGTGCTGCGGTGGGAGAAGAAAACGGCGGCGAGTTAGGAGCGGATCGTTGATGGCGGAATCGCATTGCGAGTCCGTCTCACACGAACGCCCTTGACGCGTTTGCTCGGCGTGTCATTCCCGGCAGGCCGTAGGCCTGACCGGGAATCCAGAGCAACGTCACGAAGGATTATTCTTTCTGAATTCCCGATCGCGCTATGCGCGCGTCGGGAATGACATTCGAACTGTTCGATAGACGCGATATCAGAGCGCCGGCGGCCCGGTGCGCGGCGGCAGAATCGGCAGCACCACCTCAGGCTGGCGCCCGGTCAGCGAATCCAGGAAGGCGACGATCTTGTCGGTCTCGTCACCGCTGAGTGCGACGCCGAGCTGGCTTTCGCCCATCACTGCGACGGCCTTCTTAAGATCGAAGGTCGCGCCAGTGTGGAAATAGGGCGCCGTCAATTCAACATTGCGCAGCGAGGGAACCTTGAAGGCGTATTTGTCGGCGACCGCCTTGGTGACCGCGAAGCGGCCCAGATCGTCCGGCGGCAGAAATTCCGCGGTCGGCTGTTTGACGACGCCGAACCGCGCATACATGCCGCCGCCGACGTTGACGCCGTTGTGGCAGGTGACGCAGCCCTTCTCGATGAAGAGCTTCAGACCATCCTTCTGCGCGTCGGACAGCGCCTGATCGTCGCCCTTAAGCCAGCGGTCGAACGGCGCGTCGGGCGTGATCAGCGTCGCTTCGAACAACGCGATGGCGCGGCCGATATTGTCGTAGGCGACGGGATCGCTCTGTTCGGGAAAGGCCTGTTTGAAGGCCGCCACGTAACCTGGGATTTTCTTGAATTGCTCGACGGCGCGCTGTTTGGCGATTGCGTGCTCCGTCGGATTGATCGGCATCGGCCCCCCGCGCGTCTTCAACATCGCCTTGGGATTGGCCATCACCGAATTGACCACCTGGTCCGAAAGATTGGCGGCGCGCCCGTCCCAATATTGGGCCTTGTTGAAAATGGCGTTCAACACCGTGAGGACTTCGCGGCCGGCGAGCTGCGCGTTGTGCCCGCCGGACAGCGCGCCGCCGTCGACGCCGCCCATGCTCAGATTGTGACAGTCGGCGCAGCTGACATCGCCGCTGCCGGAAAGTCGCGGCTCGAAGAACAGCATCTTGCCGAGCGCGAGTTTTTCCGGGGTCGCCGTCTCTCCAGGAATCGCCGGCGGCGCCGTGGGAATCGGCTCGAACAAATCCTTCGCCCGGTCCCGCAGGCCGGCTTCGGCAAAAGCCGGGCCCCCGACAAGAAGCGCGACAAGAGAGAGGATCGAAGAAAGACGCATGGCGGATTTCACCCGGATGGAAGCGGCGCAAGAGGTTGAAGCTTATACCACAGCTGCATGGGCGCGAGGCTAGATGCGTTGATCGGCGGCTAAGCGTCACACGTCATTGGCTCGCCCAGAGAATGCGAGCCATCCAGCTGACCTCGTCGCGCGGAATCGTGCGGTCAGGATAGGCCGGATTGACCGAACGCAATTCGATGGTTCGCGCCGTCTCGCGCTTCAGCTCCTTGGCCATGATCTCGCCCGAAATGGTCTTGACCACCACCCGGTCGCCGCGCCGCACCGGCGCCGCCGGCGAGACGATCACTACATCGCCGTCGCGATACAGCGGCGCCATGGAGTCGCCGGAAATCTCGAGCGCGTAGGAATGTTCGTCGGTCTCGGCGAGGATGTCGATTTCGTCCCAGCCGGCGCCGGTGGCGAAGCCCGCATCGTCGAAAAAGCCGCCGACCCCCGCCTGCGCCAGGCCGATCAGCGGCCGCGTATGGCGCCAGCGGCCCGCGGCGCTGTTCGCCATCACCAAGGACATGAATTCATCGAGCCCGGCGCCGGTCGCCTGCAACACTTTGGCGATCGATTCGGTCGAAGGCCAGCGCTGGCGCCCGCTCGTCGTTTCGCGCTTGGAGCGATTGAAGGTCGTGGGATCGAGGCCGGCTTTGCGCGCTAGGCCCGACGGCGTCATGCCATATCGCTCGCCGAGCGCGTCGATCGCCGCCCAGATCTGAGCATGGGTGAGAATGTCGGACATGGCTGGCCGCGTTCGGAAGAATTTCCTAGTGGGTAGGAATATATCTATTAACTATGCCGCACAATAGGAAATCGGCGCTGCCGGCTTGGCGCGCGCAAGGGCAGGCGCCATAACCCCTCCTCCTTGCGTCGTCTTCCACGCCGCGCGCTCTAACTTGCCGGGTTGCATGTCTTCCTCGCCCGAGCCCGCGCCAAATCGCCCGCGCCACCCTTTCCTCACGCTCTGGCTTGGGATTCTCGTGGCCATCATTGTCGCCGGGAGCGCGGCCTTGGCCGCTGTCGCGATCCTCGGGCTCGGCGAATTCCTGTCGCTGGTGAGCCGCCTGCCGACGCCGACGCCGCGGACGGCCGCCGTCGCAGCGATCTTCGCGGCGACCTATCTCGTGCTCGCGATCGGCAAGCTGCCCTATTATCGGCTCGACCGCGCCGGCGCCGCGCTGCTCGGCGCGAGCCTGATGATCGGCGTCGGCGCTCTGACGCTGGACGAGGCCTATCGCGCCATCGATTTCGACGCCATCACTTTGCTGCTCGGCATGATGATCGTCATCGCCAATCTGCGCCTTTCAGGCTTCTTCCGCCGCGCCGCCGACTGGCTCGCCGACGTCGCCCGGCGTCCGATCTTTCTGCTCATCGCGGTCGCGGCGGCGACGGGGCTGTTTTCTGCCTTTCTCGTCAATGACGCGATCTGTCTCGTCATGCCGCCACTGGTCGTCGATTTGGCGCAGCGGCTGAAGCGCGATCCGACGCCCTATGTTCTGTCGATCCCGCTCGCCTCCAATGTCGGCAGCGTCGCGACGATCACCGGCAATCCGCAAAATATGATCATCGCTGCCGCCTCGGGCATTTCCTACGGCGACTTCGCTGAGGCGCTTTGGCCGATCGCCCTCGCCGGCGTCGCGCTCACGATCCTTTTGGTGGCGATCGCTTTTCCGCGCGAATTTTTTTCGCGCGAGAAGCTGACGCCGATCGTCGCCGCGCCGCGCCCTTTTCATGCGGCGCTCGCCTCAAAAGCGCTGCTGATCACCGCGGCGATGATCGGGTTCTTTTTCGCCGGCGTCCCGCCCGCCAAAGCGGCGATCATCGCCGGCGGGCTGCTGCTGCTCACACGGCGCATCGGCTCGAAGAAAATCTACAGCGAAATCGACTGGCCGCTGCTGCTGATGTTCGCCGGACTCTTCATCGTCGTCGGCGCCTTCGACAAGGTGGTGCTGACGCCAGGAGAAATCGCGGACGTCGGGCGGCTCCGACTCGATGACGCATCGACGCTCGCGCTCGTCTCCGCCGTGCTGTCCAACATCGTCAGCAATGTGCCGGCGGTTCTCGCGCTAAAGCCGTTCATCGTCGGACTGAGCGATCCGAGGCGTGCCTGGCTGATCGTGGCGATGGCCTCGACGCTCGCCGGCAATTTCACGCTTGTCGGCTCGATCGCCAATCTCATCGTCGTCGAGCGGGCGCGCGCGCTGGGCGTCACGATCGGCTTCTGGACCTATTTTAGGGTCGGCGCGCCGCTGACCCTCGCGACGATCGCGCTCGGACTCTGGAGGTTGTGAGGAGCCCTACGCCTCCTCCCCGCTCTCTTCCGCCGCGCGTCCCGATATGCGCCGACGCGTATGCTCGCGCCGGATCTTTCGATTGCGCTCCGCATGCCGCGCGCGCGTCTTGTCGTCGGACGGCTGCAGCAGCTTGCGAAACTCGTCGCGCTTTTCGTGGATCGACGCGATGACGAAGCCCATCGGCACGCCGATATCGACGAGCACGGTTTCGGCGAGCTGCAGGCTGGCTTCGACCGTTTCTGGAATCGCGTCGGTTGCGCCAAGCTTGTAAAGTTCGGTGGCGTGGTCGGCGTCGCGCGCCCGCGCGACGATGGTAAGATCGCCGCGGATTTCATGCGCCAGACGGACGATCTCTCCGGCGGCGTGAACATTCTCGATGGTCACGACGAGCGCGCGGGCCTGCGCCACGCCGCAACGCATCAGGAACTCGCGCCGCGTCGCATTGCCCCAATAGATTTCGACGCCGTCCTCGCGCCCCGCGGTCACCAGCGACACGACGTTTTCAACGGCGACGAACGGGATGTCGTGGCGCTTCAGCATTTCGCCGACAAGGCTGCCGATTCTGCCATACCCGACGACCACGACGCGGTCCTCGGCGACTTCGGCCGCCGGCGCGAGATCCTCATAAAGCTGTTCTTCCTCCGCTTCCGTCGCCGGCGGGACGAGAGCCGCGCCGATCCGGCCAAGAAGGGGAATGGCGAAAATGCTGATCGTGACGACGATCATCGCGTCGGCGCCATAGTGACCCGGCAGCACGCCGACGGCCATCGCCGAGGTCAGCAGCGCGAAGGCGAATTCGCCGCCCGGCGCCAGCAGCAGCGACGCCTCGGCTGAGGGGCGCCATTCGACGCCAAAGAGCCGCGCTAGAATGAAGATAATCGCGCCCTTAACCGCGATCAGCCCGGCGGCGTATATGAAGATCGGAACCGGATCCGCGGCGACGGCGCCCATGTCGAGGCCGGCGCCGACCGAAACGAAGAAGAGCCCGAGCAACAGGCCCTTGAACGGCTCGATCGTCACCTCGACCTCGCGCCTGAACTCCGTCTCCGCGAGCAGCAGCCCGGCGATAAAGGCGCCAAGGCCCATGGAGAATCCGGCGGCCGCCGAAAGCGCCGCCTCGCCGATGACCACGAGTAGGCAGGCGGCCATGAACAGTTCGGTCAGCTGCACGGCCGCGACCATGCGAAACAGCGGACGCAGCAGCAGCCGTCCGATGAAGATCAGGGCGCCCATGGCGAGGAAGGCCCGCCCAAACGCCCACGCCGCCTGTTCTCCCGTGAAGCCGCCGTTCTTGGCTTCGGCGAGCGCGGAAACGAGAAAAAGCGCGGGCGCAACGGCAAGGTCCTGAAACAACAACACCGAGAACGCGACGCGTCCGGAGGTCTTGTTTAATCGCCGCGCCTCGGCGAGCACCGGCAGGACGACGGCGGTCGACGACATGGCCAGCGCCAGGCCCATCAAGATCGCAGGCCCCAGCTCGACGTGAAAATAATAATAGCCCACAGCCGCGAGCACGCTTGCGCACACCACGACCTGCGCGAGACCCAGTCCGAAGACGAGCCGCCGCATGCGGGCAAGTCGTTCCCAGGACAGTTCGAGACCGATCATGAACAGCAGGAAGACCAGTCCGAATTCGGCGAGATTGGACACGCCTTCGACATTGGTGATGGTGAAATTGCGCGCCCATTCATGATCGCCCGCCAGTCGGCCGAGACCGAACGGCCCAAGCACGACGCCGGCGAAGAGAAAGCCCAGCACCGGCGACACCTTGATGCGATGAAACAGCGGGACGACGACGCCCGCCGTGGCGAGAAAGACCAGAGCCTCGCGATAGGATTCAAGATGCAAAGAGCCTGTCATGCCGCCTCGTCGTTCGCGCGCTGGTCCTTAGCGAAGGATAAATGGGTCACGCGGCGATTGGCGACGAAACAGCAAGAGTCGCGCCGCCGGGCGAGCTTAGGGGAAGCCCGACTGGCGCGACCATGGCGCTGCGCGCGAGATCAGTCCGATTGACGGGGAAACTCTATCCGATTCGGTGGTGTCTCGCGCCAGCAGCGACGGTTGATAATAGTTATTGGTCCGTGCATGTTAACCACAAGGAGAATCGTGTCATGGCCATCAGCGCAGACTTGGGAAGCCAGCTCGAGGCCTTCGTCGCCAAGCTGGTGGCGTCGGGCCGCTACAACTCAAAGAGCGAGGTCTTGCGCGAGGGGGTTCGCCTCATTCAGGAGCGCGAAGCCCATCTTGCCGCCCTGGACGCCTCCATTGCGAGGGGCATCGCCGACGCTGACGCCGGACGCGCCAAGCCCGTGAAAGCGGTGTTCGATCGCTTGGAGGCTAAATTCAAGGCCAAGTCGCAAGCCCGGCGCCGATGATTGTTGTCATCACCCAGGAGGCCGAAGCCGATCTTGAATCGATCGGCGATCATATTGCGCAAGAAAGCCCCGAGAGCGCCGTGACATTCGTGCGGGAGCTCCGGGAGGCGTGCGAGGGACTGGGCGATATGTCGAAACGATTTCCGCTCGTGGCGCGCTATGAACACGCCGGAATCCGCCGTCGCGTCCACGGCAATTATCTTATTTTCTATCGGGTCGGGATTGAAACGGTTGATGTGATCCATGTGCTGCATGGAGCCATGAACTATGAACCGTTGCTGTTCCCTGAGGGATGATTGGCGGTCGCAATTCAGGGACCGCCGTTGCTGCGTTGTAGAGTTTGCCGTCAGCATGAACGGAGCTGACGCTACGGCTAAAGCCCGAGCAGACTCTCATAGACCTGCAGCGTGGCGCGCTGCATCTCCTCGACGGAGAAGCGCTCCTGCGCGTTTCGGCGCGCCCGCAGCGCCAGGTCGTCATGCGCCGAGGCCTGCAGGCTCAGCGCCTCGGCGATGGCGTCCGCCAGCGCCACCGGATCGCCGGGCGGCGTCCGCCAGCCAGTCGCAAGATGGCGCGGCGTTTGCGGCGGCGCCAGGACGATCTCCGGCGCGGCGCCGATATCGGAGATGATCACCGGCGCCCCCATCGCCTGCGCTTCGACGGCGATCCGCCCGAACGCCTCCGGCTCCGTCGCCGGCGCGACAATGACGGCCGCGGCCATATAGGCGGCGGGCATGTCTTCGCAGTAGCCGGCGTTGCGAACGACGTCGCCGAGGCCGGCGTGCTCGATCTGCGTTTCGAGGGCGCGGCGCGTCGAATCGCTGTGCGGGTCGCCGACAAAAACGACGCGCAGATCGCAGATTCCTTGCTTGATCAGCCGCTTGGTCGCCTCGACCAGAACCGAATGGCCTTTGCGCGCGGAAAGCCGCGACGGCAGCAGCACGACGCGATCATGCGCCGCGACGCCCCACGCCGCGCGCAGGCGCTCGACGCGTCGCCGGTCGACGGCGGCGGGCGAGAAGGCGCGCAGATCCGCGCCGCGCGGGATGACGACGATCCGATCCGCGCTTTCCGGATGCAATTCCCGGATGCGCTGGGCGGCGAATTCCGAAATGGCGATCACCGCGTCGCCCGCCGACATGATGGCGTTGTAGCGCTGCTTGATCGGCGACGCGCCGCTATAGGCGCTGTGATAGGTGGTGACCAGCTTTGCGCCGGTCTGACGCGTCGCGTAATAGGCGACCCAGGCGGGGGCGCGCGAGCGCGCATGCACGATGTCGACGCCTTCGTCGCGAATGATTCGCGCCAGCCGCACCGAATTCAGCGCCATCGCGAAGGGATTTTTCGTCGCCGCTGGAAACGGCGCCCAGACGCCGCCTTTCGACTGCAGTTCGCTGACCATGCGGCCGCCGCGTGACGCCACAAGACAGCGGGCGCCGACCCGGCTTAACGCTTCGGCCACGTCCACCGTCGCGCGCTCCGCCCCGCCCGACTGGAGATCGGGCACGATCTGCAGGATCGTTCGTCCGGCGAGTCGCTGGCCGGGGGCGGCGATCATGGCGGGTTCTTGCGACATCGCTCGGCTAACGCGCGCCCCGGACAGAATTGTCCGGCGGCGGCATTCTGTTGCGAGATCCTTTACCAACTATGAGCAAACCGCCTATTTTCAATCGCGACGCCTCTTAGATCATAAGTGAATCTGCTTGTCCGACACGCTCGACTTCCTCGACATTCCCAATCCGGCGGGGGGCGTCTGGCGCATCGCGCGACGATGGCGCGCCGCGACGGCCGAGGCCGGACACGCGCCGGGCCTCGTCTGGCTCGGAGGCTTCGCCTCCGATATGGACGGAACCAAGGCGGGCGCCCTCGACGCATGGGCGCAGGCGAGGGGGCGCGCCTTTCTGCGCTTCGACTATTCGGGCCATGGCCGCTCGGCGGGTCGTTTCGAGGAGGGCTGCATCGGCGATTGGCTGGAGCAGAGCCTCGCCGTTTTCGAGCGCTCGACGCAAGGGCCGCAGATCGTCATCGGCAGTTCGATGGGCGGCTGGATCGCGCTGCTTCTGGCGCGCCGGCTCGCCAAAAAAGGCGAGAGCGCAAGGCTCGCCGGGCTAATCCTGCTCGCGCCGGCGGTGGACTTCACCGAGGCGCTGATGTGGGAAGGCTTCGACGAGGCGACGCGGCGCGAACTCATGGAAAAGGGCGTGCTGCCCGCCAAGGAGCCGGATCACGGGCCGGTCACAAGGCGGCTGATCGAAGAGGCGCGCAATCATCTGCTGCTCGGCGGCCTCATGCGCGCTTATGCGCGCGTGCATATTCTGCAGGGCATGCGCGATGACGCCGTGCCCTGGCGGCATGCGCTGACGATCGTCGAGCATCTGAACGCCGATCCAGTCACGCTGACCTTCATCGCCGACGGCGATCATCGGCTGTCCCGCCCCGAAGACCTCGCGCAGCTCGCCGCCGCAGTGGAGACGATGAGCGCCCCGCCGCCGGGCGAGCCGCCGCGCACGCTTTTCGATTGAGGGGGCGGCTACCCGGCCCGCTCCTGACAAGCGCGCCGCCGCGCGGCGCTTGACACCTCCGCCGGCCCCATCGATGTTGCCGAACGAATTGTTCGGCATATCGAACGCTAGGATGATCGCTTGTCCGTATTGTCAGAAGCGCGGCCGGCCTACGGCGAGGGCTTCGCGCCGAAAACCGTCGTTTTTTCCCCGGACCGTCCGCTTTTGACCGACGGCGGCGGCCGCATCGCGCCGCTCGCGATTGCGTACGAGACCCGTGGAACGCTCAACGCCGCGCGCAGCAACGCCATTCTGCTGTGCCATGCGCTCACCGGCGACCAATATGCCGCGGGCGTAAATCCCGTCACCGGCAAGCCCGGCTGGTGGGAGGCGATGGTCGGCCCCGGCAAGCCTTTCGACACGGATCGCTATTTCCTGATCTGCTCGAATGTCGTCGGCGGCTGTATGGGCACGACCGGCCCGGCGTCGATCAATCCAACGACCGGCAAGCCCTATGGCGTCGACTTCCCCGTCGTCACCATCCGCGACATGGTGCGCGCGCAGGCGATGCTTATCGATCATCTTGGCATCGAGACGCTGTTTTGCGTCGCCGGCGGCTCGATGGGCGGCATGCAGGTGCTGCAATGGGCGGCGAGCTATCCGGAGCGGGTCTTTTCGGCCATGCCGATCGCCACCGCCGCCAAACATTCGGCCCAAAACATCGCCTTTCACGAAGTCGGCCGACAGGCGGTGATGGCCGATCCGGACTGGCGCTCGGGGCGCTATCAGGAGCAGGGCGTGCGGCCGGAGAAGGGACTCGCGGTGGCGCGCATGTCGGCGCACATCACCTATCTCTCGGAAGCGGCGCTGCAGCGTAAGTTCGGCCGCAAGCTGCAGGACCGCAGCGCGCCGACCTTCTCCTTCGACGCGGATTTTCAGGTCGAGAACTATCTGCGCTACCAGGGCCTCGCCTTCGTCGAGCGGTTCGACGCCAATTCCTATCTCTTCGTCACCCGCGCCTGCGACTACTTTGATCTTGCCGCCGACTATGGCGGTTCGCTGGCCATGGCCTTCAAGGACACGAAGACGCGCTTTTGCGTCGTCTCCTTCACGTCGGACTGGCTCTATCCCACCTCGGACTCGCGCGCCATCGTTCACGCGCTCAACGCCGGCGGCGCGTCGGTGTCTTTCGTCGAAATCGAATCCGACAAGGGGCACGACGCTTTTTTGCTGCACGAGCCGATGTTCATCGCGACGACGCGCGGCTTTCTCGATTCAGCCGCAAACGCGCGCGGGCTCGCGCCTGACGGAACCTCGAAATGAACTACACGCCTGCGGCCGACGCGCCTGAGCGGCCCGCGCAGCCGCTCGAGCAATCGCGTCTCGATCTCGCTGTCATCGCCGAGATGGTCGCGCCCGGCGCGCGCGTTCTCGACGTCGGCTGCGGCGACGGCGCGTTGCTGCAGCTCCTGGCGCAAAAGAAGGGCGTCGACGGCCGCGGCGTCGAACTCTCGCAGCGCGGCGTCAACGAATGCGTGGCGAAAGGACTCTCCGTCATTCAAGGCGACGCCGACACCGACCTCTCCGATTATCCGGACGACGGATTCGACTATGTGATTCTTTCCCAGACGCTGCAGGCGACAAGGCGCCCGCGCGCGGCGCTCGCCAATATGCTGCGCATCGGTCGGCGCGCCATCATCTCATTTCCCAATTTCGGCTATTGGCGCGTGCGCGCGCAGCTCGCCTTTAGCGGCCGCATGCCGGTCACCGGCCGACTCGACTATCACTGGCATGACACGCCCAACATTCATCTTTGCACCATCCGTGACTTCGTCGAGATTGTCGACGAACTCGGCGCGCACATCGAGCGCGGCGTCGCCTTTGACCGCGCCGGCGCCCCGATCCGCTTCAGCGCGCCTTGGTGGGTTTGGAATCTCTTCGGCGAACAGGCTGTGTTTCTGCTGGAGCGTGGCGACCAACGACGCTGACCCGTGCGACGGTTTGTCCCGCGTGCGTCGCCTTTCGCGGGTTGACGGTTCGCGTTAGCCTTCCCTTTGGCGGCATTAAGAGAATTATGCGCGGGAGGGAGCGGCGGCGCCTCCGCTTCATGCGTCGTCATCCCTTGGATGACGCGCGTAATTCCGCGCGCTTCGGTAGGAGGCGCGAGCTTGACAGTCGACACCGGCACCGCCGTGCGGAGCTATGACAGCGTTTCGCAAAAGAGCCGCGCCGGTCCGTGCGCGCCGCAGCCTGCGGGCCCGGGGGAGTTGCGCAGAGCGCCGCTCTTCGCCAGGGTCGACGAAGCGACATTGTCGCGTCTGTCGGCGGACGCCAGGATCGAGTCCCTCCAGGACGGCGATGTGCTTTTCCATCAAGGCGCTGTCGTCACGGACCTCGCATTCGTCTTGAGCGGCTATGTGAAGCTGCTGCGCATTTCGTCTTCGGGACGCCAAACGCTCATTGGCATTTGCTCGGACGGCGAGATCATCGGCGAGGCCCCGACCAGCGCCGATGAGAGTCACACGCTCTCCGCCAAGGCGGTAGGCGCGACCCGCGTGCTCAAGCTGCCGGCGGCGCTGTTCGCTCGGCTCGTCAAGGAGTCGCCGTCGCTCTGCGCCGCGGTGATGCAAAACTCCAAGGAGAGCATCGCGCGTCTCCTCGGCGAGATCGAGTCGCTCAAGAGCCAGAACGCAGATCAGCGCCTTGCCAGTTTCCTACTCGGCCTCTGCCCGCCGGGCGAAGACCGGTGCCGCTTCCGCCTGCCCTATGACAAGCGCCTGATCGCCGCGCGTCTCGGCGTAAAGCAGGAGACGCTGTCGCGCGCCTTCGCCAAACTGCGCGCCCATGGCGTCCGCACGGAGACGCGCAACGTGCATGTCGAAAGCGTGTTGCATCTCGCGGATCAGTGCGACCGGCTCGGTCGGCCGCCGCGTCTCGCTTTCGGACGACGCAAGATCGAGAAGCGGCACGACGCCGCTTAGAGCGCGGCTCGCGAAAAAAGTGAAGTCCGGTTTTTCGCGCGAGGCGCGCTATAAGCCGTGAAGGGAGTTCCCCGGCTTTGCCGGAGGCCATAAAAGTGTACACATAGCGGAAATGCTTTGGCCCCTCGCCGTCGGGCGCGAAGAAAGCGTCGGAAAGTATGGCGTTCGATTAAAATTGGCGGCGCGTATGGCTTCTCAGGGCGGCAAGAATGAAAAGATCGCGCCGATTCTGGATGACGCTGCATTTCGGAATCGCCAAAATGCAAATGACGTGATCGCTTCCAAAAGCTTAGAGCGCGCTCAACGCGAAAAACCGGATTCCACTTTTTTCGCGAGCCGCGCTCTAAAGATCGGCTTGCTCCTCGCGGGCGTCGAGATGCTTTTCTTTTCCGTCGCCGCTCGCGGGCAGGCGATTTCGCCCGACGCGTTGACGCACGCCTATCCAGATCAAATCGCCGGTCGCGACGACGCCGGGATCATATTCCGCGATGGAACAAGACAAAATCTCTCTGACGGCAGGACCGACAAGAGCTTCGACGAGAAGCTGAAAAACGCCTCGCTCTTAGATCAGTTGAGCCTTCCCTATCCTAAGGGCGCGCTGACGAAGCCTCCCGGACCGCAGGACGATCCGGGGCGCTTCCGCAACGCCACCTTCTTCGACAAAATGTATGGGGATTGCGACAAGGGCGAAACGCAGAAGCATTTGACCGATATTCCCTGGTTCACTGGCAAGGTGCGAGTCACCAAGATCAATGGCGTCGCCGAAAGGTTGCGCGCGGTCGCCACGGAAATCGATCGTCTGCCACAGGACATTAAGCGTCATGCTTATCCGAGCGCAGGCGCCTTCAATTGCCGCGTTGTGAAGGACACCGGCAAACGCAGCATGCACGCCTATGGCGCGGCGATTGATCTCAACACCGGCTTCTCTGATTATTGGCTCTGGGGCAAAGGCGGTTACCGCAATCGGATTCCTTACGCGATCGTGGAGATTTTCGAACGCCACGGGTTCATCTGGGGCGGCAAATGGGGGCATTTCGACACGATGCATTTCGAATACCGGCCGGAATTTTTCGACACGCCGCCAGGCAGCGAAGAGAAAAAACAACACGGCGATTGAAAAGAACTGCGCGGATCGTACGTAACATCAATTAAAGGAGGGAATTCCTATGAAATCACAGAAGATTTTCGCGGCGTTTAGTCTTATCGCCGCGATAGGCGCGGGATCGATGGGGGTCGTCGCGCCGACCCCGGCGGCGGCGCAGGATCCGGCTTACATGTCTTGCGGGGATCTGTGGTACGCACGCAACCGGATATACGCGCGTAACGGCCATTGCTTCAATACCGACCGGGGACGGGCCGCCTTCGGAGCGGGCTGTTTTCCACCTTACGGGCGGCTGAGCGGTTGGGAGAAAAGCCGCGTCAATCAGCTTCAAATGTGGGAGCGCCGTAAGGGCTGCTGAGCCCCATGTGCCGGCCAAAATTTCGTAGCTCAACAAGAGCCGCCACATATCGCGCGTAGACGGTCCGCCTGCGCCTCTAATTTTCAGACGCGCATTCACGGTCGCGGAAATGGCGGCTATGTTCGTCGCCGTCGACTGAACGCGCCTGCGTCGCAAATTCGGCGTCGGCTCTTGGTCAATTGCGCAGATGCATTTGTCGGGGAATCGCCATGATCGCCAATAAATCAATTGGGCTGCTTTTCTTATCCGTCCTCGCGCCGGCCGCGGCTCAAGCGGGGGCGAGCAATGGCTCGAACGCCCTGGCGCTTTCGGCGATCGTCGGCGAATTGGCGCCTCAGACGAGCGCGCCCAATAAAAAGCTTCTTGCGGCGTTCTTCAGCGGTAAGGCGGACGCGCCGCACGCCAAGGATCTGCGCATTGCGGTCAAGGCGGATGCGATCGACTGCCGCGCCGGCAACGTCGACATCACGTCACGCGCCTGCGAGCTGACCTTCGGCGGCAAGAAGATCGAACTGCGCGGCCGCAAGGCGCACGAACTCTATGCGACCTTGATCGAGAATGGCGTCGCCCTGGACGGCGCCGCCGGCGCCTCGCATGCGTCGCTCTCCGGGCTCGACTGCATCGTCGACGCCGACGAGGTGGCGGAAAAGGCCGGCGGCGGCGCGCGCTGCGCCTTCAATCCCTAAAAGCTACGCCCCGGCACGACTTGTCTTTGGCGCGACTTTGGCCGAGAAGGCGCGTCCATAGACAGGAGTTCCAAAAATGGCTGCGCCGGGCGTCACGGTCTTTGTTTGCGTCTCATGCCGCGACGGCGGCGACGCCGACATGCGTCCCGGCGCGCTTTTGCTGGAGGCGCTGCGCACGCGGCTGAACGAGCGCAATCTCGATATCGCCGTCGAACCGGTGGAGTGCCTCGCAGTGTGCAAGCGCCCGGCGACGGTCGCCTTCGCCGGCGGCGGCAAATGGACGTATGTGATCGGCGATCTCGACGGCGGCGTCCATCTCGACGAGCTGATTGATTCGGCGCAAAGCTTCGCTGCGACGGACAATGGCATCGTCGCCTGGAAGGACAGGCCGGCGTGTTTCAAGAAGGGCGTGGTGTCGCGCACGCCGCCGCTTCGCTAGGGTTACTTCGCCGCTCGCGCGCGTTCGATCGCCTCGCTGATCAGCGCGCGCGCCTCGGCGGCGTCGCCCCAGCCCGCGATCTTGGCCCATTTGCCCGGCTCGAGATCCTTATAATGCACGAAGAAATGCTCGATCCGGCGCCAGGTCATCTCCTGCAGGTCGGTGTAATTCTCGACGTCGACATAGCGTTGCGTGAGCCGCGCGGACGGCACGGCGACGATCTTTTCGTCGCCGCCAGCCTCATCCGTCATGCGCAGCACGCCGATCGGCCTGACCGCGATAACCGCGCCCGGCGCCACGGGACGGGTGTTGGCGACGAGCACGTCGCAGGGATCGCCATCATCGGAAAGCGTATGCGGAATGAAGCCGTAATTGCCGGGATAGCGCATCGCCGTATAGAGGAAGCGATCGACGAAGAGCGTGCCGGAAGCCTTGTCGAGCTCATATTTGATCGGCTCGCCGCCAAGCGGCACCTCGACGATGACATTGACTTCGTGCGGCGGGTTCGCGCCGATGGGAATGGCGTCGAGACGCATTCAAGTGCTCCGATTGAGATCGAGGGCGCGGCCTGAACGGCCGGCGCAGTATTGGATTGTCGAGTGAGGTTCGCGCAACAGCCCTGGCGAGGATCGCGGCGCTGCGCGGTCAGTATCCTCACATTGCTTCGCGTTTATGTCGCCAAATTTGCTTTACCGCACCGGCGCGGAAACGAAGCCGAAGGCGACGCGCGTCAGCATGTCCGCGCCGAAGCGCTCCTCGGCGCGGCGAACCGTCTGGCCGCCGAGACTGCGATAGAAGGCGAGCGCCTTCTCATTGTCGGCGAGCGCCCAGACGATGGTGGAGAGATAGCCGTGCTCGGCGAGTTCGCGCCGGGTGGCGTTGAACAGCCGGCGACCCAAGCCAAGCCCTTGCTGCTCAGGCGCCAAATAGATCTCAAAGATCTCACCCGAATACGGCATCGACGGAACGCGGTTTCGCCCATAGGTCGAGTAGCCGACGATAGCATCATCGAAGTCGAGCACGAGAAGACCGGTGCCGCGCACGATGGCCGAATGCCACCAGTTGGGACCGCGGCGAGCGATCATCCGCTCAAGCTCGGCGCCGGGTATGACGCCGCGATAGGCGTAGCGCCACGAGGCGTCGTGAACGCGCGTGATCTGCTCTGCGTCTCCGGGACGTGCATGACGGATGGAGAATGCGGTTTTGACCATGCCTTTGATGTTAGGTCCCATCGGTTCGTTTCGGCAAGAGCCATAAGCGTTTCAGCCGCAAAAATTCTCCTCGCCGGGACGCTTAGGCGTTTGGCGTCATTGCCTGTTTCACTTTATGACGCTCGCAAGTGGCGCGAGATACCGGGCGGCGACGCGGCGCTTGCGGCGCGGGGCCTTCTTGCGCTATTCTTCCTACGATTGCGGCTAACGCCGCCGGAACGGGACGAGATCGTTGCCCCACGCAACCGCCATTGCGAATGACCCTGTGACGCCCGCGCGCGCACACGGATTCGCGCGGCCGCGTTCCCTGCCGCTTTTCGGCCTGCTGCTTCTTAGTCGCCCCTGAGCGCCCGACGGGCTCGCGCCCAGGCCTTCAGGGGACATGTCATGCAGTCAGACGACAAGAGCCCCTCAGCGGGCGCGGCACAGCAGGATTTCAAAACCGATGAGCAACACGTCACAGCCCGGCGCCGTCGTAGATAATGACGCGCGCGTCCTGATTTTCGACACCACCCTGCGCGACGGCGAGCAATCGCCCGGCGCCTCGATGACCCTGGAAGAGAAGCTCGAGGTCGCGGATCTCCTCGACCAATTGGGCGTCGATATTATCGAAGCTGGCTTCCCGATCGCCAGTCCCGGCGATTTCGAGAGCGTCAGCGAAGTGGCGCGGCGCGTCAAGAACGCCTCCGTCGCCGGATTGGCGCGCGCGTCCGAGAAGGACATCGACCGTTGCGCCGAAGCGCTGCGCGAGGCGAAGCGCCCGCGCATCCACACCTTCATCTCCACCTCGCCGGTGCATATGAAATACAAGCTCCAGCTGGAGCCCGAGCGCGTCTTGGAGATGGTCTCCGCGTCGGTGACGCGCGCGCGCAATCACGTCGCCGACGTCGAATGGTCGGCGGAGGACGGCACCCGCACTGAGCTCGATTTTCTGTGCCGCTGCGTGGAGGCGGCGATCAAGGCCGGCGCAACCACGATCAATATTCCAGATACGGTTGGCTACATCACGCCCACGGAATATGAGCAGCTGTTCCGCACGGTGCGCGAGCGGGTGCCCAATTCCGACAAGGCGATCTTCTCGGTGCATTGTCACGACGATCTGGGGCTGGCGGTCGCTAATTCGCTCGCCGGCGTGCGCGGCGGCGCGCGGCAAGTGGAATGCACGATCAACGGCATCGGCGAGCGCGCCGGCAATGCGGCGCTCGAAGAAATCGTGATGTCGATGAAGACGCGCGCCGACGCGCTGCCGTTCTTCACCGATATCGACGCCAAGCTCTTAACGCGCGCCTCGAAGCTGGTCTCGGCGGTCACGTCCTTTCCGGTGCAATACAACAAGGCGATCGTCGGGCGGAACGCTTTCGCGCATGAAAGCGGCATCCATCAGGACGGCATGCTCAAGAATGCGCACACCTATGAGATCATGACGCCGGAAAGCGTCGGGGTCTCCAAGACCTCGCTGGTCATGGGCAAGCATTCGGGCCGGCATGCGTTTCGCGAGAAGCTGAAGGAGCTCGGCTATGACCTCGGCGAGAACGCGCTGCTGGACGCGTTCAATCGCTTCAAGGATTTGGCCGACCGCAAGAAATTCGTTTACGACGAAGATCTGGTCGCGCTGGTCGACGACGAGATCGTCAACGCTCATGATCATATCAAGGTCGAGGCCTTGATGGTGATGGCCGGCACGCATGGCCCGCAATCGGCGGCGCTCACTCTCGACGTCGACGGACAGAAGCTGACGCATCAGGCGACCGGCAACGGCCCCGTCGACGCGATCTTCAACGCCATCAAGGCGCTCGCGCCGCACGACGCCACTCTGGAGCTGTTCCAGGTTCACGCCGTCACCGAAGGCACTGACGCGCAGGCGGAAGTCTCCGTGCGCTTGAGCGAGAACGGCAAGTCGGTCACGGGCCGCGGCGCCGATCCCGACACGCTCGTCGCTTCGGCGCGCGCCTATGTCTCGGCGCTCAACCGGCTGATGGCGAAACGCGCGCGCGGCAAGCCCGAAGCCATGCAGGCGATCTAGGCCGCGCGGCGACGCCTGACGCATACGGCGGCCGCGAGCGGATTTGACGATCCCGCTCGCGGCGCCAATCGGCCGTCCTTAAAATTCGACGCGCAGCCAACCCGTGACGTTTTGTGACGCATAACGCCGGCACGACGGTGAAGCTGTTGACGAGAGGGCCGCGCGCCTCCGTCGCCGCAAATATATTCAATCAGTGAAAGAACGCGATCGTGCAACGGACAGTGTCCGTGCGGGTCGACACGCGTGCGACTACCATCAAGATATCTTTGAAGAAATAGCACAGCGCTCGCCCATCGTCTGAGCCGCTTGATCGCCGCCGCAAAGGAAACGCGCGCGCGCGCCTGCCGTAGCCATGGCCAAGCGGCCTTGCCTCCCGAGGAAAGTCGGGTCTATCCTCGAAATTGGGGCAATTCGCGTTTTTTTCAAACGGGCGAAGACGAGCGCGCTTTTGGCGCAGGGGGCAGTAATGACGACTCCAATCGAGCGTATCATCATACGACATCTGTCGGGCTCCAAAGCCAATCAGATCGAACAGCTGCCCGTCGGCGACTCGCGCGAATTCACTATCGGCCGCGATCCCACGTCGAAGATCGCTTTCGATCCTGTCGGCGACAGCGTCGTCAGCCGCAAACATGCGCTCATCCGCATCATGGGCGAAGGCGACAATATCTCCTTCAAGCTCTCGGACGCCGGCAGCAGCAATGGCACCTTTCTCAATGGCGAGCGGGTGAACGGCGAGGTCGAACTTCTTCCCGAAGACACGATCGAACTTGGCGCCAAAGGTCCGAAGTTCACCTTCGACGTGCAGCCGCGGCCCGCAAGTTTCGCCGCCAGAACGAAAGTGATCGGCGTCTCAGACACCGCTGCGACCCGCGTCATCAAGACCGCAGAAGCCGCCGCCTCGACGGCTGTGAACGCCGCCGCGACCGGCGCCAGCACGGCGGCAGGAGCGAACGCCGACGGCGGAGCGCCGAAGAAGGTCGGAATCGGCCACGAAACTGTGCAGCGGCTCATCGGAGAAGAACGCGGCAAGGCCAATCGAAACATGACCGGCGCGATCGCCGCGGTGGTCGCCTTCTTCGTACTCGGCGGCGCGGCGCTCTACTGGGCTCAGCATCGCGAACTCGAGCGAAGAGACGCGGAAGACAAGCTCGCTCAAACCGAGACGGATGAAAGGCTGTCGCGTATCCCCGGCGACGTCAACCTCAAGATCGGCATGAAGCCGCGCGAGATTTATGACAAGTACGCGAAAGCGACTGTCCAAGTCGGCATGATGTGGCGGCTGTATGATAAGCAGACCGGAAGGCCCATCCAGCACAAGACGATCGACTATAAAGGCCGGCGCTATCCCGCCTATGTGCAGCTGCCGAACAATCTCGGCGTCGTGCGCTGGCTGACCCTTGAAGACGATCACATCACCAATCTCATGGTCGGCGGCGGCGGCACCGGCAGCGGCTTCGTCATCAGCGAGCAGGGCTACATTCTCACCAACAAGCATGTCGCCGCCGGCTGGCAGGTCGCCTATGGCGCCGAAGGCGGCAGGGACGGCATCCTCTACGATTACGTCGTCGTCTCATCGGGAAAGAAGCGCAAAGCCAAAATCAAGGAGCCGAAGCTCATCGATCTCTATGATTCGGCCTATGCCGACGTGTTTCATTGGATTCCTGAATCCGGCGGCTACATTTTCAAGACCGACGATCCAACGACGGCGCTCACGGGCAACACCCCGGATCCAAATTCCAACAACAAGGCGTCTTTCGTCGGCCGCAACGAAGTTCTCGAGGTCAAGTTTCACGGCAGCCGTTTGGGCGTGAACGCCAGTCTCGTGAGGACGTCGGCTGACGCCGACGCGGCGCTCGTCAAGATCGATTCGCCCCAGACCTTGACCAGGGTGGAGATGGCGCCCAACGCTCCCGTCGAGATCGGCGAGAACATCACCGTGCTCGGCTATCCCGCCGTCTCGGTCGAGAATTTCGTGCTGCGGCAAACCGAAGAGCGCGGCCGCATTCGCAGCCAGCTCGAAAAGATCACCGAGGCGACCGTCACCGAAGGCATCGTGTCGAAGACCGCGAGCGGCGTGAAGTCGACGGAGGGCGGCACCTTCGCCAGCGACATGGGCGACGTTTACCAGCTCAGCGTCGTCGCCACCGGATCAGGCAACAGCGGCGGGCCGGTGTTCAACTCCTCCGGCAAGGTCATTGGTCTGTTCACCTACAGTCGCAATGTTGGCGACACAAAAGCGACCATGGCGGTTCCGATCAAATATGGCGCCGAACTCACCCAGGCGCAGCGCGAATAGCAAAGGGTCCGTCCTCCCATGACGGCGAACCGGCCAGAAGACCCGTTGCGCATCGCAGGCGCCATCCGCACGGATGTCGGATGCGTCAGGCAGCTCAACGAAGACTCCGTCGCCTTCATCGCAAGCGCCGGCCCTTCGGAGGCGCGCGACTTCGGCGCGCTGGCGCTTGTCGCCGACGGCATGGGCGGCCACGCCGCCGGCGAAGTTGCGAGCGCGCTCGCGCTCGAAGTCGTGCGGCGCGTCTATTATTCGCTCGACAAGAGCCCTTCCGAGGCGCTGCGGGCCGCTTTTGACGCCGCCAATCGGGCGATCTTCGACTACGCCGCCAAACATCCTGATTGCGCCGGCATGGGGACGACCTGCACGGCGCTCGGCGTCAGGGACGGTCTTCTGTGGCTGGCGCATGTCGGCGACAGCCGCGCCTATATGATGCGCGACGGCCAGCTTGTCCAACTTTCCGACGATCAGACGCTGCACGCGCAATTGGTGCGCGACGGCGTCATGGCGCCGGAGGACGCAGGCAAAGGCTCCGGAAGCAATGTCATTCTGCAGGCGCTCGGCACGCGTCTCGACGTCGAGCCGACAATCTGGACGGAAGGCCTGCCGCTGCGACAGGGCGACATCGTGATCTTGTGCTCCGACGGCTTAACCAATCTCGTCTCCGACGCAAGGATCGCCGAAGTGGTCTCAAAAAACCCGCCGCCGGAGGCCTGCCGGCTATTGATCGAAGCCGCGCGCCGCGGCGGCGGACACGACAATATTTCGGTGGGCGTCTTCGTGGCGGAGACCGACGCCGCCGGTCGGATGGTCGATCAAGCGGCGACGAAACGGATTAACATCGCCGACCCGTCGACGGGCGCCCTGACGGCGAAGATCGACGCCGTCGCGGAGGGTTGAGCCATGACCGACCCGCAAATGATCGGACATTATCGCATCGTCAAGCTGCTCGGCGTCGGCGCGATGGGCAAGGTGCACGCCGCGCTCGACACCTTCCTCGAGCGCGAAGTCGCGATCAAATCCCTGCGCGCGGAGCTCACGCAGGACCCCGACTTCGTCGGACGATTCCGCGCCGAAGCGACGAGTCTCGCTAAACTCAACCACCCCAACATCACGACGCTCTATTCGCCGGTGCTGCAAGGCAGCGACCTCTACATGGTCATGGAGCTCGTAAACGGCCGGCCGCTCGACGAGATCTTGAGGGAGCGCGGCAAGCCGCTCGGCGTCAAGGAAAGTCTCGCCATCATCGCGCAGGCGGCGGACGGACTCGCCTATGCGCATCAGATGGGCGTCATTCATCGCGACATTAAGCCGTCGAACCTCATGGTCGCGGACGACGGCCGAATCAAAATCATGGATTTCGGCATCGCGCGGGTGCGCGGCAGCGTGCGTCTGACGCGCGCCGGCACGGCGGTCGGCACGCCGCTTTACATGTCGCCCGAGCAGTGCCGCGGCGGCGAAGGCGACGAGAGGAGCGATCTCTATTCGTTGGCCGTCGTGCTTTACGAGATGCTTGCCGGCGCGCCGCCCTTTTCCGGCGCGACCGAATATGATCTCACTCAGGCGCAGATCCACGCCGAGGCGCCGCCGCTCGTGCCGCGCATATCGGGCGTCACGCCGGAAATTGAATCGGCGATCATGACGGCGCTGTCGAAACGTCCGGAGCAACGCTTCCCGAATATGCGCGCCTTCAGCGACGCGCTCGGCGCCACGGCCCTGCGCATCGACGCCTCGAGCATTATTCGAAGCGCGGGACATCTCGTCCAGGATTCGACGGCCGAGCGCGACGTGCCGACGCCTGAGCGCATGTCGACGAAGCTTATCGCCCTTGCGAAAAGTCGCAGCGCGACGCTCGTGCGCCGCTTCAAGCGGCTGCATCCTGCGGCGCAAGGCGCTTCCCTCGGCATCGCGGCAGCGGCGCTCGCCACCTTGGCTTTTCTCGCGCTGATCGAGCCGTCGTCGCCAGCACGGGACGAACGCCAGAGCCGAATCGATCCAGGCGACGGCGACCACCGCCCCATCAGCAAAGTCAATGATGCGCCGATCGCTCGGAGCGGCGACTGCAATTCGCAGTTCGCGACGCGGAACGATCCTTTGGGCTGCAATTGGCGCCAGCCATCCTCTTCAAACTCGAGCGCTTCGATTTCCGAGCTGCGCGCGGCGATGAAGGATCGCGGACGATGGGACGTCGCCTTCCCTCTTGCGCAAAAACTGGCGGAGTCCGGCGACAAGGAGGCGCAGTATTACCTCGCCACTCTCTACGCCAAGGCGCCGGGCCGGCAGAATTTCTCGGAGGCCTTCAACTGGTTCAAAAAATCCGCCATGCAGGGCTATGCCGACGCGCAGGCGTCGCTCGGCGTCATGTACAAGGACGGCATGACGCCCGACGGCAGGCAAGACCCGACCGAAGCGGTGCGTTGGTTTGAGCAGGCAGAAACGCAAAACAACGGCAGAGCGCAATATTGGCTCGGCGAAGCCTATGAGAAGGGCCTGGCAGGACTGGACGTTAGTCGCAGCAAGGCCGAAGAACTCTATTACAAGGCGAGTTTGCAGGACGTCCCCGACGCCGCGGAAGCCTTGCAGAGACTCAAGCGGCGACGCGGCCGGCGTTAAAGTCCGCCTTTGCTGAACTGTCCGCCGCCGCCAGAACCGCCGCCTCCATCGCCACCCCCGCCCCCGCCGCCATGACGGCGACGGTTCGCGACACGTACGCGTCCGCGATGACGCGCGTAATGGCGGCGCGCATGATAATGATGGTAGCCGCCAGAATGTCGGCGGTGAAATCGGAAGCGAAACCCTCCGAGCATCGCGCCAATGAGACCCAGCTGCGCGGACGCCGGCTCCGGCTCCACAATGACAAGAGGCAGCGTGAAAGCGCCGAGCAAGAGAGCTCGGCGCGAAAGCCGACGGTCGGCGCCGTCGTCATTGTCAGTCATGGAACTCGCCCCCGCAGACGGTAGGCGATGATATTGTTCTCGCGGCTGCGTCCTGTCAATTTGCCGCGCGCTTCGTCAGAGATCGCATCGGTTCTTGGAAAATCGCGCTCAGGCCGACGGTCGGCGTTGGCCGCGTCTTTCACAATGTCGTGGATGCAGGATATTCCCGAAGCCGCAAAGATTTGGAGCAGGGATAATGGGGGACATTGACAATCGCGGCGCCGCGCCGTCCGACTTTGTCGACGCGCGCGCGGACGGACCGGGAGTCGTCCGCGTCTTTGAAGATGATCCAGCCGCGCCCTTCTATCGATTGCTGTCGAAACTGCGCGCGCCCGTCGCGATGCGAGACATGATGATGGCGCCTGTGCGCGCCTGCTACAGAGGCGAGGGGCTGGCGATCGACCCGGCGGAACTGCCGCCGGGCGCCGCGCAGCTCTATCCGCAGGTCTCGGTTTCGACGCTCGCCGTTCCTTCGGACGCGGGGCCGATCCGCTGCGAATGTTATGCGCCGCCCGGCGACGGCCCGAAACCGCTGATGCTGTACGTGCATGGCGGCGGCTTTGTCGTCGGACGATCCGAGGACACCGCCTATGTCACCAGCCGCATCGCCGCCGAAAACAACGTCATCGTGGTCAGCGTCAATTATCGCTGGGCGCCCGAATGGCCCTTCCCAGCCGGCCTCGACGATTGCATGGCGGTTTTGCGCTGGATGCGCGATAGAGGCGCGGACATCGGCGGCGACGCATCGCGCATATTGGTCTGCGGCGATTCCGCCGGAGGCAATCTCGCGGCGGCGGCGCCGCTAAGAGGTCGCGAGGAACGCATATCCATTCTCGCGGCCGTGCTTTTATGTCCGGTCACGGATTTTCACTTCGAAGAATTTCCCTCCTTCGAGCGGCTGGCGCCGACCGGCGTTGTGATCGACGCCGCCTTCATGGGATTTGCGCGCGGCGCCTATCTCACAAAGCTCGAGCAGTGGCGAAATCCCTGGGCGAGCCCGGCGCTCGGCGATTTGAACGGCTACCCGCGAACGCTGCTCGTCAGCGGAACCGCAGATCCGCTTGTCGACGACAATCGCGCCTTTGCGGACAGATTGACGGCGGCGGGGGTCGAGGTCACGCATTTCATTGGCGAGGCCATGCCGCACGGCTTCTATTTCTTCCCGGGCATATTGAAGGAGACCGACGCAGCTTTCGCGGCGATCGCGAAATTCCTCCCGGCGGCGCTCCAAGCCTAAGTCAAAACAACGCTCTCTTTGCTGCGCACGAAGCAAAGCTCAAGCATTGGGTCTTGATCTTGGTTGCTGTTTGGCCACGCATTAGCCATTCATTATCGTTTAAATAAGAAATTCGCCTTAGTACCGAAGGTGCTCAACCGCAGTTTGGAGCGGCACATGCGCTTGCGAACGCGCTCTCGCGCCCGGCTTTTTTCGAAGGTGGCGGTGACCGCCGCCGCGACGCTCGGCTTGGCGCGGACGCCTGCCGTGGCGCAGTACTATTATTTCTGGGGCGACCGCGAGCCTCTCATCAATGCGGTTCCTGAGCCAGAGCGCATCGCTCGCCCGCAACGCCCGGCCGCGCGAAAAAAGATCTCCCGTCCAGCGAGCGACAAAAGCGGCGCAGAGCCTTCGCGCGACGCCAAGCCGGAGGCTGCACGGCTCGATCGGCCGCTCTTCGTCGTCGCCTCCATCGCCGACCAGCAGGTGTCGATCTACAACCATAGCGGCTTGGTCGCCCGTTCCGCGATCTCGACAGGCATTGCCGGACATCCGACGCCCAAAGGCATTTTCTCCATCATCGGCCGCGAGCGGTTCCACCGATCCAACATCTATTCCAGCGCGCCGATGCCCTTCATGCAGCGGATCACCTGGTCCGGCATCGCCATGCATCTTGGAGTCGTGCCGGGACATCCGGCCTCGCATGGCTGCATCCGGCTTCCCGCCGCATTCGCGGCGAAGCTCTGGGGCATGACCAGAATCGGCGAGCGGGTCGTGATCTCGCCGCATGACGTGTTTCCCGCCGAATTCGAACACCCCTTGCTGCCTGCGCCTATGATGCGCGCGTCCGTAGAAGCAGAAAAAGCCGCGCCAGGGGGCGACCCTCAGCCTGCCAACGTGGCCGCAGATCGCCCCGCCCAGCCTCAGGCGGAGCAGCCCAAAGCCAACGCCGGCGGTGAAGGCGACGCGCGGCGCGAAAAAGCTGAGCAGCCCAAGGCCGAAACCAGCGAAACTGTCGCGAGAATTGCAGACCCGCAGAAGCAGCCCCTCGCCGCGACCGACCAGCCGGCGGCCAGACCGCAGCAGCCGGCCACTCAAGCCGACGCCGTCGCCGACGCGATTGGAGCCGGTTCCAAGCAAGCCGAGCAGCCCAAGGCGGAAGCCGGCGCTGAGGTCGCGGCCGATACAGCCGCGCCCGCTGCAGACTGGCAGCAGCCGGACTCCGCCGACGCGGCGTCGAAGACGGAGCAGGATTCGGAGCAGCTCAAATCCGGAACCACGGCAGAGAAATCGGCATCGTCGGTCCCCGCAACCCCAGCCCCCGTCGCTGAGCGCCTGACGGTAAACCCGCATCAATATGCCCAGCGACTCAAGGCCAAGGCCCAGGCTGACGCCGCCGCCGCCAGCAAGGCGATCAAGGCTTTGTCCGCTGAAGTGGTCATCAAGCAGAAAGAGGCTGCGCGCGCCGCGGCCGAGCTCCGCGCCGCAAAGGCCGCGCAGGCCTTGGCCGTCGTCAAGGCGGACGCGGCTGCGGCCTCCTATGACGCTGCTAAGGCCGCGGCCAACAGCCAGCAGGAGCCGGCCGTAACGGCGGAACGCGGCGCGTCGGCGGGCGACGAGCAGGCCAAAGCCAGAGCCGACCGTCTGACGAGAGCCTATGGCGAAGCTCTCCTCGCTGAGGACGCGGCGCTGCTGATTCAGACGAACGCCAGCTCCGCGTTGGCCGAAGCCACGGCAAAGCTCGAACAGGCGGGCGCGGCCGTCGTCGCCGGGGAATCGGATCTGGCGGACGCGGAGCGGCGTTTGGATGAGGCGAGAACGACCGCCGCCGCCGCCTCAACCGCTCAAAGAGAAGCCGAGCGGCGGTTGGCGCCCATCTCGGTGCTGATCAGCAAGAAGGATCGGCGGATCTATGTTCGCCAGGGCCTGTCGCCGCTTTTCGATGCGCCAATCGAGATCCGCGATCCGGACGCGCCGCTCGGCTCGCATCTTTATATTGCGACGGCGGCCAAGGAGGACGGGAGTTCGCTCAAATGGTCGGTCCTGTCGATGCCGGAAGCGCAGACGGAGCGCAGGAAGAATCTGGCGTCGGCCGATGCTAAAGCCGACATATCCTGGGATTGGCGCCCTGCGAGCGCGAGCCCGTCCGAGGCGCTGGAGCGCGTCGACATCCCGAAAGACGTACGCGACCGGATCGCGGAGCGGCTATGGACTGGGGCGTCGCTCATCATCTCGGACCAGCCGGTCAGCGGCGAGACCGGAAACGACGGCACGGATCTGACGATCAAATTGCGCTAGCCCGCTCGCGCCGCGCTTCATCGTTCTCCCGCGCGCGACGGCGATATTGCTCGGCAGTTGGAAGCTGCGCCTGTATCCTCCCGGCGTCATGCCCGCGAGCGCTGTAGAGGCGCTGAGCGCAATTTCCCAAGGCGCGCCTGCGTCCATCCACAATGAGAGGTGAGCGATGAACCTGGACATGAACAAGCTCGACTCGCTGCTCGGAACGGTCGTCAATGAACTGGGCGCCGCCTCCAACGCGGCTCTGGTGATCATCGGAGACAAGCTCGGCCTGTTCCGCGCGCTCTCGCAAGGCGCCGCCACCTCCGCCGAACTCGCCGACAAGACCGGCACGCATGAGCGCTATGTGCGCGAATGGCTTTCCGCGCAAGCGGCTTCCGGCTTCGTCGATTATGACGCGAAGGCGCATAAATTTTCGATGTCGCCCGAGCAGACCGCGGTGTTTGCCGCCGAGGACAGCCCCGCCTTCATGGTGGGAGGCTTTAGCCTGATGTCGGCGATTTTTCACGACGAACCCAAACTCGCCGAGGCCTTCAAAAGCGGAAAGGGCATGCATTGGGGCGACCATTGCAATTGTCTGTTCTGCGGCGTCGAGCGCTTCTTCCGGCCGGGCTACCGGACACATCTCGTCGCCGAATGGCTGCCGGCGCTTGACGGCGTCACCGCCAAGCTCGAGCGCGGCGCGAACGTCGCCGACGTTGGCTGCGGCCATGGCGTCTCGACCTTGCTCATGGCCGACGCCTTTCCGAATTCGGAATTTGTCGGGATCGACTACCACGAGGGTTCGATCGCGCACGCAAGGGAGAAGGCGAACGGTCGCAAGAACGTGCGCTTCGAAGTGGCGCGGGCGCAGGATTTCGCCGGCGCGCGCTACGACCTCGTGACGATGTTCGATTCGCTGCATGACATGGGCGATCCCGTCGGCGCCGTCGCGCATATCCGCGATGTTTTGGCGGACGACGGAACGCTGATGCTGATCGAACCCGCGGCCGGCGACAGCCTTGCGGAAAATCTAAACCCTGTTGGGCGGGTCTATTATGCCGGCTCGACCCACATCTGCGTGCCGACGTCGCTCAATCAGGACGTCGGACTCGCGCTCGGCGCGCAAGCCGGCGCAAAGCGCATCGGCGAGGTCGTGCGCGAAGGCGGCTTCTCCCATTTCCGCAAGGCGGCGGCGACGCCCTTCAACATGATCCTCGAGGCGCGGCTCTAACGCGACACGTAAACGCTTCGCGGATGTCTAACGGACGGGCGTCGTGTTCTGACTGCCGTTACGGCGCCGCTGGCCGATTGATCGTGACGTCGCCGCCGGGCGGCAATTGATCGATGACCAGCAATTTGACCGGAACGGCCCCGACCGTCGCGCCGAAATGCCAGCTGTCGACGCTCTCTATGACGAATTCTCCAGCGTGATAGACGCGCGACGCGGAATCGCCCTGCTGGACCATCAGCTGCCCTTCAAGAATATAGGCATAGCGCTGATACGGATGCTTATGTTCCGGCAATCTGACGCCGGGCTCCAGAGTGTACATCGAAGCCACGACCTCCAAGGGCCCCTGCGGAAGCGTGATCGGCTGCCCGGTGGCGGTTTTTGTCGCCCTGGCGATTTCCGTCACGACCTCGGCTGGCGCAGGCTCCTTCGCGACGGCCGCCCCGACCATATTGAAAGCGACGCTCAGGACCGCGACAAACCCCAGGCGAATCATCTGCTGCTCCGTTCGCAATCTGCTTCTTGCATTCGCCATATAGACACCGTTTCCGCGATCGCCGGTTCTTTTAAACCGCCATGCCGAATATCTTGCCGAGCACCGCCGCCCGCAGCCAGCCGCTGCGCTGGACGAGATGACTCTCCCTGTGGATGCGAAGTGGGCTCATGTTCCCTCTTGGTCGGCGCCGCGTCGCGAGCGCATGCGCTATTCCCGTGTCGTGTCGATCGCTAAATCAAGCGCCGCGACGCGCCGCGCCGAAGCCGACCAGTTCGCGATGCTCAGGGCGTTGTCGGCGAGCCAATTGAGGGAAAGCTGCACCTGCAAAAAGGCCGCGGCCGCCTGCATCAGATCTCCGAGCGTCAGATCGCCGGCAAGATATTTCGGCGCGCCAAGCAACAGGGGGACCGCGGGAGCCAGTAGATTGTTGGCGTGCGTTAAAAAGACGATCTTTGTCTGCCCCTGGATCACGCGCCCCCAGGTTGTTGCGAGCAGAAAGAGAAATCTGTCGAACGGGTTCCCGCTCTTGGCGTCGATCTCGGGCAGCCGATCCGGAATGATCGGAACCCCCTTAACGACGGGATGGCGCAGGTAATCGCCAATATCGCGGTCGATGTCATCGTCGACTTCCACCACCGCTCTCGACTCGAACTCATGACGGGCGCGGGTGAGCGCATAGCGGAAGTTCCCCTCCGCCGCGGCCTTTGCTTCGACGCTCGCCACCAGCGGTCGCCCGAGCACCCACATGCAAAACGACGTCACCACTGAATAGACGAAGACCGCGAGCACCAGATAGCCGGGGATGACCACGCCGAGAAACTCATAGGAGCCCCCGACTTGCCAGAGAACGAGGATGAAGGCGGCCGAAACCAAGAAAATATTGATGACGCCTCCGGCGAGATCGACAAAAAGATCGATCGCCAGCCGACCGTCATCGGCGATGCGGGCTTCCGGATTATCGATTGCGGGGGATATGGCGCAAGCCTGGCGCGATTCGTTGACAAGCCATTTCTCGATGAGCGAGGCGGTGAGCCACAATCGCCAGTTGACCTGAAGCCGCATACGAAACTGCGTTGTGGCGATTGAGGCAAGACCGACGCCGACGGCCAGAATGGCGAGTTGCAGAATTCCCCCGGTCACTTCATCGACTTTATGCGTTTGAAGCGCGTCGAAGAAACTCTTGCTCCAGCGATTCACCGCCAGAGCCATGTAAGTGTTCACGACCAGGCAGATGAGGAATCCAACCGAGAGAACCCACGCCGGGCGTTGCGTCTGGCCTTTCCAATAGCCCATCGCAAGCCAGAGGAACCGCTGAATCACGTCGTTCCCTTTTAGCGAGATTTGTGAGATCGGCTCGAGGATTGCGCTGCGCGCGCGCGCGACAAGACCCTATTCATGCTTCGCTTTGTATCTGGTCTGGGCGCAGCAGGAAATGCGAATGGCTCTCGGAAGCGTTTGGCGCCCGGCGCGACGTTCTCAGACGGACCGATGAGCTGGCGCGAGGACGAAGAGCGCCGAAGGGCGTCGACGTCGGGCTTCAGATCATTTGTGGCGAAGTATTGGGGTTCAACGTCATGGAAACATGGTGACGACGACTCGCCATTGTCTTTTAGCAATTTAGTTGCAAACGCATTCAGCAAATTATCCCGGTGGGCTACGACCGATAGCGCGATGACTACGTCTTCGCTTTGGCTCTATGAGGCGTCTATTCTGATCGCAACGCATCGCCCTTTTGGGCGCGCGCCAATGACAACTCGACGATTCTACCCGCAACCCATTCCACGCGCCACGACGCGGGCTGGGTATTCCGCGTGTCGGTCGGATGGCGTTACGTTGCAGACGAAGTTATCCAATGATTTCAAGTAGCTTTAGGCATATTTTCGGGCGCCTCCGGTTGGAATTCGCTTCCCATATCCAGCGCTGAGTGATAGGTTACATGTAACTGAATAGGAGAACAAGCCAATGGCGGCGGCGAGAGGCGCGAAGCCGACGCGCGTGAAGGTGCAGGAGCATCGCGAGCGGCTGCGCGCGCAGGGCCTGCGGCCGATCCAGATTTGGGTGCCTGACGTGCGCGCATCGTCCTTCCGGGCGGAGGCGCACCGGCAATCGCTGGCCGTAGCGGCCGGCGCCCATGCACGCGAGGATCAGGCGTTCATCGATGCAGCGTCCGACTGGGATGATGAATGAGGCGCGGAGACATCTGGACAGTCTCCGGCGGCAAGGACTATGCGGGCAAGCCACGCCCCGTCGTCATCGTGCAGGACGACGCCTTCGACGGGACGGACTCGATCACGATCTGCGCCTTCACCACGGACCCGACCGAAGCGCCGCTGTTCCGGCTGCCGGTAGAGCCGAACGAGCGCAACGGGCTGCGTTCCTCCTCCCGACTGATGGTGGACAAGATCACCACTGTTGCGAAGACCAAGGTGCGCGAGCGGATCGGGCGACTCGACGACGAGGACGTGGTCCGGCTCAACCAGGCCGTGATGGTGTTCCTAGGCCTGACAGTGTCGCCGAAGACGGCCCGGAAAGGCAATGATGGGAAGCGCCGCTGACCGCGAGGTCCGTATCATGAGATCAAAGAGCGATTTGCTCGGAACGCTTGCTGCCATTTCCGGCGCGAAAATCGGCGGCAAGCGGCGTTCGCAATTCTACTCTGAACTGGCGGAGGGGGCGGGATTCGAACCCGCGATACGGTTTCCCGCATACACACTTTCCAGGCGTGCGCCTTCAACCACTCGGCCACCCCTCCGCGAAGCGCGCACTATATTCACGCGCGACCGGAACGCAACGCCAAGCATGGACAGACGCGGCCGCGGCGCCTATTCTCCCCACGCTTTTCGACCGCGCATCATTACTTTCTAACGAAGAGACCATGCTGCGACTCCTCACAAGACTGATCGGCCTTCTCTTGCTCGCGGGCGGCTTCATCGCCCTCATCGTCGATGGCACACGCTCGATCGCCGCCGGCCGCGTCATGGTGACGAGCATCAGCAGGGGAACGGCGGCGGTGTTCCCCGGCCTCTACCAGTCGCTGCAGTCGAGCGTCGAGAATGTCTCGACCTTTCTGTGGGACCCGGTTTTGACCACGCTGATGCTGGCGCCGGTCAGCGTCGCCTTCGGCGGCGTCGGGGCCCTGCTGATCCTGCTCAGCCACCGGCGGTCGGCGCCTCTCTATTACGCACGGCGCTAGTTTCCCTCGAGCCGCCACACTATATCGGCGCCATGACGATCTTCGACGAACTCGGTCTTTCCAAACTGCTCGGGCCCATTCCCGACCGCGAAACGCCAGTGGCGCATGGGGCGCGCCATTTCGTTAACGGGCGGCCGCTCGACCCGCCGTTTCCGCTGGGGTCCGAACAGGTCCTCTTCGGCATGGGCTGCTTTTGGGGCGCGGAGCGCAAATTCTGGCAGGCGGGCGAGGGCGTCTATGTGACGGCGGTCGGCTACGCCGGCGGCGTGACGAAAAATCCCACCTATGATGACGTCTGCAGCGGCCGCACCGGCCATGCGGAGGTGGTGCGCGTCGTCTATCAGCCGCCGGCGATGAGCTTCGAACAGCTGTTGCGCATTTTTTGGGAAAGCCATGACCCGACGCAGGGCATGCGCCAGGGCAATGACGCCGGCACGCAATATCGCTCGGCCCTCTATGTTTCGACGCCGGAACAGCTCGCCGCCGCGAAGGACTCTCTCGCCATGTATCAACGCGTATTGACGCAGGCGAATCTCGGCGTGATCACGACGGAAATCCGCGAAAGTCCGCCGTTTTATTACGCCGAAGAGTATCACCAGCAGTATCTCGCCAAAAATCCCGGCGGCTACTGCGGACTCGGCGGAACCGGCATCGCCTGCCCGCTGGGCTCGTGCGACTAGAGCGCTTCCCGATCACATGGAATCATGTGATCGATAAGGAAACGCTCAAAATCAAAACATTGGCGCAGGTTCTCATCGAAAAAGTCTGTCAACTTTTTCGGGACCTGCTGAGTCCTATTGCGCGCGCAACACCTCGCGGCAGGCGGCGGGCAGGCCCGCCATGGTCATCGGCGGCCAGCTTTTCCCCGATTTCTTCGCGTGCAGCACACCGTCCTGGAACCACCAGGCGAGCGAGGCGTCGCAGCCGTCGCCGGCGGGCGTCGGGTCCTGGTCGCGGCAGTTGGAGCCGTTCGGGCAGTGAAGCCGGATGTGGAAATGGTAGTTGTGCCCATACATCGGCCGCACCTTGTGCATCCAGCTTTCGCCCTGCGCCGAGCGGCATAACGCGCGTTTGATCGCGGCGTTGACGAAGATGCGCTGCACGGCCGGCTCCATCGCCGCGGCGCGGATCAGGGCGATGTGGCCCGCGCTCCAGACCTCGGGACGAACGTCGAGCCCGTCGTCGCGCACCACGTCCGTCGACATCAACTCTTCGCGCTCTTCGCGGGTGAGTTCGCGGTTGGGCATCGGCGTCAGCCAGATGTCGGCGTCGAGCCCGATCTGATGCGACGCGTGTCCAGAGAGCATCGGCCCGCCGCGCGGTTGCGACAGATCGCCGACGAGCAGGCCTGGCCAGCCCGATTCGCGCGCCGCCTTCGACGAAAAATGTTTCAAAAAGGCGATGAGATTGGGATGTCCCCAATTGCGGTTGCGCGACAGGCGCATGACCTGCCAGTGGGGGCCGTTGATCGGAAGCGGCTCGCCGCCCGCGAGACAGCCGCGCGAATAGAAGCCGATCGGATCGGGATGGAGCGGCGCCGCCTCCTGCGCGCGGCCAAACAGTTCTCGCGCCGGCGTCACCGGACTGGAGGGATTGGCGAGCGGCGGCAGCGGCTTTGGATCGAGCACCCCTCTATCCTGCGCCAGAGCGCCATTTGTCGTCGCCAAGGACGCCAAGGACGCGAAGGACGCCAAGCCTGCTGAGGCGAACAGCGCCACGCGCAGCGCGCGCAATATCGAATTTGTCGTCATGGGCGTTTCGCCCCCAGTGTCGAAGAGCGCGTCGCCGGCGCAAAGGTTTGCGATTCATCCTTGCCGGGAAAGCTTACCGCTTCATTTAGCTTGATGGCGCGCCAAGCCACAGCAGAATGCCCGGCGCGGCGCCTGCGCGTTTGGTTAGGAGTCCATCATGCGTATTCCCGTCATCCTTCCTTTGATTCTTTGTCCGTTCGCGTGCGCGAGCGCGGCGAACGCCGCCGCCCACATCCACATCAATCTTTCGACGCAGACCATGCATGTGCAGTCTTCGTCGGGCAGCTATTCGTGGCCGGTGTCGACGGCCCGCGCCGGCTATTCTACGCCGCGCGGCTCGTTTGCGCCCACCGGCATGCAGCCCATGCATTATTCCCGAAAGTATCACATGTCGCCCATGCCCCACTCGATCTTTTTCCGCGGCGGCTATGCGATCCACGGGTCTTATGCGACGGGGATGCTCGGCCAACCGGCGTCGCACGGCTGCGTGCGCCTGTCGCCCGGCCACGCGGCGATGCTGTATCAAATGGTGCAGAATGAAGGGGGCCGCATTTCGATCACCGGCTCGCCGCCACACGGCCACTACTATGCCAGCGCGCGGCGGGGGAGCAGCGTCCACTATGCGTCCTCGCGCGGCCGTTCCTATTATGGCTCGGGCTACGCCGTCGCCGATCCTTTCGCCGCTTTGTTTGGCGGCGGCCTTTTCTGAACGCTTGGAGCGCTTCCCGGTCGCATGGAACATGTGACCGGTAAGGAAGCGCTCAAATCGAGCAGGTTCCTGTCGAAAAAGTCCGTCAACTTTTTCGGCGCCTGCTCAAGGCAAGGGCCCCTCCTAGCCGGGGGTCCTACTCCTTGTTTTCGCCTTTTGCGCCCCGTTAATGGATCGCGACGCTTGCCGCGCGCTTCCTTCGCGCGCGATAAGGAGTTCAAAAAGCAGCAAGGAATCTTCCAGTTGACCACATTCGATCGCCGCCGCTTTCTTTTGGGAGCCGGCGGCTTGGGGGCTGGCGGCTTGGCCTTCGCCGGCTCAGCCTCGGCACAGGCGCCGGACGCAGCCGAAGAGCTGCAAGTTCGCGTCGAGAATAATTCGGCCCCGGAACTCTGCGCCGAGAAGGACAATGTCGAGCTCGACTTCATCTCGCCGCGCGTGCGCAGTCTGCAGATCCAGGCCGTGCACCCCTCCTACATCAACACGATCGCCTCGGATCGCTGGGCACCCGACTGGTCGAGCTGCGATTTCACCGTGGACCCCAAGGCGTTTTCGCAAGCGCGCCGCAAGACCTTCTGGGAGACGCCGGAATTCTGGCTGACGGGATACACCTTTCCCTCCTTCTGGCGCCCCAACGACGTGCCGATCCGCGTCGGCGATTCCGTCGAGCACGGCTTCCATCTAATCCAGCTCTGGATGTGGCATCGCGAGCGCGCCGAAGAGATCATGGTGCTCTATCCGCCCGACGGCTATTGGCGCGCGCGGCCGCTGCCCTTCGACGACATGCGCTGGACGGCTTACGGCTCGTCCTTTCTCGTGGGGCCGGTCGAGACGCAGGAGCGGCCGATCGTCGATCTCGAGGAAATCGTCTTCGAGCCTCAATCGCGCAGCCTGATCCTCAAATTCAGGCGCGGCGGCGAAGGCCGCCTCTCGATCAAGAGCGTCGATCAGGACCGGATAACGCTCGACGTCTCCTTCAGTCAGGCGATGCCGAACGGATTGCCCTTCGCGGCGCTGCGGTCGATGTACGCCATGGAGACGATGAGCGACGCCGCCATCGTCGCCTGGCGCAGCAAGCGCGGCAAGAGCTGGGAGGAAGCGCCGGTCATTCGCTTTCCTGGCGCCAGCGCGACAGAAGTGTGGGTCGGCCGTCATCTGCCGTCGCGCCATAATCTTTCGGCGCCCGACATGGTGTTCAGCAAGTTCCAGGGCGCGCCGCCGGCGGCCGCGCGCCGATGAGTCAGGGCCGATGGTGGGCGCTCGACGCGGCGCGCGGGCTCGCCGTCCTAGCGATGGTGGTTTTTCACGTCATCTGGGATCTCGCGCATTTTGGCTATGCGCCGGCTAATCTCCCCTGGTCGGCGCCCGTTAAAATATTCGGCCATTCGATCGCTTTCGCCTTCCTCTTCATCGCGGGCGTCGCGCTGGTCCTGGCCAATCGGGAGCATATGCGCTGGCCGGCCTTCTGGCGCCGCTTCGCGCTCATCGCCGCGGCGGCGGCGCTGGTGACGGCCGGCACCTATGCGCTCTTTCCCACCTCCTATGTGTTCTTCGGCATTCTGCATTGCATCGCGGCCGCCAGCCTGATCGCGGTTCCCTTTCTTTTCGCGCGGTGGCCAGCCGCATTCGCTTGCGGCGCCTTTTTCGTTCTCGGCGGGGAATTCTTCGCGTCTTCCGCCTTCAACGCCGATTGGCTGCAATGGATCGGGCTTTCGACCAGCGAGCCGATGACCCAGGACTGGCGTCCACTGTTTCCCTGGGCCGGCGCGCTGCTGCTCGGCGTGGCGGCGGGAAAACTCGCTCTCCCCGTTTACGGGGAGAGGCTTGGCGTGAGCGGCGAAGGCGCTAACCCTCTCCCGACACATGCTAGGAGGGAATGGCTTCCCTTCCTCGGCCGGCACAGTCTTCTCATCTATCTCGCGCATCAGCCGGCGCTCTTCGCGCTCTTTATGGGACTCGCCTATCTCATTCCGCCCGCCGTCGACGCGACGGAATTCGTCGCCTCATGCGAAACGCGCTGCATGAATGAGGGCGGAGAAGGAAAGATCTGCCACGACGCCTGCACGTGCACGGCGCGGGAAGCGATCCGCAGCAAGGCGCTCGCCGGCGTGACCGACGAGGCAGAGCGCGGACGAAGTCTCAATGAGATCGCGCAGAGGTGCGTGGCGCGGGGCAATGAATGAGGGCGCGCTTGCCTTCTCCCGGCGCAAACCGGGTGTTCCCGGTTTGCGCATTGGGATGCCGAAGTCGGCAACAGCCGACTTCGGTTTGGGAGAAGGTGGCCCTCGCGTAGCGAGGGTCGGATGAGGGCCCCTCACCCGTCACGCGTTCCGCGTGACACCCTCTCCCGCAAGCGGGAGAGGGTTTCCGTCCCCTTCACATCCCGCCGAGATGCTCCGCGACCGTGAAAATATCCTTGTCGCCGCGGCCGCACATATTCATCACCATCAGATGATCGCGCGGCTTTTCCGCCGCGAGTTCGAACACTTTCGCCAGCGCGTGCGAGGGCTCGAGCGCGGGGATGATGCCCTCGAGTTTCGAGCACAGCTGAAAGGCGCTCAGCGCCTCCTGATCGGTGGCGTTCAGATATTTCACCCGGCCGATCTCATGCAGCCAGGAATGTTCGGGGCCGATGCCGGGGTAATCCAATCCCGCCGAAATCGAATGGCCTTCGAGAATCTGGCCGTCGTCGTCCATCAGAAGATAGGTGCGGTTGCCGTGCAGCACGCCCGGACGCCCGCCGGTGAGCGAGGCCGCATGGCCGTTCGGCACATGGACGCCATGGCCCGCCGCCTCGACGCCGTAGATCTCGACACTCGCGTCGTCGAGAAACGGATGGAACAGGCCGATGGCGTTGGAGCCGCCGCCGATGCAGGCGACGAGTGAATCGGGAAGCCGCCCCTCCATCTCCTGCATCTGAACGCGCGTCTCATTGCCGATGATCGACTGAAAATCGCGCACCATCGCCGGATAGGGATGCGGTCCCGCCGCCGTGCCGATGCAATAGAAAGTGTCGGCGACATTCGTCACCCAGTCGCGCAACGCCTCATTCATCGCGTCCTTCAAGGTCCGCGCGCCCGACTGCACGGGAATGACTTCGGCGCCGAGCATCTTCATCCGGAAGACGTTCGGCTTCTGCCGCTCGACGTCGACCGCGCCCATATAGACGACGCAGTCGAGGCCAAAGCGCGCGCAGGCGGTGGCGGTCGCGACGCCATGCTGGCCGGCGCCGGTCTCGGCGATGATGCGCTTCTTGCCCATGCGCCGCGCGAGCAGGATCTGCCCCAGCACATTATTGATCTTATGCGCGCCGGTGTGGTTGAGCTCGTCGCGCTTGAAATAGACCTTGGCGCCGTTGCCCTCGCCCGCGCGCTCCCGCACATAGTCGGTGATGCGCTCGGCGAAATAGAGCGGCGAGGGGCGCCCGACATAGTGCTTGTGGAGGCTCGTGAGCTCCTCGTGAAAAGCCGGATCGATCTTCGCCTTCTCGTACGCCGCTTCGAGGTCGAGCACGAGCGGCATGAGCGTTTCGGCGACGAAACGCCCGCCGAAAATGCCGAAGCGGCCGTTTTCATCCGGGCCGGCGCGGAAGGAATTGGGAAGCGGCTTGTTCACGGGGGGCGTCCTCGCTCTGCGTCGTTACCCCCTCCCCAGCCCTCCCCCGCTACGCGGGAGAGGGAGTCAGATTCGGCGCTTCATCGAGTTTCCCGCAATGCGGCTCGTTGGCGTCCCCTCTCCCGCGTAGCGGGGGAGGGACAGGGAGGGGGCCGATCCGTCGGCGCAGTCTTAAACTGTCAAACGCCGCTATGAAAGCCGAGCGGCGGCCAGGAAGGCTGCAATCTTCGCCGCGTCCTTGACGCCGCGTTCGCGCTCGACGCCGGAAGACACGTCCACCGCGCGGGCGCCGGTGAGGCGCATCGCTTCCGCCACATTCGCGGGCGTCAGCCCTCCCGAAAGCATCCAGCGTTTCGCAGCGACGCCGCGCAGCAGAGACCAGTCGAAAGCGACGCCGGCGCCGCCGGGAACCGCCGCGTTCGGCGCGGGCTTGGCGTCGAATAGAATGACGTCAGCGACGCCTTCATAGGCCCGCGCCGCCTCGACATCGGCGGCGGTCGCGACGCCCGCCGCCTTGATGACCGGCAGGCCGAAGCGCGCCTTCACCTCGGCGACCCGCGCCGGCGTCTCACTTCCGTGAAGCTGGAGATAGTCGGGCGCTAGCGCCTCGATGATGTCTTGAAGCGCGGCCTCGTCAGCGTCGACTGTGAGCGCGACTTTGCTGGTGCGATCCTGCGCGAGAAGGCCGAGCGTGCGGGCGGTCTCAAGATCGATATGGCGCGGGCTTTTCTCAAAAAAGACAAAGCCCGCCATGTCCGCGCCGGATTCGATCGCCGCGAGAAGCGTCTCGGGCGAGGACAGACCGCAGATTTTAACGATGGCTGATTGCGTCATAGCCGCGCTTGTCGCGGCCATCCACGCCGGCCGCTGCGGTTATTTTGCAAAATTGGCGCGGGTCGACTACCCCCGATTATAGGCGTCCTCGAAGCGGACGATATCGTCTTCGCCAAGATAGGAGCCCGTCTGCACTTCGATCAGCTCCAGATCGATCTTTCCGGGATTGGTCAGGCGGTGCTTGCTGCCGATCGGCAGATAGATCGACTCGTTCTCATGGACGAGATGGATTTCCTCGTCACGGCCGACCTCCGCCGTGCCGCGCACGACGATCCAATGTTCGGCGCGGTGGAAATGCTTCTGCAGCGACAGGCGCTGGCCGGGCTTCACCACGATGCGCTTCACTTGATAGCGCTGGCCTTCGTCGATCCCTTGATAGTACCCCCACGGCCGAAAAATGCGTTTGTGCTCGCCCGCTTCGCGGCGGTTTTCGCTGCGCAGCTGCTCAACGAGCTGTTTGACCTGATCGCCATGCTCATGGCTGAGCACCAGCACGGCGTCTTGCGTCGTCACGACGATGATGTCGTCGACGCCGACCACCGTCGTCAGCGTGTCCTCCGAGCGCACATGGACGTTGCGCGCATCCATGACGACGCCATGGCCGCGCACCGAATTGCCGTTTTCGTCGCGCTCCGACAATTCCCACACGGCGCGCCAAGTGCCGACGTCGGACCAGCCGATGTCGGCCGGAATCAACGCCGCCTTGTCGGTCTTCTCCATCACCGCGTAGTCGATCGATTTCTTCGGCGCATGCGCGAAGGCCTCGGCGTTCAAAATCAGGAAGCCGAGGTCCTGCCGGGCCGCTTCGATCGCGGCCTCGGCGGCGGCGAATATGCCGGGCTCGAACTGCGCGATCTCCGATTGCATGACGTCGGCGCGAAAAATGAAGTTGCCGCTGTTCCAGAGATAGCCGGCCTCGACATAGTCCTGCGCCGTCGCGCGGTCCGGCTTTTCGACAAAAGCGTCGAGTTTGTAGACCTCGCAACAGGTCTCGAGCGGCGCGCCGGGGCGTAGATAGCCGTATCCGGTCGCGGGGCCGTCGGGCTTGACGCCAAGCGTGACGATATAGCCTTCGGCGGCAGCGGCGCTCGCGCGCTTGCACAGATCCACGAGGCCCTGCGTGTCGCGCACGACATGGTCTGCGGCAAGCACGACGACAATGGTGTCGGGCGCGCGGCGCGCGGCGAGGCCCGCCGCGACGGCGACGGCCGGACCCGAGTCGCGGCGCGACGGCTCCAGCACGACATCGGCCTCCGCGCCGATCTCGCGCAGCTGGTCGGCGACGAGGAAGCGGTATTCCAAATTGGAGACGACGATTGGCCGTTCGAACGCCGGGTCGGCCAGCATCGCGATCGTCGTCTGGAAGGTGGAGCGCTCGCCCACGAGCGGAATGAACTGCTTGGGAAACGTCTCGCGCGACTCGGGCCACACCCGCGTCCCCGATCCGCCGCACATAATAACGGGCAGAATCTTCTTCATAAGCCCCTCTAAGCACTCGGCCGCGCCCGCCCCCGGGCAGCAATAATTGTCTGCCCGACTATTGGCAATACGATGGCGAAGCTAAGGGCAGAAGCGCAAGCGCCGCTATTTGCCCTTCTTCTCAAGCTCGGCCTTGAGAGCCGCAAGCTTGGCGAAGGGCGAATCCGGGTCGGGCTGGCGCTCGCGCCGCTCCGGCGCGGCGAAGCCTGCAGGGCGCCGGGCGCGAGCGTCATCGCGCGGCGGGCGGCCCTCGAAGCGCGGCTTTCCGGCCGGACGCCCCTCCTTGCCCGGAGCGTTGCCGGGCCGCTGGTCGCGGCGCGGCGGCCTCTGTTGCTTGTCCTCAGCGCCCTGACCGGGCGTTTGCCGATGCGCGCCGGCCTCGCGCGGGCGCGGAGCGGCATGCACGTGGCGCTGCGGACGCCAGATCTCGATGGATTCCGGCTCGGTCGGCGCGGCTTTGGCGGGCGCAGCGTCCAAGGCGGGCTCTTCCTGCGCTTCGGTCGCGGTCGCCTCTTCTTCGCGCGCCTCGGCGCTTTCTTCTTCCACGGCGACGGACGCTAGCGCCTCTGTCGCCGGCTCTTCCACGGCGGCAGGCGTCTCGACCTGCGCGTCCTCCGAGCCGGCCGGCTGCGACGCGAGAGCGTTCTCCGCTTCCGCGGCGGCGGGCGCCTCGGCGGCGGCGCCTTCGGCCTGAATATCCTCGCTCACGGATTCCGCTGGCTTGGCCGCGGTCTTTGGCGTCACCGGCTCCATCGCCGCCGCCGGCACGATCGCAACGGTAATGGCCGGCCCCGGGCGCTGCGTCGAAGCATAGCCGAGCGACTTCAGGATCGAGGAAAAAGCCTCGCCGGAACAGCCCGTGAGCGAGGTCATCGCGACGGTGACGACGAAGCCGTCGGCGTCGGCCGCGCCGGGCGGCGGCTCGCCCGCGGTGAGCCCCGGACGGTAGGCGATCGACGGCCGAATGAGATCGGCGAGACGTTCGAGAATGTCGACGCGGACGACGCGCTCGCCACACACTCGAAAGCCGGCGGCGCGGTAAAAGCCTTTGGGGATCGAAGCGTCGGCGGCGAAGGAGGTGCGTCCGGAGGCCGCCAGATGCGGCACTTCCTCAAGACCCCTCACGTTTTCGAGACCGCCGTGATGCAGGGCCCAAAGTAGCGCCGAAAGCGCGCGCGGCGCAGGCTTGAGAAGCGCGGGCAGATAGATGTGATAGGCGCCGAACCGCACGCCGAGCTTGCGCAGCGCGGCGCGGTCCTCCTGGGAGAAAGCCTTCACGTCCTTGGCGACGCGCGCGCGGTCCAGCACGCCCAATTCTTCGGCGAGCTGAAAGGCGACGCCGCGCGTCACCCCTTCCAAGCCTTCGCCCTTCTCCAGCTGCTCGAGCGGCCCCAGCAGCTTCTTGACATGTTGCGCGAGCCAGAGGTCGAGGCGCTGCTTGACCTTCTCCAGAGCCGGTCCTGTCAGCTGCTCGTCGGCAAGCACGCGCGTCGTCGGCGCGAGCACGCCAGCGCCCGAGGCGATTTTCCCCACAGGTTCGCCGAGCCAGCGAATCAGGCCGTCATTGCCGAGCGCGAAGGCGTCGTCGACCGCGTCGAACACGCGGGTCGCGCGCGCCTCGAATTCTCCAGCAAGCGCCTTCTGCGCCGCGGCGTTCAACGTCTTGGCCGCTTCGCCCGCCGCGCCGGGATCCGGCGTGAAGCGAAATCCCTGGAGGCTTCCGACATGCTGGCCCTCGACCAGAACGTCGCCGGCGGCGTTGATTTCGGCTTCAAGCATCGCGTTCTCTCTTAAGCGGCGCGCCAGCACGCTGGTGCGGCGGTCGACGAAACGCTGCGTCAGTTTGTCGTGCAACGCGTCGGATATGCTGTCCTCTACCCGACGCGCGACGCTCTGCCAATGCTGAGAGTCATCAAGCCAGCCGGAACGGTTGGCGATAAAACTTGCGGTACGCACTTGCGCGAGGCGGCTCGACAGCGTCGCGATGTCGCCGTCGATGCGGTCGACCGCTTCGATCTGCCGCGCCATCCAGTCCTCGGGGATCTTGCCGCGCCGGGCGATGAACGCGAATATGGCCAGCGCGAGCTCGGCATGAGCGGCGGGCGAAGTCTTGCGGTAGTCGGGGATTTGGCAGGCTTCCCAAAGCCGCGCGACATCGGCCGACGTCTTGGCGTGGCGCCGCGCGATTTCATCACGGCTCGCGGCTTCAAGCGCCCTTTGATCGTCTGCGACCCGGGCGCGCACCAGATCCGGATGCGCCGGGACCTGGTCGAGAGAATGCATGAGCGCGTCGATCGAAGAAAAATCGAGGGCGCTGGTGCGCCATTGCAGCGTCTTAACCGGATCGAAGCGGTGGTCCTCCAAAGCCTCGATCAACTCCTCGTCGAAGGGCGGGCAGCGGCCGGTCGCGCCAAAAAAGCCGTCGCTCATATGGCGCCCCGCTCTGCCGGCGATCTGTCCAAATTCCGCCGGCGTCAGCCTGCGATGGCGTAATCCGTCGAATTTGCGATCGGAGGCGAAGGCGACATGATCGACGTCGAGATTGAGGCCCATGCCGATGGCGTCCGTCGCGACGATGTAATCGACGTCTCCGCCCTGATAGAGCTCGATCTGCGCGTTGCGCGTGCGCGGCGACAGCACGCCGAGCACGACGGCGGCCCCGCCGCGCTGGCGCTTGATCAGTTCCGCGATCGCGTAAACCTCTTCGGCTGAAAAGGCGACGATGGCGGTGCGCGGCGGCAGCCTTGAGATTTTCTTGTCGCCGGCGAAGGAGAGTTTTGAAAGCCTCGGGCGCGTGAAGATCGGCGCGCCGGGAAAGAGTTCTGTAATGAGCGGCGCCATCGTGGCCGCGCCGATCAGGAGAGTCTCCTGGCGTCCGCGCCAGTGGAGCAGCCGGTCGGTGAAAATGTGGCCGCGGTCGAGATCGGCGGCGAGCTGGATTTCGTCGATCGCGACGAAATCCGCCTGGACGTCGCGCGGCATCGCTTCAACCGTCGCGACCCAATAGGCCGGCGCGCGGGGCTTAATTTTTTCCTCGCCGGTGATGAGCGCGACATTGTCCACGCCGACGCGTTCGGCGACGCGATTATAGACCTCACGCGCGAGCAGGCGCAGCGGCAGCCCAATGACGCCCGAGGGAAAAGACAACATACGCTCGATGGCGTGATGCGTCTTGCCGGTGTTGGTGGGGCCGAGCACCGCCGCCACGCCCCTGTCGAACGGCCTTGCGCGGGGGGCGGCGCGGCTCGTCGGGTAAGACGGCGCGACTGTCATTTTGTTCTTTGCTGCCTGACGCGCGCCGAAGCGCGCTTCGTTTCATATCGAAACTTAGAGCAGGGCGCGACTTTACCTTCTGAACAGCCTGCGAACGAATCGCGCCCGAATCGCTGACTCTCGCCGAGTCATGCTCTGTTCCAACAATATATGGACGCGCGGGCAAATCGAAACGCCAGAACTTGCGAGAACGGCCCGTCGATGGCGTCGCACGCGCTCTTGGCGAAAGAGTCGGCGGCGGACTCTTTTCCGCCCTTCTGTCAACGGCCAAGATTAGGCGGTTTGGCGTCTTGCGGTTAAGCTTTGGGATCAACCGGGAACGCAGCAGGCACGAATCGGCGGTCGATCTCAGTTGGCGTTGCGTTCCGGCGAGTTTCCGCCACCTCCCAGCGCCTCATCCGCGGCGTCGACGCGAGGAACGCGGCGCAAACATCCAAGAACGCTTAACGCCATGTCCTTCTCTGGGACGCATGGACGAGGCGGCGCGGCGTTCGCGCGCGCGGCGTCTCGACGTTGCGGCGGCTTTGCACGGCGCGCCTTTACGCGTCATTGGTAAACGGCAAGGTCGATTCGCGCATTGGCGAAACTCTAAACACGAGGCCGGAGAGGCTGTCGCAGCGGGCAAGGCGGCGCGGCCGAACGCAAAGAACAGCCGGGCCGTATCGCTCGCGCTGGGAAAGTTCACCGGAAGGGGATGGAGCGGGTGAAGGGAATCGAACCCTCGTATTCAGCTTGGAAGGCTGCTGCTCTACCATTGAGCTACACCCGCATGACCGCGATTCTATGCCAATCTGCGCGGCGCTTGGCAATGGGCGCGCAGACAATGCATTTCCCATTTGACAGCGAGGCGGGACGCCACTAACCGGAGCGCCCAAACAGTCTCTCAATATAGGCGGGGCGTTCCCACGCTGCTTCTCGAGGACCCATCGACCGTGGCAAAACCCGAACTCGGCGCCAAACGCCAATGTCAGTCCTGCGGGACGAAGTTTTACGACTTTAAAAAGGACCCGATCGCCTGTCCGAAATGCGGCGCGATTTATCAGGTGGTGGCGCTGACGCGAGCGGCGGCGCGCGCGCAACAAGAAGAAGAAAGCGAACTCGAAAAGGAGAGCCCTGAAACCGTGTCGCTCGAAGAAGTCGGGGAGACGGAGACCGTGGCGGAATCGATCGATGTCGAAGATGATGTGGAGATCGAAGCAGATGACGCCGAAGACGACACCTTCCTCGAGGAAGAAGAATCCGACGACGATGTCTCCGGATTGATCGACGGCGACATCGAAACCGACGAAGAGACCTGAACCGCGGACGTCGTCATCAGCGCTGGCCTGGCGCGACCGCGCGCCGCGGCTTTCAGGTCAATTGGAGAAAGGCGGCCGTTTGGCCGCCTTTTTATTTGCCGCGACGCCGGCGCTGCTGGCCGAGCCCCATCTGCTTGGCGAGATTAGACCGCGCCTTGGCGTAGTTGGGCGCAACCATCGGATAGTCGGCCGGGAGGCCCCACTTCTCACGATAGTCTTCGGGCGACAGCCCATACTGCGTGCGCAGATGACGCTTCAGCGACTTGAACTTCTTCCCGTCCTCAAGGCAGATGATGTAATCATTGGTTACCGAACGCTTGACGGGAATCGCCGGTTTCGGCGGCTCGGCGGGCGCCGCCGCGGAGCCCGCGCCAACGCGCAACAGGGCGTTGTAGACTTCGCTGATGAGCCCGGGCAACTCTCCGGCGGGGACTGAGTTGTTGCTCACATAGGCGGAGACGATGTCGGCCGCGAGTTCAATGTTGTTGGCTTGATTCATCGGATTGCTCACCACTTCCTGTTGAGACGGACGCCGCCCCCGTCGCCCTTGATCAATGCTTTGCTGCATAGAATCGTCGCTCTGCCGTTACTTGTTGACTGACTAACAGAATAGTGCGACTGCATCAAGAAATATTATGCACTATTGGCGCTGCCCAATTCAGCATAGTTGATCCGTCAGAATTTATGGGTTTACGGCCATGACGGCCTCATGTTCTCCTTTTTTTGACTTTTTTTCTCCGCTAAAAAGCGCTGGTTTGTCGCAGCCAACGGCGGAGGCGCAGCCCCATGACTGACTTCAGGGCCATTCGCATCGACAAAGACGATCACGGCCAACACGCCGATTACGTCGTCATGCGTGAGCGCGATCTGATGGAGGGCGATGTCGACGTGGACGTCGCTTTCTCGGCGATCAACTACAAGGACGGTCTCGCCGTGACCGGCGACGGACCGGTGGTGCGTCGCTTCCCGATGATTCCAGGCGTCGATTTCGCGGGCCGCGTCACGCGCTCCGCGCATCCGGATTTTGCGGCGGGCGACATTGTCGTTGCGACGGCGTGCGGCCTAGGCGAAGCGCATTATGGAGGCTTTGCGGAAAAGGCGCGGCTATCGGGCGATTGGCTCGCGAAACTGCCGCCGCCGCTGACGCCGGCGCGCGCCATGACGGTCGGCACCGCGGGACTGACCGCCATGTTCTGCGTGCTTGCGCTGGAGCGCCATGGCGCTCGGCCCGACGACGGACTCGCGGTGGTGACGGGCGCGACGGGGGGAGTCGGCTCTTTCGCCGTCGCATTGCTCGCCAAGGCTGGTTGGCGCGTCGCCGCCGTCACCGGACAGGCGAGTCAAGACGCCTATCTCAGACGCCTCGGCGCGTCCGAGATCATCGGCCGCGACGAATTGTCCGCTCCCGGAAAGCCGCTGCAAAAGCAGCGCTTCGCCGTCGGCGTCGACACTGTCGGCGGCGTCACTCTCGCCAATCTTCTTGCGCAGACGCGCTTCGATGGGGCCGTCGCCGCCTGCGGCAATGTCGGCGGCATGGCGCTTCCGGCGAATGTCGCGCCTTTCATTCTGCGCGGCGTGTCGCTGCTCGGCGTCGAAAGCGTGCGCCCGCGCATCGACTTGCGGCGGGCGGCGTGGACCCGAATCGCGCGAGATCTCGATCCCTCTACAATCGACGCCATGAGCGAAATCATCCCCTTCGATGCGGCGCTGGATCGGGCCCGCTCGATCGTTGGAGGAACGATTCGCGGACGCGTCGTCATCGACATGGGCCGGCATCTTCCGCTCTAAGATGCAAATGGTAAGATCGTCGTTCAAACGACGAGGAGCGTCCGTGTCGCGACCGCCCCTGCCGCCCTTCACGCTCGAAACCGCCACGCAGAAAGTGCGCATCGCTGAGGACGCCTGGAATACGCGCGACCCCGAGCGCGTATCGCTTGCCTATACGGTCGACAGCCGCTGGCGAAATCGCGCGGAATTTCTCGTCGGCCGCGACGAGATCGTCGCTTTTCTCACCCGCAAATGGCGCAGCGAATTGGACTATCGATTGATCAAGGAGATCTGGGCGTTTCGCGACAATCGGATCGCGGTGCGTTTCGCTTATGAATTTCATGACGACTTAGGCAGTTGGCGCCGCGCTTATGGCAATGAGAATTGGGAATTCGACGAGGACGGCCTGATGCGGCTCAGACTCGCCAGCATCAACGACCTGCCGATCAGCGAGAGCGAGCGGAAGTATCGCTGGCCGGCGGGCCCGCGTCCGCCCGATCATCCCGGGCTTTCCGATCTCGGCCTTTGAGCCGCCAAGCTAAGCCTTCGGAAGCGCGCGCGAATCGTCGCATTGCGGCGTCCATTTCTCGACAAGCGCGCCCGTCTCGGCTCTAATGCCCACGACGGCCCGCTTGGGCCGATTATTTTTGTTAAGGACGCTCGCCGCATCGGCGCGGCGAACCAAAGGTCAAAAGCGCATGAGTTCGGCTTTTACGAAAGAACAGGACGACGACAATCCGCGCGAGGACCTGCCTGACCGGCCGGTCAGTCCGCACCGCAATCTGGTCACGCCCGAAGGCCTCGAACAGATTGAAGCCGAGCTTACGCGCCTGCATAAGGAAATCGACCGCGCGACGGCGAGCGAAGACAATCACGCGCTCGCGCTGGCGCAGCGCGATCTGCGCTATTGGTCTGCGCGTCGCGCCAGCGCCGAAGTCATCCGGGCGATCGCCGATCATTCGCATGTGCGGTTCGGCCATCGCGTCGTCGTCGAACTCGAGGACGGCGAACGCCGCAGCTTCCGGCTCGTCGGCGAAGACGAAGCCGATCCGACCAAGGGGCTCATTCCCTATGTCGCGCCGCTCGCAAAGGCGCTGATGGGCAAGTCCGTCGGAGACAAGGCGGAGGTCATCCACCACAGCGCGCGAATCGTGGAGATCGGGTAGCGCAAGCGCGCCGATCATGCGCTGCGCGGTTCTCTCGCGCGATTCTCTCGATGACGATCAGGCGGCGTTCCTGATCGCCTTCGTCGGCTTCGCTGACGCCGTCTTGGCGGCGTTCGCCGGCTTTTTCAATCTGCGCTTGATCGAGGCCCAAAGCTCCCGCATCTCCTCCGCCGCGACGCCGTCGGGGTTATATTCGCCGACCCCTTGCCCGAGCCTCGCGGCTTCCTGATAATCGACGCGCGATGAAACGAGCGGCGCGAGAAGACCGCCCATGGCCTGCAACGCCTTGGCCCCGAGTTCGACGCGCGCGCTCTGTTGCGCCGGCGGACATTGGTTGAGCAGAAAGGCGTAGTCCTTGCCTTTCTCCTTCACGCGCATGCGCGTTGCTTCCGACGCCCACAGATCGAAGGCGTTGGGGCGCGCCGGAATGACGCAAAGATCGGCGGCGCGCACGGCCGCCGAAAGATAGTCGCCCTCCTGGCCTGGCGCATCGATAATGGCGAGCGTCACGCCCTTTGCCGCGAGCGCGGCAAGCGCCTTGCTCAGCTTCGCCGGCGGCACGTGTTCGACCGGGATGTCGGCGGCGCCGCGCGCGCGCGACCATTTGACCAGTGTTTGCAGCGGGTCGAGATCGATGATGAATACGCGTTCCCCAGCCTGACGCGCGGCGACGGCGACGCTGCTGGCGAGCGTGCTCTTGCCGGCGCCGCCCTTCTGGGTGACGAAAGCGATTTTGCGCATGTGCGACGGTCCAGTTTTTTGGTTGATGTCGACGCTGTGCACGCGAAGCTTAACGAATGAGATCCCAGCCCCGAATTCATTCACTGAATCGTAATACTTGCGGCAAGGTTAATCGAGGGTTAACGGCTCCGCTTTAGTAGTCGAGACTCTGATCAGGACACTCGTCGATGCTGCGATGACTGATCATCAAACTCGGGGCTGGGAGCGTTCGCTTCACCACGGCGCACGTTCCGCCGCGCTCCCTTTTTCTTCGGCTCCAGAGATTCTCGCGAGCGAGCCGCCCCGCTATGTTAATCAGTGACCATGTCCGATCTGTTCCAAGCCGCGAAGCTCGAAGAAGACGCGCCGCGTCCGCTCGCCGACCGATTGCGGCCGACGCGTCTCGATGAGGTGGCGGGACAGGATCACCTGCTTGGACCCGAGGGCGCGCTGACGCGGCTCGTCCGCGCCGGCGCGCTCGGTTCGCTCGTCTTCTGGGGTCCGCCCGGCACCGGCAAAACCACGGTCGCGCGGCTTCTCGCGCATGAGACCAAGCTCGCCTTCGTGCAGATTTCGGCGATCTTTTCGGGCGTCGCCGATTTGAAGAAGACCTTCGAGGCGGCGCGCGCCAGACGCGCGGCCGGCCAGGGGACCTTGCTCTTCGTCGACGAGATTCACCGTTTCAATCGCGCCCAGCAGGATTCCTTCCTGCCGGTGATGGAAGACGGCACGATCACGCTCATCGGCGCAACGACCGAAAACCCATCCTTTGAACTCAACGCCGCGCTGCTTTCGCGCGCCCGCGTCATGACCTTCAAGGCGCTCGACGAAGCGGCGATCGAACAGCTGCTCAAACGCGCCGAAAACGCCGAAGCCAAACCATTGCCGCTCGAAGCGGACGCGCGCGAAGCGCTGGTCGGCATGGCCGACGGCGATGGCCGCGCGGCGTTGACGCTCGCCGAGGAAATCTGGCGCGCGGCAAAGCCCGGCGAGATCTTCGATCGGACGGGGCTCGTCGACGTCGTGCAGCGCCGCGCGCCGATCTACGACAAGGCGCAGGAAGGCCACTACAATCTCATCAGCGCATTGCATAAATGCGTCCGCGGTTCGGATCCCGACGCCGCGCTCTACTATCTCGCGCGCATGCTCGCCGCCGGCGAGGATCCGCTGTTTCTCGCACGCCGCATCGTGCGCATGGCGGTCGAAGACATCGGCCTGGCCGATCCGCAAGCGCTCGTCGTCGCCAACGCCGCCAAGGACGCCTATGATTTCCTCGGCAGCCCCGAGGGCGAACTCGCGCTGGCGCAGGCGGTGATCTATGTGGCGACCGCGCCCAAATCCAACGCCGCCTATGTCGCCTTCAAGCGCGCGCAGCGCGTCGCGGAGGAGAAAGGCTCGCTGATGCCGCCGAAGGTCATCCTCAACGCGCCGACGAAAATGATGCGCGAAGAGGGCTATGGCGCGAACTACGAATATGACCATGATTCGCCCGAGGCCTTCTCGGGCCAGAATTACTGGCCTGATTCGCTCTCGCGGCAGAAGTTTTACAAACCGGTCGAGCGCGGATTCGAGCGCGAGATCGCCAAACGCATCGACTATTGGGATCGACTGCGCAAAGAGCGCGGCGATTCATGATTGGGTCGTGGCCGAGCTTTTCCTTTTAAAAACTGCTGCATGTGCGAAACAGCCGCGAGCCGCCGCATGGACCAAGCCCGCCAACTCCTTTAAAGAAAAATGAATCAACGCCGACGCGCGATATCCCCCTTGCGCCGCGGCGGCCAATGGCTCGAGCGGCGCGCCAATGCTACGCCCCTGCAGACCGATCGTGACGGAGCTGACTTCGCCATCATGACCCGTTATAGGTCCGTTCTGGTTCTTGCCGTTCTCGCGAGCCTGGCGATTGGCGCCGCGCTGCCGTCGCTCTTTGGCGCCATGCGCAGCCGCGTCGCGCCTGACCGCCAAAGCGAGACGATTCCGCCCGAGTCCGCCGACGGCGAAGTCCGGCTTTCCGCCGCTCAGATCGAAACGTCCAAGATCGCGATGGCGACGGTCGGCCCTGGCGTCATTACGCGGCGGATCACGGCGCCTGCGGCCGTGAAGCCCGATCCGGACAAAATCGCGCGCGTCGCCGCCAAGGTCGCAGGCGTCATCGAAGAGCTGCGCAAGCGTCTAGGAGACCAGGTCGCGCGCGGCGAAACCATCGCGATTATCGACTCCCGCGAAGTGGCCGAAGCAAAAAGCGAGTATCTCGCCGCATCGGCGAATTTCGATCTGCAGAATGTGCTTTTTCAACGCGAAAAAGGACTGTTCGAGAAGAAAATCACTGCGGAGCAGCTGTTTCTGAAGGCCAAAGCGGTCTTCATGGAATCCAAAGTGAAGCTCGATCTTGCACGGCAGAAACTCGCCGCGCTGGACATGAGCGAGCAGGAGATCTCCGCCCTGCCCTCCCAGGCGATTGCGGACCTTCGCCGCAAGGAGATCCACGCGCCGATCTCCGGGCGCGTCATCGAGCGTCTGGTCAGCGTCGGCCAGCCAGTCGGCGGGGAAGGTCAGGCGAAGGAACTCTACGTCATCGCGGATCTCTCTGTCGTAGAGGTCGAACTTGCGGTGCCTGCCGCCGATCTTGGCCTGTTGCGCGAGGGCCAGGAGGTTCGGCTGCAAAATGCGGAAGGTCGCGGATTCGAAGGCAAGATCACTTATGTCAACGCGCTGATCACGCGCGAGACGCGTTCGGGCCAAGTCCTGGCGCGCTTTGCGAATCCCGATTTCGCGCTGCGCCCGGGCAGCCTGCTGGAGGCCGATATCGCGCTCAAGGAGACCCGGGTGAAGCTCGAGATTCCGCGCTCCGCGATAATGATCGTCGACGGCAAGCCCAATGTCTTCGTTCGGACTTCCGCTGGCTTTATCAAGCGCGAAATCGAGTTGGGACGTGGCGATGATGACTCGGTCGAGGTCGTCGACGGCCTGAAAGAAGGAGAGGAGATCGCCGTTTCTAACGTCTTTCTGCTGAAGGCGGAGCTCGGCAAGCGGAGCATCCCGGAGGAATGATGCGCGCGGACGGCCTCTTGTTCTCGTCTCCATCGCTTCGACCGGGCGCCGCAATTGCGCCTTCGACCGCCAGTTGCCGTCGATGATCAAGAATCTCATCGCCTTCTCGGTCCGAAGCCGGTGGCTCGTGGTGTTGTTGACGGCGCTCGCCGTGCCGCTTGGCGTCTGGTCGCTCGTGCGATTGCCGATCGACGCGGTGCCGGACATCACGAATAACCAAGTTCAGATCAACGCCTTCGGACCGGCGCTTTCCGCCTTCGAGATCGAAAAACAGGTCACCTATCCGATCGAGAACGCCATCGCGGGAATACCTGGGCTCGAATATACCCGCTCGCTTTCCCGCAACGGCTTCGCCCAGGTGACCGCCGTCTTCGGCGACAGCGTCGATATTTATTTCGCCCGCCAACAGGTCGGTGAACGGCTCACGCTCGCCAAGGAGTATTTTCCACCCGCCGTCGAGTCGCATATGGGCCCGGTCGCCACCGGACTGTCAGAGATCTACATGTGGTCGGTCGCCTACGCGCCGCGAGGCGGGGATGAACCGGCGCCGGACGGAAAGCCGGGCTGGCAGAGCAATGGCGATTATCTGACGCCGGAGGGGCAGAGACTTCGCAACTTGGTCGAAATGACCGCGTATCTGCGGACGGTGCAAGATTGGATCATCAGGCCGTTGTTGCGCACCGTGCCCGGAGTCGCCGGCGTCGACTCGCTTGGTGGCTACGTCAAGGAATATCACGTTCAGCCCGACCCCGCGAAAATCTTCGCTCTCGGACTGTCCTTCGCCGATCTCGCGGGCATTATCGAGCGCAATAACATCAGCCGCGGCGCAGGCTACGTCGAGCGCAACGGCGAGGGCCTCGTCGTGCGCAGTCCGGGGCGGCTCGAGTCCATGGACGACATCGCCAAGGTCGTCGTGTCGACGAGAGGCGGCACCCCCGTGCGCGTCGAGGATATCGCGGAGGTGGGCGTCGGACGCGAGCTGCGCGTGGGCAGCGCCAGCATGAACGGCGAAGAGGTGGTGATCGGCACCGCGCTGATGCTGATCGGCGCGAACAGTCGTGAAGTGTCGAGCGCCGTCAATGCGAAGATGAACGAAATCCGGCGGCTGCTGCCGCCTGGCGTCGAAGTGCGCACGATCTTGAACCGCACCGTGCTCGTCAACGCCACGATCAAAACGGTCGCCCTGAATCTTGTTGAGGGCGCCGCGCTCGTCATCCTCGTGCTCTTTGTCATGCTCGACAATTTTCGCGCGGCGCTCGTGACGGCGATGGTCATACCGCTGACGATGCTGCTGCTCGGCATCGGCATGCATGTCGGAAAGATCAGCGCTAATCTGATGAGTCTCGGCGCGCTCGATTTCGGATTGATCGCCGACGGGGCCATCATTGTCACCGAGAACTGCTTGCGCCGTCTTTCGCAGCGTCAGAGCGCCTTGGGCCGCGCGCTCACGCTGGAAGAACGGCTGACGACCGTGATCGACTCGGCGGTCGAAATGCGGCGGCCGACCGTCTACGGCCAGGCGATCATCATCCTCGTCTATGTGCCGATCCTGACCTTTTCTGGGGTCGAAGGCAAAATGTTCCATCCGATGGCGATGACCGTCATCATGGCGCTCGCCTCCGAGTTCGTCCTGTCGCTGACGTTCTTTCCGGCGATGATCGCCATTGCGCTTTCAGGTCGCGTGCGCGAAACCGAAAACGTCGTCGTGAGCGCCCTCAAGCGCGCATATGAACCCATTTTGAAATGGGCGATGGCCGCGCCTTTGAAGCCGATCGCGCTGGGCGCGGGCGCCTTCGTCTTCGCGGCGCTTCTCTACTTGACGCTGGGCGAAGAGTTCGTGCCGACGCTCGATGAAAAAAACCTCGCAATGCAGGCGAACCGAATTCCCAGCGCGTCGCTGACGCAGTCGCAGGCGATGCAGTTCGAGATCGAGAGCGCGCTACGCAGTTTTCCCGAAGTCGACTATGTCTTCTCCAAGACCGGCACGGCCGAGATCGCCACCGATCCCATGCCGCCGAACCTGACCGACACGTTCATCATGTTGAAGCCGCGCGACAAATGGCCCAACCCAGGCCTCGACAAGGCGGCGCTGATTCAAAAATTGGAGGCGCGGCTCGCGCAACTGCCGGGCAACGCCTATGAGTTCTCGCAGCCCATTCAATTGCGCTTCAACGAATTGCTCGCCGGCGTGCGCGGCGACATCGCCGTAAAAGTGTTTGGCGAAGACTTTAACGTCACGTTGAAGGCGGCCAACCAAATCGCCGGCATTCTCAATTCGATCAAGGGCGCGAGCGACGTCAAGGTCGAACAAGTGGCCGGATTGCCGATCCTCGATGTCGCCGTCAACAAGGGCGCGATCGCGCGGCTTGGCCTCAGCGTCGCCGCCGTGCAGGACGTGATCGGCGCGGCGATCGGCGGACAAAGGGCTGGAGTGGTGTTCGAGGGCGATCGCCGCTTCCCGATTGTCGTCCGGCTGCAGGACAATTTGCGCGAGGACGCGCAGGCGTTGGAGTCCATTCCCGTCGCGCTTCCCGGAGCGACGAACGACAACGCGCCGGTCGTGCTGCTGAAGCAGGTGGCGAAATTTTCAATTGTGGATGGGCAGAACCAAATTTCGCGGGAAAACGGCCATCGCCGCGTCGTGGTCACCGCCAATGTGCGCGGACGCGACATTGCGTCCGTCGTCGATGAGGCGCGGGCGAAAATCGAGTCGAAAGTTATCCTGCCGCCCGGCTACTGGATTGCATGGGGCGGCCAGTTTGAGAATCTCGCGGCGGCGCGCGCGCGTTTGCTGTTCGTCGTGCCGATCTGCTTTTTCCTCATTCTTCTGCTGCTCTACTCCTCGCTCGGCTCGGCGCGCGACGCGCTGCTGGTGTTCACCGCGGTGCCGCTGGCGCTTTCCGGCGGCGTCGCCGCGCTGTGGCTGCGCGGCATGCCCATGTCGGTCTCGGCCGCGGTCGGCTTCATCGCGCTTTCGGGCGTCGCTGTGCTGAACGGCCTCGTCATGCGCACCTATATTTCGCAGTTGATCGCAGGCGGCATGGCCGAACGTCAGGCGATCTTCAAAGGCGCGATGACGCGACTGCGCCCTGTCGTGATGACGGCCCTCGTCGCCTCGCTCGGATTTCTGCCGATGGCGCTTGCCACGAGCACCGGCGCCGAAGTGCAAAAGCCGATCGCGACGGTCGTCATCGGCGGCCTGATCAGCGCCACGCTTCTCACTCTCGTCGTTCTGCCGGCCCTTTACGCGTTCTTTTGCCGCACGCCAGAGTCAGCTTCCGCGCAACAAAGCGGGGGCTGACCGTGAGCGTGCGCGGCGTCGCCTCGGTCCTGATCTGCTTCATTCTGAGCGGCGGCGCGTCCCACGCCGAAACCTTGATGGGCGCGATGTGTCGCGCCTATGACGCCAATCCGCAGCTCAACGCCGGCAGAGCGGAGCTGCGCGCGATTGATGAGAATGTGCCGCAGGCGCAGGCCGGCATGCGGCCGCGCGTTTCCGCCGACGGCTATCTCGGCGTGCAGCGCAATCGCTATATCACGCAACAACGGGACGTCGATCTCAACGACCCCACCCTCACAGCCCGCACGAAGAGCATCCAAAACGGCGGCAGCGTTCCTCGCTCCGCCCAATTGACGTTCGAGCAGCCGATCTTCGACGGCTTCAAGGCGCGAAACCAAACGCGCGCGGCGGAGTCGGGCGTCTTCGCCGGGCGCGAGCGACTGCGCCTGACCGAGCAACAGGTCCTATTTGACGCGGTCGCCGCTTATATGAACGTCTTGCGCGACACGGCGGCGCTCAAACTCCAAGAAAGCAATGTCGCCGTCCTGAGTGAACAACTGCGCCAGACGCGCGAGCGCTATCAATATGGACAGATCACGTTAACCGATGTCGCGCAGGTCGAGGCGCGTCTCGCAGGAGGAAAATCTCTCGCCAGCGCCGCGCGCGCCGCGCTCGACGCCAGCATCGGCGTCTATCGCAAGACGGTTGGCGTCGAGCCGACAAAGCTCGCGCCCGGCGCGCCTATAGATCGCTTGCTGCCGAAGTCGCGCGAGACAGCGGAGAGCATTGCGCAGATCGAACATCCGTTCATTCTTGCCGCTCTGCACGACGCCGACACCGCTGACCTCGACATCAAGGCGCTCGAGGCGGACTTCATGCCCAAATTGTCGATCGTCGGCGATATTTTCACGCAAACCGACATCGCCGGCATTGGGAACCGCAACATCGGCGGCAGCGTCCTGGGACATCTCAATGTGCCGATTTACGAGGGCGGCCTGACATCCTCCCGAGTGCGCCAAGCCAAGGAAACCGCCGGGCGGCGCCGGTTCGACGCCGATGTTGCGCGCGCCGAAGTTCTCTCGCTGGTGCGCGCCTATTGGGGCGCGCTGCAGGCCGCCAAAGCGCAGATCGCCGCGGCGCAAACGCAAATCGCCGCGGCCGAGCGCGCGCTTTACGGCGTGCGGGAAGAGGCCAAGGCCGGTCAGCGGACGACGCTCGAGATTCTTATCGCGCAGCAGGAGCTGCTCCACGCGCGCATCGCGCTGGTCTTCGCTCAGCGCGACCGCGTCGTCGCCTCCTATGCCGTGCTCGCTTCGCTTGGGCGGCTTTCATCGGCCTGGCTCGGTCTTACGCCCGGCGGTTATGATCCGGCGATCCACTTCGACCAGGTTAAGGATCTCTGGGGCGATCCGACGACGCCCGACCGTTAGAGCAGGTTCCCAGAAAGTTGACGGACTTTTTCGATGAGCGCCTGTTCCACCATTTTGATGTGAGCGATGCCTTATCGACCACGTGACTCCATGTGATCGGGAAGCGCTCTAGGACTTAAGACGCGCCGCGAATGCTGCGATAAGATGCTAGAGTTTAAAAAAGACGCGCCGCCGGGCGGCGAAATCATAAAGGCTGAGGGAGAGGACATCATGCGAGGCGCTTTCATCACGTTCGCTGTTGCGATGCTGCTGGCGTTGCTATCGGCGATCCCGGCCAATGCTTTTTGCATGTTCGGCTGCAATCCAACTGAAGCGCATGCGCGGCAGATTTTCGAGAACTTGCTGAAGCAGCGCGTCGACAAGCCGTTCAAGATCGTCGAGTTCAAACAGACGATGGCCGAGCGCCTCGAGATGCACGCCACCGGAGAAAAGGGCTACGAGATCTTCTTCAATGCGCGGGTTGAGTTTCCCGAAGGCGCAAATCTCGAATGCAAACCTGACGAGGCTGGAAAATTTCCCGAAGGCTGTTCGCCAAGCAATCATTATGTAACTGCGCCGCGCAGTTCCGATCCCCCGGGCAAGCAATATATCGCGCCCGGTTCAACGGTTCTGTTCGATGAGGAATATCGCTTTTATGAAGCGGCCAGCGGCTGGAAAGGCCCGGACGGCAAAGTCTATACGGCGGACTGACCAAAAAAACGGGCGCGCATTAAATGCGCGCCCCGTCTAAACCCGACCTCGCTCGCGAGGCTCGGCCTTATTGCTCTTTGGTGTTCTGCGGGCAGCCGCAGGCGGCGTCACAGGCCTTTTTATTGGCGCGGACTTCGCTCTGGTTGGCGCCGTAATTCATCTTACGGGCCAGATACTCGTCGTCGCATTTTTCGGCGCATTTGGCCTGCTTGTCTTCGTCCGCATTGTGGACGTCGCAATCCGCGAATGCCGGGCTGATCATGCCGGCGACAAGGAGAGCCGCCGTCATAATGGCGTATTTATTCATTTGGTCGTTTCCTTCACTTGCCCGTTGGGCGTCTAGACTGCGCTTGCGCTCGACCCCTCCCGCCATGGAACAGCAACGGCGTCACATAACGCAATAAGCGGCCGGACGATGTCGTAAGTGGCCGCTCATGTCAATTGCGCGTCACTGGCGCCATGTCTCAAGCCGCTTCGTCGGTCTGCGGCGCGGTTCGCGAAAAGCCTGTTGTTTCCATGTCCTTGACGAACACGAAGACGCGGCGTGACGGCTGTCCGACGTTTGATTGGCGCAACGGGAAAAGGGCGCGCGATCGCTCGCGCGCCCTTATGCCGCTGTTCGAACCAATGAGACTGTTAAAGGCCCTTCGAGTTCTGCGGGCAACCGCACTTGTCGTCGCACGCTTTCTTGGCGGACTTGATCTTGCTCATGTCCGCCGTCCAGCCCTGCTGGTCCTTGAGATAGGCGTCCTCGCACTTGCTGGCGCAAACGGCCTGATCGTCTTCGGCGTGCGTGTCGCAGCTGATGCGCGTCGCCTGGCTCGGTGCGCGCAAACCGACACCGGCGTCGAAGGCGAACGACGGCGCGGACGTCGCCAGGAACAGGGCGGCGGCGGCCGTAAGGGCGTATTTATTCATATGCTGATTTTCCTCTTCTTCGCGTCGTGAGCTTTTTTGTTATTGTAGAGCGCTGCGTTGAAGACATTGCAACCGCAACGGCTCGAAACCAACGCAAAGCACAGCAACGCTGTCGGAGGACATCGACTGAGTCAATGGTTTTTTGTCGAGATCTAAGGGGCGAGTTGTCGCAACACATAAGCAAGGATGCCGCCATTTTTGAAGTATTCTAACTCGTCGAGCGTATCGATGCGCGCGAGCAGCGGCACAGTCTTCGTGGACCCATCCGGGAATGAGATCGAGGCGACCAGCGTCTTGCGTGGCGCAAGTCCCTCGCACAAGCCATGGATGGTTACGGTCTCATCGCCTTTGAGTCCGAGCGTGTCCCAACCTGTCCCCTCCGCAAAGGTGAGCGGCACGACGCCCATGCCGACGAGATTGGACCGGTGGATGCGCTCGAAACTTTTGGCGATCACGGCGCGAACCCCAAGCAGCATGGCGCCCTTCGCCGCCCAGTCGCGCGACGAGCCATTGCCATATTCGGCGCCGGCCATGACGACCAGCGGCGCGCCCTCGTCGCGGTAGCGCATGGCGGCGTCATAGATCGGCATGATCTCGCCGCCCGGATAATGCTTGGTCAGTCCGCCTTCCGGCGTGAGGCCTTTCGCATCCCGCATCATGTGATTCTTGATGCGGATGTTGGCGAAGGTGCCGCGCATCATCACTTCATGATTGCCGCGACGGGTGCCGTATTGATTGAAGTCGGCGGGCGCGACGCCATGCTCCACCAGCCATTGGCCGGCGGGCGAGGCCGCCTTGATCGAGCCGGCGGGCGAGATGTGATCGGTGGTGATCTTGTCGCCAAAGAGCGCGAGGATGCGGGCGCCGACGATATCTTCCACAGGCGCGGGCTCGCGCTGCAGACCGACGAAATAGGGCGGGTCGCGCACATAGGTGGACTGGTCGTCCCACGCGTACGTCTCGCTGCTTGGCGCCTCGACGGCGCGCCAGTGCGCGTCGCCCGAAAAGACGTTTGCGTAGGTCTCGCGAAACAGATTGCGCGTCACCTGATCGCGGACGAAGGTCGCGATTTCCGCATTCGGCGGCCAAATGTCGCGCAGATAAACCGGCGCCCCGGCGCTGTCGTGTCCGAGAGGCTCTTTTGTCAAATCGATCGCCATCGTGCCCGCGAGCGCATAGGCGACGACGAGCGGCGGCGAGGCGAGGTAATTCGCCTGGACGTCGGGATTGACCCGGCCTTCGAAATTGCGGTTTCCCGACAGCACCGAGGCCGCGACGAGATCATGCTCATTGATTGTTTTGGAGATCGCCGGCGGCAGCGGCCCGGAATTGCCGATGCAGGTCGTGCAGCCAAATCCCACAAGATTGAAGCCGAGATCGTCGAGATATTTCTGCAATCCGGACTTCGCGAGATATTGCGCGACAACCTGGCTGCCCGGGGCGAGCGAGGTTTTCACCCAAGGTTTCGCCTTCAGTCCGCGCGCGACGGCGTTGCGCGCCAGCAATCCCGCGCCGATGAGCACGCTGGGGTTGGACGTGTTGGTGCAGGAGGTGATGGCCGCGATGACAACGTCGCCATGGCCGAGATCGAAACTTTCGCCTTCGACCCCATAGCGCTGCCCGAGTCCGTCTTCCTTCTTATATTCGCTCGCGAGCGCGCCGAGAAACGCCGAGCCGACTTCGGAAAGCGCGGCGCGGCTCTCGGGACGCTTTGGGCCGGCGAGCGACGGCGTCACCTCCGCAAGATCGAGGCTCAGCGTATCGGTGAATTCGGGATCGGGGGCGCCGGACTCGCGCAGCATCCCTTGCGCCTGGGCATAAGCTTCGATCAGCGCGATGCGGTCGTCGGCGCGCCCGGACATGCGCAGATAGGAAAGCGTCTCCTGATCGATGGGGAAGAAGCCGCACGTGGCGCCATATTCCGGCGCCATATTGGCGATGGTCGCGCGATCGGCGAGGCTGAGATGATCGAGCCCTTCGCCAAAGAACTCCACGAATTTTCCGACCACGCCCTTTTTGCGCAGCATTTGCGTCACGGTCAGGACGACGTCCGTCGCCGTCACGCCTTCCTGCGGCGCGCCGGTGAGCTTAAAGCCGATCACTTCCGGCGCGAGCATCGACAAAGGTTGGCCGAGCATCGCGGCCTCGGCCTCGATGCCGCCGACGCCCCAGCCAAGAACGGCGAGGCCGTTGATCATGGTCGTATGCGAATCGGTGCCGACCAGCGTGTCGGGATAGGCGAGTTCGACCGTCTTGCCGTCGATGCGCTCGGTGCGCGTCCAGACGGTCTGCCCGAGATATTCGAGATTGACCTGGTGGCAAATGCCGGTGCCGGGAGGCACGACGCGGAAATTGTCGAACGCCGACTGGCCCCATTTCAAAAATCGGTAACGCTCGCCGTTGCGCTCATATTCGAGTTCGACGTTGCGCGCGAAGGCCTGCGGCGTGCCGAAACTATCGACGATCACCGAATGGTCGATGACGAGATCGACGGGCACGAGCGGGTTGATCTTCTGCGCGGTCCCGCCGAGCGCGACGACGGCGTCGCGCATCGCCGCAAGATCGACGACCGCCGGCACGCCAGTAAAATCCTGCATCAGCACGCGCGCCGGCCGGAAGGCGATTTCGCGTTCCGTCTTGCCTTTTTCCTCGAGCCATTTCGCGAAGGTTTCGATCGATTCCCTGGTGACCGAACGGCCGTCCTCGTTGCGCAGCAAATTTTCGAGAACGACCTTGAGCGAATAGGGCAGGCGGGAGACGTCGCGAAGCCCGTTTTGCTCCGCCGCCCTCAAAGAGAAATATTGATAAGACCGATTCCCGACGACGAGCGTCTGGCAGGCGTTGAAACTATTGAGAGAGGCCATGAAAGGGTCCTTGCGGCGCGGGAAGGCGGAATCTTTCTAGAAAATTCCATGCCATGGGGGCAAATAGAAAAGACGCGAGCAAAATCGACCCGTCAGCTGCGCCGCTCGCCGCGCAGCGGCCGCTCCTCCATACGCGCGAGGAAAAGCAGGGACAGGCCCACGCAAACGGCAAGCGCCAGAAAAACGAGGCGAAAGCTCGAAAACAAAGCGGCGCCGTCGACGTCCGTCTTCATCTCCTCAAGCAATTGCGCGCGGCCGCCGCCAATCGCCAGGGCGGCGAAAAGCGCGACGGCCGCCCCTGCCGCGAGCTGCCGAAAGAATTGCATCGAGGCCGTCGCCGTCCCCAAATCGCGCGAATCGACCGCATTCTGCACCGAAACGGTGGCGACAGGCAGCATTGCGCCGATGCCGAAGGTCGTGACGGTGAGCAGGGCGTTGAGCCAAAACAGCGAGCGGCCCGAGCCCATCATCGCCGCCGCGCCCAGCGCGGCGAGAGCGCCGGCGCCGAGCCCGAGGAGCGGAGCTGTCTTGTAATGCGTCAAACGCCCCATCAATCGTCCGGAGATTGTTGCGCCGGCGACGGTGCCGACCATCAGGGGAATAAGCGTCAGCCCGGATTCGCTCGCATTCATCCCGCCGCAGATTTCATAATAGATGGGCATCACGACCGAAAGTCCGACGAAGCCGCCGAGCCCAAAGGAGCTCGACAGAATGGCGTCGCGAACGATTCGCAGTCGGAGAATGCGTAGCGGAATAAGCGGCTCCTCGGCGCGCGCCGTGCGCCAGGCGAAAAGCGCCCAGGCGAGGGCGGAGGCGGCAAGGATCCCGACGATCGGCGCCGACCGCCATGGATAGCGCACGCCGCCCCAGCCGAGCGCCAGCACGAGAAGACCCGAGCCGGCGATCAGCAACATCGCGCCCAGATAATCGACGCGATGCGGATGGCGCCGCTCCGGCACCCGCTTCAACCTCGAATTGACGATCAGCAGCGCGGCGAGGCCCAGCGGCAGATTGATCCAGAAGATCAGCGACCAGTGCCAATATTGCGCAAAAATGCCGCCGAGCGCCGGACCGGCGATGCTGGAGGTGATGAACACCGCGGCGAAATAGGACTGATATCGGCCGCGCTCGCGCGGCGAGACGAGATCGGCGACGATCGTCTGCGCGAGCGAGATCAGGCCGCCGCCGCCAAGTCCCTGAATGACCCTCGCGCCGGCGAGCGCCGCCATGCTCGGGGCCAAGGCGCAAGCGACCGATCCGAGCACGAAGGTGATCACGCCAATCAGAATGACGCGCCGCCGCCCGTAGACATCGGCGAATTTGCCGTAGAGCGGCGTCACCACCGTCGCCGCGATGAGATAGGCCGTCACGATCCAAGGCAAATCCTGAGGATCCCCAAGGTCCGCCGCGATGGTCGGCATGGCCGTGACCACGATCGTCTGGTCGAGGGCCGAGAGCAGCATCGCGAGGCCGAGCCCGAACATGACCTGTCGCAGTTCGGCGGCGTTTGGCGGCGGGTTAGCGGACATGGCCTCGGGGGAACAGCTCGGGGAGCCTTAACTACAGTGTTGCGGCGCCGAACGAAACCCTCCCTGCCTTAGGGCAATTGGGTGAAGGATAGTTTTCCTCACCCTCGTCCTTCGAGACGCGTGCTGCGCACGCTCCTCAGGATGAGGAAGCTCTTCACCCGACCGCCCTGCCTCAACGGTCCTTGCCGATGATCCGCAGCAGCGCCGCCGGCTCTTCGAGACCCCGCAGCAGCGGGTCGTCGGCGCTTTGCGGCCTTTCGCGCGCAAGCGCCCGCAGCGCCTGTTCGGAGGCCACAGTTCGCGGCGCCAAGCCGCGCCGTTTTGCGATGGCGAGCCGTTCGGCCTCGAGCGCGCGCAGCAGCCGCGCCTCGGCCACCGTCAGCGGCGGCTCCTCCTGCCGCCTCGGCGCGTCGATCGGCGCGGGCGCGAGTTCAGGGAGATCCGCCTCGCCTTCCGAAATGTCGGCGCGCGCGGCGAAGCCGCTGGCGAGCGCCGCGCGCCACCCGAGGGCGAATGATGAGAGGCGGCGGGGCCACGCCAGCGGTCCGCCGCGGCAATGGTCGCAGCTGCCGCAAGGCCCGCTCGCTTCGCCAAATTCCGCGAGGAGACGCTGAAAGCGGCAGCCCGGCGCCGCCGCGAGCCGGGCCATCGCCTGGCGTCTGGCGTAATCGCCGGCGGCCGCGTCATTGTCTTGCGCCGCATCCGGAACGCGCCAGCGCAGCGCCAGCTCCGCGGGCGAGAACAGAGTCAGCGCGCGGGCCGGCGCGCCATCGCGTCCCGCCCGGCCGATCTCCTGATAATAGCCCTCGACCGAGGTCGGGAGATCCGCGTGAATGATGAAGCGCACGTCGGGCTTATCGACGCCCATGCCGAAGGCGATGGTCGCCACCATCACCGCGCCCTTGCGGGTAAAGAAAGCGTCCTGGCTCTCCGCGCGCGTGTGGGCGTCGAGCCCCGCGTGATAGGGCAGCGCATCGAAGCCGAGCCGCGAGAGCTCGCGAGCGAGCGCGTCGGTCTTGTTGCGCGAGTTGCAATAAATGATGCCGCTTTCCTTCCCGGCGCTTCCGCCTTTGCGCGCGAATTCGACGATCTGCCGCAGGCCGGCGCGCTTCTGCGCGAAATCGAGCGATAGATTGGGCCGCGCGAAGGAGCGCTGAAAAATCTCGGGCGGCCGCGCAAACAGCGTGCGGGCGATGTCGTCGCGGGTGCGCGGACCGGCCGTCGCGGTGACGGCGAGCATCGGCGGCGCGCCGAGCTTTCGCGCAATCTCGCCGAGCGCGCGATAGTCGGGGCGAAACTCATGGCCCCAATGCGAGACGCAATGCGCCTCATCGACCGCGAAGAGTTTTATGCGAATGCTGCGCAATAAATTCTGCGTTCCGTCCTGGGCGAGACGCTCGGGGGCGGCGTAAAGCAGCTTCGCCCGGCCCGATGCGACGGCGTCGATCGCGGCCGCCGCTTCGTCGTCCTCCTGCATGGAGTGGAGCGCGACGGCGCCAATCCCAGAGTCGGCGAGGGTTCGAAGCTGATCGCGCATCAACGCGATCAGCGGCGAGCAGACGAGAACAAGTCCGCCGCCGGGAGCTGCGGCCGGCAGCTGATAGAGGAGCGATTTGCCGGAGCCCGTCGGCATGATGGCGATGACATCGCGCCCAGCGAGCACGCTCTCGACGACCTCCGCCTGACCCGGCAGAAAATCCGCGAAACCGAAATTGCTGCGCAGCAATTCTCGCGCGGACAGCTCCGTCATGGCGCCGTTTGCGACAGCAGCGCCTCGGCGATCTCGCGCCATTCTTCTTCAAGCGGGCCCTTATGCGGTTCTTGTCCCGCCCGGCGATACCAGTAGGCCGCGTTCGAAAGATCGCCTTCCTTGCGATGGAGATAAGCGTGAACCCACATGCTCTCGGGATCGGCTTTGTCGTCGACGCATTTATGCGCCGCGTTCCAATCTCCCTTGGCGTCGAACCAGAGCGCGCGCAGCGGCGGCAGGAGAGCCGGACAGTCGCCTGAGGAAAGCGATTCGAGAAAGGCGTCGAGGGACATGGTTTTCAGCTCAAATATGGAAGAACGCAATGTTAGCCGCAAAACGCGATAACATTTCAGTTGGAATTCGACGGCCCGCTGCCCAGCGTTTAGCGTGAAATACCTCCCCCTTGCGGGGGGTCGGCGGTCGAAGACCGCCGGGTGGGGTCTTATACGCTGAGTGTGCGGATGACCCCACCCGTCCCCGCTTCGCGGGGCCACCCTCCCCGTCAAGGGGAGGGATGCGCAAACGCCCAGCATTGACCCGTTTGCCCGTCAGCGAGGCCTGCACGACGTTGACTCCCGCGTGCGCCCCGCCTAAACATCGGCGCACAACTCGAAAGAGAACCCTAACACACGCCGAGCCGCCCCAGAGGCGGCAGGCCAACGCCCGGCAGCGCGATGCGCCCCCGGGCGCGTTTTGCTTTGGAGCCTTCGCGCTCGCGGGAGAACAGCATGTTCGAGAGCCTTTCCGATAAGCTCTCCGGCATTTTCGACAAGCTCACACGGCGCGGCGCGCTTTCCGAAGCCGACGTCAACGAGGCCCTGCGCGAAATCCGCCGCGCGCTGCTGGAAGCCGACGTCGCGCTCGACGTCGTGCGCTCCTTCACCGACAAGGTCCGCGACCGCGCGGTCGGCGCCGGCGTCATCAAATCGGTGACGCCCGGCCAGATGGTCGTCAAGATCGTCAATGACGTGCTGATCGAGACGCTTGGTCAGGACGCGGAGCCGATCGATCTCGTCGCCGCGCCGCCGCTCGCCATCATGATGGTCGGCCTGCAGGGCGCCGGCAAGACGACGACCACCGCCAAGATCGCCAAGAGGCTCAAGGAGCGCCACGGCAAGCGCACGCTGATGGCCTCGCTCGACGTCAAGCGCCCGGCGGCCCAGGAACAGCTCGCCGTGCTCGGCCGGCAGGTCGAGGTGGACACGCTGCCGATCGTGCCGGGCCAGACGCCGGTGCAGATCGCCAAGCGCGCGATGGAGGCGGCGCGGCTGCAAGGCTACGACGTGGTGCTGCTCGACACTGCCGGCCGCACGCATATCGACGAGCCGCTGATGGCCGAGATGGCGGAGATCAAGACCTCCTCCAAGCCGCATGAAATCCTGCTCGTCGCCGATGCGCTCACCGGCCAGGACGCCGTCAATCTCGCCCAGAATTTCGATGAGCGGGTCGGGCTGACGGGCATTGTATTGACGCGTATGGACGGCGATGGCCGCGGCGGCGCGGCGCTCTCCATGCGCTATGTCACCGGCAAGCCGATCAAGCTCATCGGCGTCGGCGAAAAGATGGACGCGCTCGACGAGTTCTCGCCGACGCGCATCGCCAACCGCATTCTCGGCATGGGCGACATTGTCGCGCTGGTCGAAAAGGCCGCCCAGGCGATCGACGCCGAACAGGCCCGCAAGGCCGCCGAGCGGATGGCCAAGGGCAAGTTCGATCTGCAGGACCTCTGCGATCAGCTCGCCCAGGTGGAAAAGATCGGCGGATTGGGCGGCATCATGGGTCTGCTTCCGGGCGTCGCCAAGATGAAGGATCAGATCGCCGCGTCCGGTTTCGACGACAAGATGGTGCGGCGCCAGCGCGCCATCATCCTGTCGATGACGCCGAAGGAACGACGCAATCCGGATCTGATGAAAGCCTCGCGCAAGAAGCGCATCGCCTCGGGTTCGGGCGTCAAGGTCGAAGAGGTCAACAAGCTCCTCAAGCAGCATCGGCAGATGGCCGATCTGATGAAGTCCTTTGGCGCAGGAAAACGCGGCGGCGGCATGATGGGCAAGGCGGCGCAAATGATGGGGCTCGGCCCCGGCATGCAGATGCCGTCCCAGGAAGAGCTGCAGCAGCTGCAGGCCAAGCTTGGCGTCCAGCAGCCGAAAGCGCCGCCCGGCGGCGTTCCGGCGGCGCCGCCCCCCGATCTTCTCGCCAAGCCAAGCCTGCCGGGGCTCGGCGGCGGCTTGCTCAGCGGATTGAACCCCTTCGGGAAGAAGAAATAGCAAACCGGCGACTGTCGTCGCCGGTCCCCTCACTCACCAACGCAACAGGAACGAAAACATGTCCCTTAAAATTCGTCTCGCCCGCGGCGGCGCCAAGAAGCGTCCCTTCTATCGTGTGGTCGTCGCCGACTCGCGCTCGCCACGCGACGGTCGCTACATCGAGAAGATCGGTTATTTCGATCCGTTGAAGGAGAAGGACGCGGCCGACCGCCTCGTGCTCGACACGGAAAAGGCGAAAGCCTGGATGGAGAAAGGCGCGCAGCCGACCGATCGCGTCGCGCGACTGCTCGATGGCCTTGGCGTGATGAAGCGCGAAGCGCGCAACAATCCGCAGAAGGCGCAGCCCAAGAAGAAGGCGCAGGAGCGCGCCGCCGCGGCGGCCGAGGCCGCGGGCGCGGCGGAAGCGCCGGCGGCGTAATGCAGCGGGCTCATACCTCCCCCTTGCGGGGAGGTCGGCGGTCGCAAGCAAGTTTACGCAGACTGCGTAAACTTGCCTGCGGAACCGACGGGTGGGGGATCGACGGCGATCGAGCACCCCACCCCGCATTGCTTCGCAATGCGACCCTCCCCGTCAAGGGGAGGGACGGCCGCGCTGTGTCGGAATGACGGGTCCGTCTCATAAGCCCGGGAAAGTTGGACAAGGCCTCGTTCTTCTCGGCCGCTTCGGCGCGGCGCATGGCGTGCGCGGCGAAATCCGGCTGCAAAGCTTCACCAGCGATCCGCTGGGGATCGCAGCCTATGACGGCCTCACCGATAAAAGCGGGACACGCAAGTTCAGGCTGCGCGCCGTGCGCCCGCAGGGCAAGGATATGCTCGTCGCGCAAGTCGAAGGCGTCGACGACCGCGCCGGCGCAGAGGCCCTGAACCGCGTCGAACTCTATGTCGCGCGCGACAAGCTTCCGGCGCCGGAAGAGGACGAATTCTATATCGCCGATCTCATAGGCCTTCGCGCCGAAACGGCGGATGGCGTTGAAATCGGAACGATCGTCGCGGTGCGCAATTTCGGCGCGGGCGACATTCTCGAAATTGCGCCAGCCGCCGGCGGCGAATCGCTGCTTTACCCGTTCACCGGAGCCGTCGTTCCGGTCGTCGACATCGCTCAAGGGCGCGTGGTGATCACGCCGCCGGCGGAGGTCTCGGCCGAGCCGGATTGACACTAAGCCCGCCGCGCATCGCTCGGCTTATTTCGGCGCCAAAAGGCGCAAGTCCTCCTCGCCATTCTTTACGTAAAAGTCCTTGACGTCGAACCACACCGTCTGCGGCCCGTTCGGCGTGTCGTAAACGATGACGTCATAAATTCCGCCCTCTTTGACGAAGCGCCGCTCCTTTTTTCGCCAGCCGGGATGCTTCAGCTGGATCCAGAAATCCTCCGCCGGAACCCCTTCGAGGGAATTGGCCGCGCCCACGATCTTCACAGCCATTTCGCGGCTGTGGCCATCGCCGCCGTCGAAACTCACGAGCGGTTTTGATTTGAGCCGCTCGGCGAAGCTCTGTTTGTAACACTGAAGGAAGGCGGCGGCGCATTCTGACGGCGCCGAGTCCGCACTGGATTGGCTGCAGCTTCGCAGTTGCAGGAAGCACTTGAAGCACGCGTTCAAGCAGGTCAAAGTCAGCGAATTGCGCAGCGACTCGGAGCCCTTCGCCCCCTCGCGCACGGTCCAACAGGTTTTCTGACAACTGCCGTGCATCTGCCCGACCGTGAGCGTCGGCGGCGCGTCAATTGGCGTCGCGCGCGCCGCGAAGACTCCACCGAAAGCCCACAATAGAAAGCCTATTCGAAGAAAGAATTTCATCATTGGCCCCAAGCTGTAGCAATGTCTGCGACACTATGGCCGAGGCTTGATCTCAGCAAGAATGAAACTGCTTCTCGCCTCCGCGAACGCCATGCCATAACCGCTCCATGTTCCGCGCGACGGTCCTGACGCTCTTTCCCGAAATGTTTCCAGGTCCCTTGGGCCTGTCGCTCGCCGGCGACGCGCTTTCGCGCGGCGTCTGGACGCTTGAGCCGCGGCAGATCCGCGAGCATGGGCTCGGCCGCCATCGCGCCGTCGACGACACCCCGGCCGGCGGCGGCCCGGGCATGGTGATGCGCGCCGACGTGCTGGCGGCCGCCCTCGACGCCGCCGCGCCCAAGGACGATCCGCGCCCGCGCCTGCTGATGAGTCCGCGCGGCGCGGCGCTGACCCAGGCGCGCGCGCGCGACCTCGCCCAAGGCCCCGGCGCGATCATTCTTTGCGCCCGTTTCGAAGGGGTCGACGAGCGCATCATCGACGCCCGCGGGCTCGAAGAAATGTCGATCGGCGATTTCGTGCTGTCTGGCGGCGAGATCGCGGCGCTGGCGCTGATCGACGCCTGCGTGCGGCTGATCCCGGGCGTGATGGGCGAAGAAGCGTCGGGCGTCGAGGAAAGTTTTGAGGCCGGGCTCCTCGAATATCCGCATTACACGCGGCCACGCGATTTCGAGGGACGCGACATTCCCGAGGTGTTGCTCTCCGGCGATCACGCCAGAATCGCCAAATGGCGCCATGAACAGGCGCTGGCGCTCACCCGCGCGCGACGCCCCGACCTCTTGGCGCCCCTCTTGGCGCCCCAGACGGGCGACGCTTCCCGTCGCCGCTGAATCTCCGCGCACTGCTCTATTTTTCATCTGGTCCGCCAGCGCGCGCGATCTAGCTAATGAGCAGCGCACCCCGAGCTTGAGCCTGGAGCCAGGGCGCAAGGAGGCCTACCCAAATGCAAAAAACAAAGACGCCGATGAAGCCCGACACCGAACGTTCGGCGCTGGATACGCCGACCGATCTTGAAAAACAGTCGACGATGAAGGTCGCCGCCGAGGTCAACAAGCTCGTCGCCGACGCCCTCGCGCTTTATATGAAGACCAAGAATTTCCACTGGCACATGAGCGGCCCGCATTTCCGCGACTACCATCTGCTGCTCGATGAGCAGGCGACGCAGATCTACGCCGCCGTCGACCCGCTTGCCGAGCGCGTGCGCAAGCTCGGTCAGCCGACCCTGCGCTCGATCGGGCAGGTGGCGCAAATGTCCCGCATCAAGGACAATGACGAGGAATTCGTTTCGCCTTACGACATGCTGTGCGAATTGCTCGACGACAATAAGGGGATGGCCGAGTCGCTGCGCAACGCCCATAAGGTCTGCGACGACAACGAAGACATCGCGACGGCGAGCCTTCTCGAAACTTTTCTCGACGAGACCGAGAAGCGAACCTGGTTCCTGTTCGAGGCGGCGCGCGGCGCCGGCCCAGGCGGCCACTGACACAAGGCGGCCGTTCGAACGCTAGCGCGTCGGAACGGGCGTGCCGCTGCGATAATCGTAGAAGCCGCGCTGCGTCTTTTTGCCGAGCCAGCCGGCTTCGACATATTTCACCAACAGCGGGCAGGGGCGGTATTTTGAATCCGCCAGGCCCTCATGCAGCACCTGCATGACCGAAAGACAGGTGTCGAGGCCGATGAAATCGGCGAGCTGCAGCGGGCCCATCGGGTGGTTGGCGCCGAGTTTCATCGCCGTGTCGATGGCGTCGACCGAGCCCACGCCTTCGTAGAGCGTGTAGATCGCTTCATTGATCATCGGCAGCAGAATGCGGTTGACGATGAAGGCGGGGAAGTCCTCCGAAACGCTGATCGTCTTGCCGAGCTTGGCGACAAACGCCTTCGTCTCCTCGAACGTGACGTCATCGGTCGCGATGCCGCGAATGAGTTCGACAAGCTGCATGCGCGGCACCGGATTCATGAAATGAATGCCGATGAAGCGCTCCGGCCGTCCGGTGACGGCGGCAAGGCGCGTAATCGAAATCGATGACGTATTGGAGCTGATGATCGCGCCGGGCTTAACGAACTGCGTGAGCTCAGTCAGAATCTTGCGCTTGAGGTCTTCGACCTCGGTCGCCGCCTCGATCAAGAGGTCGGAGTCGGCGAAGTCGGCCATTTTTGGCGCGCCGGAAATGCGCTCGAGCGCCGGTTCGACCGCCGAGGCGTCGATCTGGCCCCGCTCCACGGCGCGTCGCATCTGCGCGGCGACGTCGGCGATGCCGGCGTCGATGCGTTCCTGCGAAATGTCGTTCAGGGCGACGTCATAGCCGGCAAGCGCGCAGACATGGGCGATCCCCTTGCCCATCTGGCCCGCGCCGATGACGCCGATCTTGCGAATTTCGAAGCCCATTTGTTACCACCGTCAGCCAAGCTCGCGCCGGATAGCAAGCGGCGCGCCCGCGCTGAGTGCGTGCCGCAGTGCAATATAACTTGCGTTCCTTCGCAAAGAAAACAAAGAAAAGAACCTGCGGAGCTCCGAGCGCCGACGCTCCGCCCATCACAGCCGCCGCGCCGGACCATGCGGACCGAAGCGACGGCGGTTTTTGTGGTCAGCGGCCGATCTTCGCCAACTCCGCCTCAAGCTCGGGCAGGGCCGTGAAGAGGTCGGCGACCAGGCCATAGTCGGCGACCTGGAAAATGGGCGCCTCCTCGTCCTTGTTGATCGCCACGATCACCTTTGAATCCTTCATGCCGGCGAGGTGCTGGATCGCCCCCGAAATCCCTGCGGCGATGTAGAGATCGGGCGCCACCGCCTTTCCCGTCTGTCCGACCTGCAGGTCGTTTGGCGCATAGCCGGCGTCGACGGCGGCGCGAGACGCCCCGATCGCGGCGTTAAGCCGCGTCGCGACCGGATCCAGCACCTTCTGGAAATTCTCCGCCGACCCGAGCGCGCGCCCGCCGGAAAGAATGATCCGCGCCGAGGTGAGCTCGGGGCGCTCGGACTTCGCCAGCTCTTCGCTCTTGAAGGCGGAAACGCCGGGATCGGCGGGCGCCGAAATCGCCTCAATGGGCGCCGAGCCGCCTTCCGGCGCCGCCACGAAGGCGGTGGTGCGCACGGTGATCACTTTCTTTGCGTCCTTCGCGCGCACGGTCTGGATCGCATTGCCGGCGTAGATCGGCCGCTCAAAAGTGTCGGCGGACACGACTTTGATGATGTCCGACACCTGCATCACGTCGAGCAGCGCCGCGACGCGCGGCAGCACGTTCTTCGTCGCCGAAGTCGACGGCGCGATGATGACGTCATAAGCGCCGGCGAGCGAGACGATCAGCGCGGCGACGGTCTCGGCCAGAACATGATCGAGCGACGCGTCTTCGGCGACGAGGACCTTCTCGACGCCGGCGAGCTTCGCCGCCTGCGCGGCCGCGCCCTTGAGGCCGGGCCCGACGATGAGGACATGAATGGGGCCGCCGATCTCCTTCGCCGCGGTAAGCGCCTTGGCGGTCGCCGGGGCGATCGCGTCGCCGGCGGTTTCGGCAAGAAGCAGAATCGTCATCTTTAAAGCACTCCCGCTTCCTTGAGCTTGCCAACGAGTTCGCCGACCGAGCCGACCTTGACGCCCGCCTTGCGTTTCGCAGGCTCGGTGGTTTTCAACACGTCAAGGCGCGGCGAAATGTCGACGCCGTAATCGGCGGGCGACTTCACGGCGACTTCTTTCTTCTTGGCCTTGATGATGTTGGGCAGCGAGGCGTAGCGCGGCTCGTTGAGGCGCAAATCCGTGGTGACGACGGCTGGCAGCTTTAAGCTGACGGTCTGCAGCCCGCCGTCGATCTCGCGCGTCACGTCGACGGCGCCCTCAGTCATCTCGACTTTCGAGGCGAAGGCGCCCTGGCCCCAGCCGAGCAGCGCCGCGAGCATCTGGCCTGTCTGATTGCAATCGTCGTCGATCGCCTGCTTGCCCATGATGACGAGCTGCGGCTGTTCCTCGGCGACGATCTTGGCCAGGATTTTGGCGACGGCGAGTGGCTCGACGGTCTCGTCGGTCTTGACCAGAATGCCCCGGTCGGCGCCCATGGCGAGGCCGGTGCGCAAGGTTTCGTCGGCCTTGGCTGGTCCGATCGTGACGACGATGACTTCCGTCGCCTTGCCGGCCTCCTTAAGCCGCAGCGCCTCTTCGACGGCGATCTCGTCGAAGGGGTTCATCGACATTTTCACATTGGCGAGATCGACGCCCGAACCGTCAGCTTTGACCCTGATCTTGACGTTGTAATCGACGACCCGTTTGACGGGCACGAGAATCTTCATCGTGCGACCCCTTGGTCCTTCTGACCCTTTGGCGAGACGGTGTCGGAACGTCGCCTGGGCGCGCTCCACTCTGGCTAAAGCCGTCGCGCGGTCTGGTAGCGGGGGCGCGCGCGCAAGTCAAACAAAGCGAGCGCGCCGAATGAATTGATCAGGAGGCGTCGTCGCCGGCGTCCGGCGCGCGCGGCGCGGGGGCGAGCGGGCCGCTCCTGTCGAAAAGCCGGTGCCGGCGGCGCTTGAAGATCGGCGTCAGCACCAGACCCGCGGCGATGCCGCCGACATGGGCCATCCAGGCGATCGCGCCGCCCTCGCCCATAGACGCGTTGATGATCTGCATCAAAATCCAGGCGCCGACGAAAAGCCAGCCGGAGGCGACAAAAGAGAACAGCGGCGCCCGCAGCCCCAGGATCGCCCGCGGCCGCGCCCCGGAGAGCCAGGCGCCGAGATAGATCGGCGCGAGCGCCAGCGAGAGCGGCGGAAAGATTCCCGCGACCGTCGCGCGCGGATGGAGCAACAGAAAGGCCGCGCAGACGCCGGAAATCGCGCCCGACGCGCCGATGAGCGGCGCGATCGAATGCGGCGTTGCGTAAATGTAGAACACGCCGGAGGCGACGCCGCAGGAAAGATAAAACAGCAGATAGTGCAGCGAACCCATGGCGTCTTCGACATTGTCGCCAAAGACGTAAAGGAACAGCATGTTCGAGCCGAGATGCACCACCGACGAATGAAAGAACAGAGCTGTGACAAGCGTCAGCGCTGCCGGCGGCCCGACGATCCAGTCGGCGAGCTGGGCCTCGCCGAAGAGCACGCGCGGGATGATCGCGAAGCCGCGGACGACGGTCAGCGGATCACCGAAAATCTCGCTCTGCACCACCAGGAATACGATGACGTTAAGCGCGATCAGCGTCCAATTCACGATCGGCCGCCGCAAATAGCGCAGCGGCGCGTCGTCATAGATCGGCATCACCATCGGCGCGCTCCTTATCAATCGCTAGCCTAGCATATGGCGACGCCGACTGGTCGCGTCACGACCGGGCAAGGCGCCGATGGAGCCACGTCGTCGCGAGATCGCCCAGCCCGGCGATGTCGAAGGCGACGGTCAGCAGTCCGTAGACGACCGCTCCGGCCAGGATCTGAGCAATCAGCGTGGAAACGCCCGGACTCATCTCGCGCAAAGGGGTGAGCGCCAGCGACATTGCGCCCGTCGCCACAAGCGCAGCGAACATGTCCCAGAACGACGGCCAGACCGGCTGCGTGCGCAGCGCGAAATAGACCGTCGCCACGAGCGCCGCGATATAGGCGCCGGCTTGCGCGATCGCGAGATTGGAAGCGTCCTCGCCCCAGGGCAGAAAAAGCAGCAGCGCAAGGCCGAAGGCGACCGCCGCAAGCGCCGCGACCATCAATGGCGCCGTCTTCTTCTCAATCTGAAAGACGGGATTGACGCCAAACAGAATGACCCCCATCGCGAAAAGTCCCGGAAGCAGCAGGCCGAGGTAATGGCCGAAGGGACCGCGATATTGCGCCGGCACGATCAGCGCTTCGATCGACGGCATGACGAACCAGAGGCCGGCGCACGCCGGCAGCAAAAAGGCGACGACGATGCCCATGTTGCGCGCGACCTGCTGCTTGGCGCGGTCGACGCCATGGAGTTCATGCGCCGCGACGGCGATCTGAAACAAGAGCACGTCGAGCGCCGAACCGAGCGCCTGCACCGCACGCACGCCAAGATCGTACGCCAGCGCGAACTGGCCGGTTTCGGCGAAACCAAAGACGCTTGCGACGATGGAGCGCGCCGCAAGCGGCATCGCCTGATAAAGCAGATGCGCGGTGACGATCGGCGCGCTATAGGCCGCAAGCGCACGCGCATTCTGACTCGAGGCGGCGCGAATGTCGGCGCCGGGATCGAGCAGCGCGCGACGCCCGAGAATAACCGTGCCGAACAGGCTCGCGACGCCGCCGGCGAGCGCCACCGCAGCCGAGTGAAAGATAAAGGCGCCGCCGCCGATGAGGATAAGCGACAGCGCGTTCTTGGCGAGCATGAGGCGCACATAGGCGTGGTCATGAAAGCGCGCGCGCACAAGCGCGGTGCAATAGTCGAAGAGCCCGTTGGCCACCGACGTCAGCAGCGCAAGCAGGATGAGATTGGTTTCGAAATCGAGCGGCGGCCCCGCAAGCGCATAAATGCCCGTCGCCAATGCGAGGAAGAGCGTGACGGCGATGAAGGCCGCGTCGAGCGTCGAGCGCACCACCGGCTCTTTGTCGCGCGTGCGCTTTGAGTAAAAGCGCGTCGCCGAAAGACGCAGCCAATCATAAAGCGCCGTCTGCACGACCACCGCGATGGAGAAGGCGAGCGCGAAGCGGCCGTATTCCTCGGGGCCGAGAAATTTCGCCACCGTGAGGCCGATGACGAAATTGACGATCGTATTGGCCAGAAATGCGAGAAGAACGTTCACTTACGAGCCTGCCCCGCTCCAGCGGCCGAGCGCGACAAGCTCGCGCAACGCCTGCGCGTCGCGCGGCGTCACGTCGGGATAATCAGGATCCGCCGTCGCGGGATCGAAATATTTCCACGAGCGGGCGCATTTGACGCCGGCCGCGCGTTGCGAAACGACGCCGACGCCCGGCGCTTCCGGCAGGCGGAAGGCGTCGATGGGCGCTTCTCCCGGCAAGACGCGGATATCCGAGGCGATGCAGATTTCGGCGAAGTCGACGCCGTCGAGCGCGGCGCGCAACGACTCATCTTCTACATAAACGGTCGGCGCCGCTTCTAGCGAGGAGCCGATGCGTTTTTGCGCGCGCTCGATTTCAAGCGCGCCGGTGACGACCGAGCGGATCTTGCGAATTTTGTCCCATTTGGCGGCAAGCGCGTCGTCGCGCCACGCCTCGGGAATGGTCGGAAAATGTTCGAGATGTACGGATTGCGCGTTCGGAAAGCGGGACAGCCACGCCTCCTCCGCGGTGAAGACGAGAATTGGCGCGAGCCATGTCGTGACGCTGCGGAAGATGCGATCGATGGTCGCGAGCGCCGCCTTGCGTTTCACGCTCGAGGGCGGATCGCAATAGAGCGCGTCCTTGCGCACGTCGAAGTAAAAAGCCGACAGTTCGCTCGTCATGAAATGGGTGAGCAACGCAACGACGCGCTTGTAGTCGTATGCCGCATAAGACGCGCGGATCGACTCGTCGAGCTGATGCAGACGATGCAGCATAAGGCGCTCGAGTTCTCCCGCCTCGCTCATCGCCGCATCGTCATTTGGCTGATAATGCGCCAATGCGCCGATCATCCAGCGGGTCGTGTTGCGCAGCTTGCGATAAAGCTCGACGAAAGTCTTGAGGATTTCGGGGCCAACGCGCAGATCATCGGCGTAATCGGACGCGGCGACCCACAGCCGCATGATGTCGGCGCCGGAATCGGCGATGATTTTTTGCGGCGCGACGACATTGCCAAGCGACTTCGACATTTTGCGTCCCCGCTCGTCGAGCACGAAGCCATGCGTCAGCACGGCGTCGTAGGGCGCGCGGCCGCGCGTGCCGCAGCTTTCGAGAAGCGAGGAATGGAACCAACCGCGATGCTGATCGGAGCCTTCAAGATACATGATCTCGTCTTCGCCGCCGTCGCGCTTGCGACGAATGCCCGCGAGCATCGGAAAATGCTGCGGGTCCTCGAGCGTGAAGGCGTGGGTCGAACCTGAATCGAACCAGACGTCGAGAACGTCGGAGATCTTCTCGTAGTCTTGCGCCTTATGGTCGGGCGAAAGAAAACGCTCTGAAGCGTTTGCTTCGTACCAGGCGTCGGCGCCTTCCTTTTCGAAGGCCTCGATGATGCGGGCGTTGACGCGCGCGTCGACAAGCGGCTCATGCGTGCCCTTCTTGACGAAGACCGCGATCGGCACGCCCCAGGCGCGCTGGCGTGACACGACCCAATCGGGACGATTGGCGATCATGCCGCGAATGCGGTTCTCGCCCGCCGCCGGCGTCCATTGCGTGCGGGCGATTTCCTCAAGCGCGATCTCGCGCAGCGTGGGGGCGTTAGCGCGCGCACTTTCAATGCTCGCGCTATCCCTCCCCTCGACGGGGAGGGTCGCATCGCGAAGCGATGCGGGGTGGGGTGACGCGTCTTGACCCCCCACCCGGCCGCCTTCGGCGGCCGACCTCCCCGCGAGGGGGAGGTCGGGCGCGCCAAACGGCTTATCCGTCGCGATGAACCCAGACGCGATGGATTTATCCATCGCGATGAACCATTGCGGCGTGTTGCGGAAGATCACCGGCTTCTTCGAGCGCCAGGAATGCGGATATTGATGCTTGAGCTTTCCGCGCGCGACGAGATTGCCGGCCTGAACCAGCGCGGCGATCACCGCCTCATTGGCGTCGCCCTTGTCGCCCTTGTCGGTGATGACGCGCTTGCCTTCAAAGCCCGGCGCGTCCTTCGTATAGAAGCCGTCCTCGTCGACCGTATAGGGAATGCGCGTCTCGATGTTGCGCGATTGCAGTTCGCGCGCGTTCGCCATCCAGATGTCGAAGTCCTCGCGGCCGTGGCCCGGCGCGGTGTGCACGAAGCCCGTGCCCGCGTCGTCGGTGACATGTTCGCCGTCGAACAGCGGCACGTCGAAATCATAGCCGAGATGCGCCAGCGGATGCGCGCAGATCAGCTCGGCGAGCATTGCGGCCGGCACGTCGTGCAAGCGCTCGTAGCCCTCGACCTTCGCCGCCTTGAAAGCCTCGCTCGCAAGCTTGTCGGCGATGACGAAAGTCGCGCCCGGAAGCGCCCAGTTGCCCTCGGGCGCATGGGTGACTCGGTAGAGGCCGTAGTCGATCTTCGACGAGAAGGAGATCGCGCGATTGCCGGGAAGCGTCCAAGGCGTCGTCGTCCAGATGATGACGCGGGCGTCGCTCAGTTCGCCTGCGGCGCCGCGCGGGATCGGAAACGCCACCCAGACCTGGTCGCTCGTATAATCCTCATATTCGACTTCGGCTTCGGCGAGCGCAGTCTTTTCGACGACGCTCCACATCACCGGCTTCGAGCCGCGATAGAGCAGGCCGCTCGCGGCGAATTTCATGATCTCGCGCGCGATCGTCGCTTCCGCCGGAAAAGCCATCGTCGAATAGGGATGGCCCCAATCGCCGGCGACCCCTAAGCGCTTGAACTCCTCGCGCTGAATGTCGAGCCAATGTCCCGCATAGGCGCGGCATTCGCGCCGGAAGGCGATCATGGCGCCTGGATCGGTGAAGTCGGGCTTCTGCTTGCCCTTGGCGCGGTAATTCTCCTCCTCGATCTTCCATTCGATCGGCAATCCGTGGCAGTCCCAGCCGGGCACATAGACGCAGTCCTTGCCGGTCATGCGCTGGCTGCGCGTCACGAGATCCTTGAGGATCTTATTGAGCGCATGGCCGATATGAATATTGCCGTTGGCGTAGGGCGGGCCGTCGTGGAGCGTGAATTTCGGACGACCCTCGCCCGATTCGCGCATCTTTTGCTCCAGGCCAATGGTCTCCCAGCGCTTGAGGATTTCCGGCTCGCGCTGCGGCAGGCCGGCGCGCATCGGAAAATCCGTGACCGGCAGATAGAGGCTTTTCGAATAGTCGGGCCCTTTCGGGCTGTCGTCGTTCATCGTCGTGAAAACCGGCTGGGGCGGACGCAGGCGCCATAAGCGCCGCTATTGCCGCGCTGATTAGAGGATTTGTGGAAAGAGCGCCAATCGCGCCGCACCCGACCCTGCGCGAGCCTTTAGCTCAGGAGCGCGCTGCGAAAAAGTGGAACCCGGTTTTTCGCAGAGTGCGCGCTTCAAGCTATTCAGATCGATCACGTTATCTGCATTTGGGCGATCGCGCCCAAATGCAGCGTGATCTCGCGCAGGCCGGGCCGGTAATTCGAATGGCGGTCAGGAAAGGCATCTGGTCCTTAATAGCAGCGCTACCGAGCCGGGAAAAGCGGCCAGCGCCCCTAGCGAGGCCGCTTCAATCCCAGCAGTCCGGCGAGAAAAGCGAAGCCTCCCGCCACAACGGCGATGACCAGCAACACCAGAAATGCGCCGGACAGCAGCGTGAACCCGATGAACAGCAACAACAGCAGCGCCGCAGTGACGATCAGGCTCTGCCATGGCGAGAGCTTGACGACCTTGACCCGACCGGCGCCCGTCGCGACCCAGATCCTTGAGGCGTCCGTCTCCTCGCCCGGCAAGATGATTTCGACCCGTCCCTTGGGCTCTTCGTTCATGACGTTTCCCTCCTGTCGAGGACGCTGTCTCCAAGCTAGATCGCGCGCAACTTATGGCAACAGATCATTCGCCCGGCTCAAAGCGCCGCTTTCGGCCAATAGTCTTCGCGCCTCTTCGACGTCGACGCGCATTCTTTCGACGAGCGCCTCGACGCTGTCGAATTTCGCTTCGCCGCGTATGAAGCCGTAGAAGGCGACTTCCACCTCCTTGCCGTAGAGGTCGCCATCGAAATCGAAGAGGAAGACTTCAAGGAGCGGCGCGCCATTGTCAAAGGTCGGGCGGCGTCCGAAACTGGCGACGCCCTGATGCGCCTTCCCGTCGACCTCGATCGTCACGGCGTAAATCCCATGCTTGAGCCGATTGGCGGGATCGAGCGCGATATTGGCGGTCGGAAAGCCGAGCGTGCGCCCGCGCTTGTCGCCGTGGCGCACGACGCCGCGAATGAAGTAGGGGTGGCCGAGAAGCCGGCGCGCTAGCGCCGCGTCGCCGCGTTCCAGCGCTTCCCGCGTCGCTGTCGAGGAGACGGCCTCTAAGCTGCCCTCTTCGTCCTGGGTGATGCGATCGACGATCTCCACGATCATCCCGAGCCGTTCGCCTTCGGCGCGCAAAAACTCCGGTCCGCCTTCGCGGCCGGCGCCGAAACGAAAATCATAGCCCGCGACGACCGCCGAGAGCTGCAGGCGATCGTGCAGAATCTCTTGCGTGAAGACCCGCGCCGGGCTTTTCGCGAAGTCCTTGTCGAAGGTGAGCACGATAACGCCGTCGAGCCCGAGCCGAGCGGCCTGCGCCGCCTTTGCGTCTGGCGGAGTCAGCCGAAAGATCACCGTTCGCCCGGCGAAAAAATCCGCCGGATGGGGCTCGAAGGTCAGCAGAATGCAGGGACGCGAGAGTTTTGCGGCGAGCGCCCGAGCCCGAGCGATGACGCCGCGGTGGCCTCTGTGCAGCCCGTCGAAATTGCCGACCGCCGCGACCGCGCCCTCCAGTCCAGGCGGCGGCGCTTGAGGGTCGCGCGCGACGATGAAGGAGTCGGACACGGCTCGGGGCCGGAAGATCTAAGCCGAGGCCGGCTTCGCCTCTGCTGGCGCGGGCGACGCGGCGCGCATCACCTGCTCGCGGCTCGGCACCATGACGAAGGCCTCGCCGTCGAGCACGACCTTGCCGTCGACGAGACATTCGCATTTGAGCTTGGCGCGCCGGCCTTTTTCGATCAACTCCACCACTTCGACAATGACGGTGATCACGTCGCCGATCTTCACCGGCGCGCGGAAATTCAGCGTCTGCGACAGATAGACGGCGCCGGGGCCAGGCAGATACATGCCGATGACCGTCGAAATGAGCGAGGCCGTATAAAGGCCATGCACGATGCGCTCGCCAAAGCGCGTCTTCGAGGCGAAGTGATCGGAAAGATGAATCGGATTGCGGTCGCCGGAAAGATCGGCGAAGGCGATGACGTCGTCGTCCATCACCGCCTTCATCAGCGTCTCGCGCATGCCGACGCTCAGATCCTCGAAATAGTAGATTTTAAACGGCGTCGACATGGAAGCCACCGGAAAGTTGCGTCGCGGATCGTGACCGCAGATGAGGCCTGTGCAGTCCCTTTTACCAGAAAAGCTCGCGAGCCAAAGCCTTAGGACGAGCGCCGGCGCGCGCGAAGAGCGAATCCAGCGCCGCTTCGTCAAGCGCGCCGCCGCCGGGATGCAGCTCGGCGCGATGCACGCCATGGATGATGAAGAGGCAGTCGAGCCCGGCGCGGCCCGCGCCGGCAAGGTCGGTGAAGGCGCCGTCGCCGATCGCCAGCGTGCGCGACTTGTCGACATCGCCGCCGCGCAAATTTTTGAGCCGCTCCAAGGCGGCGGCGTAGATCGGGGCGTGGGGCTTGCCCAAGGTCAGAACGCGGCCGCCGATCGCCGCATAGCGTTCGGCGATGGCGCCGGCGCAATAGACGAGATCATTGCCGATGGCGACGACAATATCGGGATTGGCGCACAGCATCGTCAGATCGCGCGCCTTCAGCTCCGCGAGTTGCTCGTCATAGTCAGAGGGCGTTTCGTTGCGATCGTCAAAGAGGCCGGTGCAGACGATGTAATCGGCGGCTTGCGGCCCGACGCGCATGATCGGCGCGCCGAGACGCCGCGCGGCGGCGCGGAACAGACCGTCGTCGCGCGAGGGGCCCAGGTGGTAGACCGCCTGTCCGTCGCGCGCGACGATTTCGCGCAGCGCCAGCTCTCCCGCCGAGAGGAGATCGTCGAAACAATCCTGCGGCACGCCGAGGCCCAGGATCTGGCGGCGCACTTCCTCGTCGGGACGCGAGGCGTTGGTGATCAGCACGACGATCCCGCCTTGCGCGCGAAAGCGCCGCAGCGCCTCGGCGGCTTCCGGGAAATGCCGCCGGCCGTCGATCAGCACGCCCCAGCCGTCGCACAGAATCGCGTCATAGCCGTCGGCGATGTCGCGCAGGCCGGCGATGAACGGTACGCGGTCGCGGTCTGGCGAGGGGCCTGCCGTCAAAAGCGCGCCTCGGCGAAGGCGGCGGCGTAGGCTCCTTCGCAGACGGGCTCGAAGACGCCCGTCGATTCGTCGAGCACGAACAATCGCCCGTCCATGATTCGAAACAGAGCGCCATGCAGGCGCAGATGCCGGTGATGTTCCAGCACCTGAATCATGGGAAAGGAGCGCAAGTTGCGCAGCGTCTGCTTCACCGACTCGAATTCCAGGCGCTCCACATAGTCCGCGTCCTTGGGATTAGGCCGAACGCCCAGGCGATCAGCCGCGGGACCAAGCATTTTGATCCAGTCGCCGATGAAGTCGCTGTGGCTCAGCCGCGGCGCGTCGGGATCCGCGGCGATCTCCGCATAGGCGCGCACGCCGCCGCATTGCCCATGGCCGAGCACCACGAGGTCCGTAACCTTTAGCGCCATGACGGCGTATTCAAGCGCCGCGGAAGCGCCGTGATAATGATCGTCGGGCTCGTAGGGCGGCACCAACGCCGCGACATTGCGCAAGACGAAAAGCTCGCCAGGGCCCGCGTTGAAGATGGTCTCGGGCGCGACGCGCGAATCGCAGCAGCTGATGATCATTGTTTTGGGCGTCTGGCCCCTGACCGCTAATTCTTCGAATCGGTCGTGATCGGCAAGGAAACGCCCGCGAACGAAGGACTCATAACCCTCTATGAGCGATTCCGGCAGACCGGCCGCGCCGTACGACTGCTCGTGATCCGCCATTTACCGTTCCCTTCTCGCCCCTGGGCCAGGTCCGCCTTCGCCAAGTTCGCTCAACCCAGTTCGCCTTGGCCGGGCGGATGGCGGACCCGGGGGTTATTGTGTAGATCACGCGGCGGGGTCAAGAGCAGGCCGAATCGTTTCGATGCTGGAGTTTTGAATGATTTCCCGACTAAAGCGCAGCGTGCTGGCGATGCCGGGCTCGAACGCCCGAGCGCTGGAGAAGGGCAAGACGCTCGCCGCCGACGTCCTGATGTTCGAACTTGAAGACGGGGTCGCGGAATCCGCCAAGGCGACGGCGCGCGCGCAGGTCGCGGCGGCGGTGGCCGACGGCGGCTATGGCGCGCGGCAACTCGTCGTGCGCGTCAACGCCCGCGGCTCCGAATGGTATAAGCCCGACATCGCCGCCATCGCGCCGCTCGGCCCAGACGGCATCGTCATCCCCAAGGTCAATTCACGCGACGAGATTTTGAAGGCGGCCGCCGATCTCGTCGCCGCCGGCGCGCCTTATAAGACGCGACTCTGGGCGATGATCGAAACGCCGCGCGCCGTCTTTGACATCGAGAAAATCGCCAGCGCCGCAGACGATCGGGCTTCGCGACTCGAGGTTCTGGTGCTTGGTCCCAACGACATCGCCAAATCGACCCGCGCGCGGCTCACGCCCGGACGGCCGGCGCTGTTGTCTTGGCTTTCGGCCAGCGTGCTTGCGGCGAGGGTCCACAACATCGAGATCATCGACGGGATATACAACGACTTCAACGATCTCGACGGCCTGCGTCGCGAAGCGGCGCAGGGGCGCGATTTCGGCTTCGACGGGAAAATGCTCATTCATCCGGGCCAGATCGGTCCGGTGAATGAAATTTTTGCGCCGAGCGCCGAGGAGGTCGATTTCGCCCGCCGGATCATCGCCGTGTTCGACGAACCGGAAAACGCAGACAAGGGCGTGGTGCAGATCGACGGGAAGATGGTCGAACGTCTGCATCTCGACATTGCGCGCCGCACGTTGCAGCTTGTCGAGGCGTCAGGCTGACGGCCGCCTGTTTTGCGGGCGCCAAACGCATCAACTATAAGGATGCGGGACAGCAAGGATTAGCCAATGGTCTTGCCGAACGACGAAGAACCGAAGCGCGTCGAACCTTCGGAAGCGCCCATCGATTTTGCAGAATCGCCGTTTGAACCGCCGCCTTCGCCGGCGGTCAGACCCAGGCGGCGCTCCTTCTTCGGCCGGCTGGCGGCGACGCTGCTGCTGCTCGTTCTCATCGCGGGCGCGGCGCTTTATGCGGCGATCGCGTTCAAGGATCGAGACGAGCGGCTGAAGGTCGTCGCGGACTATGCCGAGCCTTACGTCGATCAGGCGAGCGGCGCCTTCGGCGCGTTGAAAGACCGCGCCGCTTCGCTCATCGGCGAGACCGAACCGGCGCAGACGACGGCGCCCGAAACGCCGGCGGAAGGACAGTCGGCCACGAGCGACGCGGAAGCGTCCCGGCCCTCCACGGCGCCCGTGAAATCCGCCGAGCCGGCGGTCGAACCGACGCCGCTGGCGCCGCCCACGCCGGCGCCTAACGTCGCTATCGAATCGCAGAAGACGGCGATCGAATCGCAAAAAGCAGCCGTCGCAGCGTTGCAGAGCCGCGTCGATTCGGCCGAAGAGCTGGCGCAACGCGCCTTGCGCGCCGCCGAAGCCGCCCAGGCGGCCGCCAGCGCCGCCAAGACCACCGCCGAAACGGCGGCAAAGGCGAGCCCCGCTCCCGCCGCTCCCGCCGAACAGGGCGAACCCGGGGCGCTCACCGCCAGCGAGCTGATGACGGCGCTTGAAGGCCGCATCGACGAACTTGGGAATGAGACCAAGGCGCTGCGCGAGCGCCTCGAGTCTTCGAAGGGCGAGACCCGCGCGGCGCCAGAGGCCACGGCGGCCACGGCGGCAAAGACTCCCGACGGCCCCGCGGCGATCGTGGTCGTCGCTTTTGCGCTTCAGCGCGAGCTGGAGGCCGGCCGGCCCTATGCGCTCGAGACGAAGGCGCTGACGCGGCTCGGCGCCGATCCCGCCGCGCTGGCGGCCCTGTCGCCCATGGCCGAAAAAGGCGCGCCGACCGCGGCGCAATTGAAGACGGAGTTCGCGCCAGCCGCCAAGCGCATTCGCGCGCTCGAGACCGGCGCTTCCGGTGATCTTGCGGAGCATCTGATGAAGGGCGCCAGCAAACTCGTGCGCGTTCGTCCCTCCGGTCAGGCGCCGACGACCGAGGCTCAGACGGTGGAAGAAAAAGTCGCTCACATCGAGGCGGCGCTGACCCATGGCGACCTTGCCCAGGCGAGCGCCGTTTTCGCAGCGCTCCCCGAAGCGGCCCAGAACGAAGCCAAAGATTTCGGCGCGACCTTGCGCGCCCGCGTCGACGCCGGACGGGCGGCCGACGATCTGCTGCATGGCGCGATCGCCGCGCTTGGCGCAACGAAGGAATAAGCGGGATCCATCGCCATGCTGTTTCTGTTTTTCTTCATCATCGCGCTTGCCGCGGTCGCCTATGGCCTCGAATTGCTGATCGAACAGCCCGGTTCGCTGACGCTGGATTTCGCCGGCTACCAGTTTGAAGCGTCGATACCGGTCGCGGTTGCAGGTCTGCTGCTGATCATCGCCGCGACGGTCGTCCTTTGGGCGATCGCCATGGCGGTGCTGCGGCTGCCTGGCCGTTGGAGCGGCGGGTCGCGGACGAAGCGACGGGATAAGGGATTCGATGCGCTTTCACAGGGATTCATCGCCGTCGGCTCCGGCGACGCCGCCCGCGCCCGCAAGGCCGCGCACGTCGCCGAACGGCTGCTGCCAAGCGAGCCGCTCACACAGGTGCTGAAGGCCCAGGCCGCGCAGCTCGCCGGCGATCGGCGGGTTGCGGAAGAGACCTTCCACAAAATGACCTTGAAGCCGGAGACCAAGCTGCTCGGGCTCCGCGGGCTGCATATCGAGGCGCGACGACGCGACGACGCCGACGCGGCGCATCATTTCGCCAAGGAGGCGCATGACATCGCGCCAGTGCCCTGGGCCGGCGCCGCGATGCTCGAGCACCTCGCCGCGCAGGGCGACTGGCAGAAGGCGCGCGAAGCGATCGAGGCCAGTCTTACCGCCAAGGCGATCGACGCGCCGACAGCGCAGAACCTCCGCGCCGTGATCGAAACCGCCATGGCGATGGAAAAGGAGCGCGACCATCCGCATGACGCGCTCCATCTCGCACGCCAGGCGTTGAAGCGCCGGCCGGGCTTTGCGCCCGCCGCCGTCGCCGCGGCGCGCGTGCTGGCCCGCCATGGCGACCAGAAGCAGTCGCTGAAGCTGATTGAAACGGTCTGGGCGACGAAACCGCATCCTGACCTCGCCGCCGCCTATCTCGAGGCGCTGTCGGGCGAATCGAATACGACGAAGCTCGCGCGGGTGGAGAGGCTTGCCCGCGCCGCCCCCAACGCGCCGGAGAGCCGACATATCGTCGCCGAGGCGGCGCTGTCGGCGCGCGATTTCGCCAAGGCGCGCGCCGCGCTCGCGCCGCTCATCGCCGCCGGCCTTCATCCGACGGCGCACACCTGTCTGATGATGGCGGAGATCGAAGACGGAGAGCACGGACCCTCAGGTCCGGTGCGCGAATGGCTCGCCCGCGGCTCGCGCGCGCCGCGCGATCCTGTCTGGATCGCCGACGGCGTCGTCTCCAAGAACTGGCTGCCGATGTCACCGGTCACCGGCCGGCTGGACGCCTTCGAATGGAAGCCGCCGCCGGACTCCGCGCAACATCTGACCGAGGAAGGCAAGCCGAACATTCCGGCCGCCTTTTTGACCCGCCCCGCCGAACCCGCGGCGCTGCCTGCGGCCGAGGTCTCTGGCGCGGCCGGGCAGCAGGCTTAACGCCCCCGATCCGCGCGGCGGATACGCACATAGAGCGCGCCTTCGCCGCCGTGATGGCGGGCGGCTTCGCCAAATCCGACGACGACGTCGCGCAGATTCGGCGCTTCGAGCCACATCGGCACGACGCGGCGCAGCACGCCGCCTTCGTCCCGCGTCAGCCCCTTGCCCGTCACGATGATCGCGATTCGCGCGCCATTCGCCTGACATCGGCGCAGGAAGGCCGTTAGCGAGCGCTGCGCCTCCGCCTGCCGCAGCCCGTGAAGATCGAGCTTGGCGTCAACGTCGATCCGTCCGCGCTTGATCTTCACGAAGGTGCGGGGGTCGATGTCGATCGGCCGCGGCGGAGGTTTCGGCGCTGCTGGGCGGCCGTCGACCGAAGGCCCAGAAGGCGCCAAAGGCGCGGGGGCTTCGACCGCCGGCGTGGGCGACACGAGCTTTTTCGGGCGCGCCCGAGCGGGTCGAACGTCAGCCGTCGCCATTGTCCAGAGCTCGGCCTCGGCCTGCGACAGCCGGCGCGCATATCGGCGGGAATTCTCCTCGCTCACGGATCGTCCCCAACGTCCTTCGGCAGCAGCACGATCATTTCGGCGGCGTGCCGGATGTCGCCGGCCCGCCTCCCCGCCGCTTCGCCCGCGCCGAAAAAAAGATCGGCGCGCGCTGGACCGATTATGGCAGATCCGGTGTCCTGCGCGATCATCAGTCGACGAAATGGCGTTTCCGCCTGTCCTTGCCATGGAATTTGCGCGGCAATCCAGAAGGGCAGGCCGTAGCACCAGATCGAGCGATCGACGGCGATCGACCGGAACGGCGTCAGCGGCGCGCCCTGCCCGCCGATCGGCCCGATCCTGCGCCGCTCAGACGCATCGATCTCGAAGAACACATAGGAACGGTTCTCCTGCATCAGCCGGCGACCCGCTTCGCCGGGACCAGCTCCGAGGCGCCGCAACGTCTCCTTCATCAGATCGAGCGACATCTCGGCTTTCGTGACGAGCCCGCGCTCAATCATCAGCCGGCCCACGGATGTATAGGGCCAGCCGTTGCGCCCCGCATAGGTCAGCGTCATGACGCCGCCGCCGGGCAGTCGCAGCCGCGCCGAACCCTGCACCTGGATGAGGAACAGTTCGACGGGATCGCGAACATAGGCGAGAGGATGCGCGCTCGGCGCCGCGCCTTCCTCTTCGATCGCGCGCCGATCCGGATAGGGCACGAGCGCGCCATCGGCCTGAATGCGCGCGCTGGTCAGCGTCTCGCCGGTCGGCAGCGAGAGCGGCGAGTCGTTTAAAGTGACGAGATCGCGCGGACGCGACAGGACGGGGGTCGTGAATCCCGGCTCGGGCGACAATCTGGCGTCGACCTCCACCTCGTAATAGGCGGTCACGAAGCCCTTAGTCTTGATGACGTGCGGGCGAAACCAGTCGTGAAAGAAGCGGTCAGGATGATCGATGGCGCCCAGCGCAGCGCGCGCGACGGCGAGAAGCGAAGGGGGAGGCGCGACGGCGCCACGTTGCTCTTGCGCCTTGGCGTCGATGATTTCGGCAGAGCGTCGGAAGGCGGCGAAGGCCGCGGCGAGATCGTCGGCCGCAAAGCCGTCGATCTCTTCGAATTCTATGTTTCGCAGCAGATCGGAAGCGGAAAACTGCGGCGCCTTCCGCGACATGCTCAGTCTTCGGTTTGCGTCGCGACGAGCTTCCAGTTGGGATCGCTCGCCTTGGCGTCGCGCGCAAAGGTCCAGCGCTCGATGACCTTGCGCGTCTGCCCGCCGTCGATGGTTTCGCCGGCCAGGTCACGCCGCACGCTCATCAGTCGAACGACGAAACGGACGGTCACCTCATTGCGGCCGGCGATGGCGCGGGCGGCGTCGACCGTCGCCGAGTCGATCGCGACGACGGCGGTCTCCATGCTTTCGCCCAGCTGCTCACGCCGCGCGATCTCCGCCGAAAACCCGTCGAACACATCCTGCGCCAACAGCGGCTTCAAAGTTTCCCGGTCGCCCTTGGCGAAGGCCGTGACGATGAGTTCATAAGCGCGGCGCGCCCCGCTGACGAAGGATTTGCCGTCGAAATTGGGGTCCGACGCCGCCACGGCGTCGAGGCCGCTCCAAGCGGAGGCGACGCCTTTCTCGGCCACGCCATCCCAGCGCTCGGCGCCAGTGGGGCGCGACGGCGCTTCGGTGATCGGCGCGACGCCCGGCGCCGCGGCGACTGCCGCTGGGGCCGGACCGCGCGGCCCGAAGCGTGCCGGGGGCGGCGTTTCGCGATCCACCCGCATTCCGAGCACCGAGCGCAGCTTCCAGATGACGAAAACCGCGAGCGCCGCGAAAACGATAAGGCTGGGATCGAACAGATCGCCGGAGGCCGGCATTGGCAACTCCCGAATAAATTTGTCGTCGGCTATCATGTCGCTTCGTACATGTCACGAATCAAGGGGCGGGCGTATCGCCGCGGGCGACGTAAGGCCGCAAAGATCGGATGATTCGGTGAAATCTAAGCTTGTCGGCGCCGTCCTCGCAACATGGATCGTGCTGGAGATCCTGTGTTTCGCGCTTGTCGTCCGCGCCGTCGGGCTTCTCGCGGCGATCGCGCTCGCCCTCGGCGCTTCGCTGCTCGGCCTCTCCGACGTGCGGCGCCTCCTCGATTTTGTCCGCGCCGGATTGGCCGCCAAGGCGAAAGGCGAGAGCTCCGCCCTGCGCGACGGAGCCTTTCTCGACGGGGCGTTGCAGGCGCTCGCCTCGATCCTGCTCATTCTTCCGGGCTTCGCCTCCGATTTTGTCGGGCTGGCGCTGAAGTCCCCGTCCGTGCGGCAAAGCCTGGCGCGGCGGTTGCGGGCGCGGTCCGGCGTCGCAGACCCGCGAATCATCGACCTCGACCCGCGCGAGTGGCGGCGCGAAGCGCGCAGAGCGCGACGAAGCGGAGCAAAGTAGAACCGGGGGCGCGCCTTGTTCGCTTCTGACAGACGTGTTAGGCGGGCGCGAATTCTCATGACAACGGCTTTGCTGGAGATCCTACATGACCGACACCAATGGCAACGGCGCGCAAGGAGCGCCGGGCGGCGCTCCGGCCCTCAATTCGCTTGCTCAATATTTGAAGGATTTCTCCTTCGAGAATCCCAACGCGCCGCGTTCGCTCGGCGCGCAGGAGAAGGCGCCAAACATCTCGATTCAAGTCAACGTCAACGCCAAACAGCTGGCGCCGACCGACTTCGAAGTCAGTCTGATGCTCGACTGCAAGGCGGGCGAGGGAGACGGACTCCTCTTCAAGCTCGACCTTGAATATGGCGGCGTGTTCCGACTGTTGAACATTCCCGAAGAGCAGGTGCATCCGATCGTGATGATCGAATGCCCGCGTATGCTGTTTCCCTTCGTGCGCCAGCTTGTGGCCGACGCGACGAGCAAGGGCGGTTATCCGCCGCTCTATATCGATCCGATCGACTTCGTCGCGCTCTATCAGCAAAAGGCCGCCGAAGCGGGCGTCCAGAGCGGCGCTCAGGCGAATTAGCCAGTGGCGCTCGGCGCCGCTGCGTCTTCGTCGCTTGCGAGATAGCGATCCCAGATCGGCGCTTTCATCGTCCCGACAAAGACAGAGTGCGCCGTCTCTTCGGCCGCGCTTAACCGCGGCGCGAGCGGCTCGGGGCGACGGCGCAACAGATCGTTCAAGGCGGCGATGCGCACCGCCTGAACGGTCTGCAGCGACAGCGCCGACTGCCGTCCGCCGCAAAGCTCGGCGTAGACCTCGGCCAGGAGATTGGCGTCGAGCAGGGCGCCGTGTTTCTCGCGCCGCGAGAGATCGATGGCGTAGCGCTGACACAAGGCGTCGAGAGAATTGGGGCCCCCAGGATGGCGGCGGCGCGCCATGGCGAGCGTGTCGATGATGCGGCCGCCGCCCAGCGGCGGCAAATTCATGAGCGCGAATTCGGCGTTGAGAAAGCGCGTATCAAATTCGGCGTTGTGAATCACCAGCGGCGCATCCTCGATAAAGTCGAGAAATTCGGCGGCGATTTCCTTGAAGATCTTGTGCTGCGCGAGAAATTCGCGAGAGAGGCCATGCACCCGGAAGGCTTCGTCCGGCATGTCGCGCTGTGGATCGACGTAGCAGTGGAAATGCCTGCCTGTCGGGATGAGATTGGAAATCTCGACCGCGCCGATTTCGACGACGCGATGGCCGCTAGACGGATCGAGCCCCGTCGTTTCAGTATCGAGAACGATCTCCCGCATTTTTCACCCGAGTCGCGCTTCAAGCGCTTTCACAATGTTTCGCACCTCTTTGCGCGCTGCGTCCAGACCCTGGTCGGTATGGACCACGAAATCGGCGCGGGCGCGCTTTTCTGAATCAGGCGTCTGCTTCGACAGAATGGACGCAAATTTCTCCGCCGTCATGCCTTCCCGGGCAAGAACGCGCGCCTTTTGCACATCTTCCGGCGCGGTGACGACGACGATGACGTCGAAGTCCTTTTCAGCGCCGGTTTCGAACAGCAGCGGTATGTCGAAAACGACGATGCGGTCGCCCTGATTTTTACGTTCTTCGATCAGAGCGTCGCGCGCCGCCCACACCATCGGATGCACGATCGCTTCCAGGCGCTTGAGCGCCGCGGGATCGTCAAGAACGCGGGCGGCGAGCCGCGGACGGTCGACGACGCCATTCACGACGACGCCGGGAAACGCGTGCTCAATCTCGGCCGCCGCCGGTCCTCTATAGAGGTCATGCACGAGCTGATCGGAATCGAGAACCGCGACGCCTTCGGCGCGAAACATGTCGGCCGTCGTCGACTTGCCCATGCCGATCGAGCCGGTCAGCCCCACGCGCAGCATCTTTGGCTGTGTCACGAAAGGAGCGCCCCCTCGCGCCGAAGCGCCTCGAGGAGCTCCAGCAGCGGAAGCCCCATGATGGTCCAGTAATCGCCTTCGACCTTGGAGAAGAGTTGCGCGCCCAGGCCTTCAATCTGATAGGCGCCGGCCGAAGTCAGCGCATTCTCACCGACAGCCGCCAGATAAGCGGCGATGAAGTCCTCGCTCAGCGCCCGCATGGTGAGGTCGGCGACGCCGACCGTCGCAAAGACGACGGCGCCGTCGCGAGAGAGAGCGATCGCCGAATGCAGGCGGTGCCGGCGGCCGGAGAGGAACCGCAGGAGCGTTTCGGCTTCCCCCATATCCGCCGGCTTGCCGAAAATTCTGCCTTCGCAGCTTGCCACTTGATCGGCGCCGAGCACGAGCCGTCCGTCAACGGAAACGGCGAGCGCCTTGGCGCGCGCCAACGCTAGGGCGATTGCGTCGGCGTCGGCGCCGTCGAGCCGCGATTCGATCGCCCGTTCGTCGACATCCGCCGGAATCGACTCGAAAGGAACGCCCGAATGCAACAGCGCCTGCCGCCGGCCGGCGCTTTTCGAGGCGAGAATCAGCGGCGCCGATTCGCGCCAGAAAGTCGATATTGGCCTTGCGGTCACGTCCACAGCCCTCCCGCGAAAGCCGAAGAGCGGGGATAAACCGCTGTCAAAAAATGCTCCGCTTCGGTTAGCGGGCATAGAGTCCCCAAACGCTCAACAGGAGAAGCGCTGTCGATGGGATTCGCGCCGACGCCGGTACAGGAGGGATTCACAGGCCATCCACAATCACTTGCGCCGAGAACGAGCGATACGTCCATGATTCCATTCGCTGTCTGAATTTTTCCCGCTACGGCCCCCACGACCGGGTCTTCGCGGCTCGCCTGTGGGCGACTGGTTAATGAAAATTAACTTTTGTCCGCTACGCGATACAACTGAAGAATCAATTCTTATTAAAATGAATTTTGTTTTAATGGCGTTTCGCGCTACCCCGCTTGTCGAGGACGACAGACGGAGCGAACGCGATGGCGGACGAGAAGGCGCTTCTTTCGGTTCTGCGCAGACAGGTGCGGAGCGTTCCGCCGCTCTGGCTGATGCGTCAAGCGGGCCGTTACCTTCCCGAATATCGCGACGTTCGGGCGACGACGAAAAGCTTTCTGGATTTCTGCTATTCGCCGCAGAAGGCGGCCGACGTGACGCTGCAGCCGATCCGGCGCTTTCACTTCGACGCAGCGATTTTGTTCTCCGACATTCTTGTGGTGCCCGACGCCATGGGCCAACGGGTTTCCTTCGAGAGCGGCTCGGGGCCGCGGCTGGAGCCGATCGAAACGCCGGAGCAGGCGCAGCGGCTCGGCGCATTCAAGATCGAGCATCTTTCGCCGGTGTTCGAGACGATTGATCTTGTAAAGACGGCGCTGCCGTCGGACGTCGCCTTCATCGGCTTTTGCGGGGCGCCGTTCACGGTCGTGAGCTATATGATCGCGGGGCAGGGCACTCCCGATCAGGCGCCGGCGCGTCTGTTCGCCTATCGTCATCCCGATGCTTTCGCGCAGCTGATCGATCGCGTCGTTGAGGCGTCAATCGACTATCTTGCGCGCCAGATCGAGGTTGGCGTGGAGGTCGTGCAGATCTTCGACAGCTGGGCCGGCGTCTTGCCGGCAAATGAATTTCAGCGCTGGTCGGCGGCGCCGGTCCGGCGGATCGTTGAAGGCGTCAAGGCGCGCCATCCGCAGATTCCAGTGATCGCCTTCATACGCGGCGCCGACGCGCATCTGCCCAAGCTTACGCAGATGATCGGCGCGGATGCTTACGGCATCGATACGGCGCTCGATCCCGCATGGGCCGTTGCGCAAACCGAATCGAATGTGCCGCTGCAAGGCAATCTCGATCCGCTCGTGCTTGTCGCGGGCGGAGAAGCGCTCGACCGCGAAGTCGATTCGATTCTCGCCGCCTTCGAAGGCCGTCCGCATATCTTCAATCTGGGTCACGGCATCTTGCAGCAGACGCCGATCGAAAATGTCGAGCGGCTTGTCGCGCGCGTTAGGGGGGCCGGCTGACATGTACCTCTGGATCAAAGCGCTGCATGTGATCGCCATCATCTCGTGGATGGCGGGGCTTCTCTATCTGCCGCGTCTCTTCGTCTACCATGCCAGCGCGGGCGAGCGAGCGCTCTCCGAGACGTTCAAGATCATGGAGCGGCGGCTGTATCGCTACATCATGACGCCGGCGATGCTCGTCGCCTGGATGACGGGAATCTATCTGGCGATCGAGGGCGGCGCGCTGTCGTCAGGATGGTTTCATGCGAAAGCGACGCTCGTCGTGCTGCTAACCGCCGCGCATATTCATGACGGCGCGCTGATGCGCCGTTTCGCGGCAGACGCCAATGTTCATTCGCCGCGCTACTATCGCATCTTCAATGAACTGCCGACCCTGCTAATGATCGGCGTCGTCATTCTGGTGATCGTCAAGCCGTTCTGATTCTCGAGCAGGTTCCGAAAAAGTTGACAGACTTTTTCGATGAGAACCTGCTCCAATATTTCGATTTTGAGCGATTCCTTATCGATCACATGAGTTCATGTGATCGGGAAGCGCTCTAGGCGATGATCTTATCCCAGTCGGGCGCGATCGGCCGCGCGGCGCGATTCACCTTGCCCTTGTTGGCGCCATAGATGCGCTCTGCGGTTCGCCAGCAGAGATCCGCGCAGGCCTTGTCGCTCAGCTGGTCGAGAAAAACGTCGTAGCGTTGGAGTTCTGGTCCCAAGCGCTCGAATTTGGCGACGAGGTCGGAGCCCAAACAAATGCGCTCGCTATGACGTTCGGTGAGCGCCAGCCAATTTTCGTCCGGCGCGCAGTCAGGGCAGATGGCGACGTCGTAGATGACCCATGAATAATCGACGCAGACATTTGGATATTGATCGAGCAGCCGCTCGACCATCTGATAATAGAAGGGCGCATTCACCCGCCGCGACATGCCGCAATGCGCGAAGATGAAGCGCGTGCGCGGAAATTCGCGCAGCGCCTCTTCGAGTTCGAAGAGATAGACGGGATGATCGCCTTTCGAAACGGCCGTGACGTTTTGATGCAACAGCACCGGAAGGTCGTAGTGTGCTGCAAATTCGTAGATCGGGTAGAGCGCGCGATGATTGGCGCGCGCGTTTTCGCCGAAGGTGAAGGCGGTGAGATCATCGTGGCGCAACAGCATTTCGCCAATGCCGCTCCACACGTCGGGATATTGCTCATATAGCCGCTCGACGTGACGAATGGCGTAGCGATCGACTGGATTGAAGCCGCAGATCAGCGGATAGAGTCGGCTCTGATGCTCTGCGGGCAGCGCGCGCACCATCTCGGCGACGATGACGTCCGTATAGGCGTAATAATAGCAGTGCGCGTCATTGGCGAGATAATAGTCCGGCGGCTCGCGGTCATATTCGTTCCATAGCTTGCGCACCGGCAGTCCGAAGATCACCGCCTTATCGACATTGGCGCGATCCATGTGATCGAGGAGCGCCGGTCCGCCTGGCGTCTCCTGGACGAAATCGACGACGTGAAGATGCGCGTCAATCATCCGGCGTCTGCTGCCGCGAAGCCGCGCAAGCGAACCGACGTCTTGCGAGTTGCGGCGCGAAATACGCGATGGTTCATACGGCATTGTCCGCTCCGAGCTTGGCGAGCAACTGGATGGCCTCGTCGGGCCTAATCCGATCGTAGAGGTAAATCCACGCCCTACGGTCGACGATGATCTCCACAAGCTGTTGGCGATCGAATTGATCAAGCAGAGTCGCGCTGATGGTGGGCGGGAGCGCGCGCAGCAGCAGCGCCAGATCGCGCGCGTTGCGCGTCAACTCCGCGACGCGTGCGAATCCGATGCTGTCGAGCAGCGCGCGTTGAGCGTCTTCGGCGAGCGCGTTTAACGCGAGCGCCAGATCGTCGCCATGGCGGATGAGGCGACGCAAATAATCGGCGCCGAGAAGTTCAAGAAGCCGCCGGCTGCGTTGCGCATAGGTCCATTCCAAAGCGCCTGAAAGGTCCCGCGCGGTGACGATAAGCTTGCGCAATCCTGGTCCGCCAAGAGTGTCGATGACGCTCAATCTGACTTGCGGCTCCGCGATCGTCGCCAGCAACTCGCGCAGGTGACGCGCGGTCTGCAGAGCGTCGGCCAAGGAATCGCTCATCGCCTCGACGAGGAAGATCTGGTCGTCGCGACCGAGTTCGCGCATCAGCAGCGGCAGGTCCGAAGGCTTGCGAATGATTTGCGGCAAATGCGGGCGCAGCTGCGTGAGAACCTCCCGGTCGCGGCGGCCGTTGAGCACGTCGAGAAGGACGACGAGCTCCTCGGCGTCGCCGACGTCGGCGCTTTCGCCGTCCAGTCGAACCGGATAGCGAGCGAGATTGATGGCGGCCATCTGAAGTCCCGTGAGCAAAAAGAGGGGGTGAGATGAGCAAAGGGGAAAAGATTATGCGGCGCCTCAGTCCGGCTGCGCCAGCGGCGCGAGCCCGGCCGGCGCGTTAAGACCGCTTTAACGGAACTCTTGATTCATGTCTGGAAATTGTCTAAGTGAGCCATATCCCTCTGAGGCCCGTGTCTGCTTGTAGCGGCATCGCCGGATTTTCGCCGGCGCTCCCCGAAGGCCGTCTCCCCCGCCCCACCTCTTCTCTCCGGCTCGTTTCCATCTGCGCGCCAGTAATACCCAAGGTTCCTCCTGAATGCGGGAAATAAAACTTTCGGACTTGAAGGCTAAGTCCGCCGCCGAACTCCTCGCTTTTGCCGAAGAGCACGAAGTCGAGAACGCCTCTCTCCTGCGCAAACAGGAACTCCTCTTCGCGATTCTGAAACAATTCGCGAGTCGCGACGTCGAAATCGTCGGCGTCGGCGTCGTCGAAGTGCTGCAGGACGGCTTCGGCTTTCTGCGGTCGCCCGACGCGAATTATCTCGCCGGTCCCGACGACATTTACGTCTCGCCCTCGCAGATCCGAAAGTTCGGCCTGCGCACCGGCGACACAGTCGAGGGCATGATCCGAAGCCCCAAAGAGGGCGAACGCTATTTCGCGCTCTTAAAGGTTAACAGCATCAATTTCGAAGATCCCGAGAAGGTGCGCCACAAGGTGCCCTTCGACAATCTGACGCCGCTCTATCCGGACGAGCGCCTCAAGCTCGAGATCGAGGACCCGACCCGCAAGGATCTCTCGTCGCGCATCATCGATCTCGTCGCGCCGATCGGCAAAGGGCAGCGCGCGCTGGTCGTGGCGCCGCCGCGCACCGGCAAGACCGTGCTCCTGCAGAATATCGCGCAGTCGATCACGACCAATCACCCCGAGTGCTATCTCATCGTGCTGCTCATCGACGAGCGGCCTGAGGAAGTCACCGACATGCAGCGCTCGGTGAAGGGCGAGGTCGTCTCCTCGACCTTCGACGAGCCGGCGGTGCGCCACGTGCAGGTCGCGGAAATGGTGATCGAGAAGGCGAAGCGTCTCGTCGAACACGGCCGCGACGTGGTGATCCTGCTCGATTCGATCACGCGGCTCGGGCGCGCCTACAACACCGTGGTGCCGTCGTCCGGCAAGGTGCTGACCGGCGGCGTCGACGCCAACGCGCTGCAGCGGCCCAAGCGCTTCTTCGGCGCGGCGCGCAATATCGAGGAAGGCGGCTCGCTGACGATCATCGCGACGGCCTTGATCGACACGGGCTCGCGCATGGACGAAGTCATCTTCGAAGAGTTCAAGGGCACCGGCAACAGCGAGATCATTCTCGACCGCAAGGTTTCCGACAAGCGGATTTTCCCGGCGCTGGACATCACCCGCTCCGGCACCCGCAAGGAAGAGCTGCTCGTCGCGCCCGACATCCTCAAGAAGATGTACGTTCTGCGCCGTATCCTCAATCCGATGGGCACGGTCGACGCGATCGAATTCCTGCTCGGAAAGCTGCGCGAGACGAAGAACAATCTGGGCTTCTTCGATTCGATGAATACGTAACGGCGATAAGACTTCGGCCGAGTCATCGGCCCGTTCTTGCCGCCTGTTTTATTCGTTGAAACGAAGCGCCATCAGCGTTTCGTCGAGATAATCGCCGTCGCCGTTTTTCGCTGAGCGCTCTTCGACGCCATAGGCGCGAAATCCCCATCGCTCATAGAAACGCAGCGCGCGAAAATTCGTCGAGACGACGGTAAGCGTGACGATCTCGACCTTGCCGCGCGCCTCGTCGATCAGTCTTTTCATGATCGCGTCGGCGGCGCCTGTTCCGCGCTCTGCGGCTTTCACATACATGCCGTATAGCAGCGCTTTGTGGCGCGTCTTCACGCCGTCGCTCCAAGCGAGTCCGCCAACGCCAATCAATTGCGAGTCGTCTGCGATGAACGCGCCGATGACAAAGTCGCGCTGAAGGCGTGCGGCGACCGCGTCTGGCGCGATATGGGCTTCATCTTCCGGCGCGAAGCGAAAGGCGCGGGGCTCCAATGTAAAGCTCTCGAGTCGCAATGCCTGAAAGCACCCCGCGTCCGAGCCGTTGAGCCGGCGACATATTGCTCGCGTTCGCATATGTCTTTGTGCCGGACAGTCCTTGCGAATTCCAGCGGCGAAGGAAATAAGCGGCGCGCATGTTCAAGGATTTCGCCAATGTGTGGACGATCGTCGGCCTGGCGTGCGATCTGAAGCGCGACACGCCGCTGGCGATGCGCGTCGCCGGCGAGCGTGTCGTCTTCTTCCGGGACGCGGGCGGCAAGGCCTGCGCCCTCGTCGATCGATGTCCGCATCGCGGCGTCGCGCTCTCGCTCGGGCGAGTCGAGACGGGCGTCATCGAATGTCCCTTCCACGGCTGGCGCTTCGACGGCGCGGGCCGTAACTGCCACGTCCCCTGGAATCCAGACGCAAAACGCGAAAACTTGAGCGCCGTGGCGCTGCCGTGCAGCGAGTCCGGCGGTCTGTTGTGGCTCTACACGGGCGTCGATTCCATCGAAGAACCTTCGCTATCTCAAACGCTTATGGCGCCGCAGGGCGTCACGCTGTGCGCCCAATCGGTGGTCTGGAAGGCGCATTGGACGCGGGTCATGGAAAACATGCTTGACAGTCCGCATCTGCCTTTTGTGCACCGCAGCACGATCGGGCGCGATCTTTCCAAATATGTCGGCGCTGGCAGGCTAGAGATGGCGTTCGAGCCACAGCCCTACGGCGGGCGCATTTGCGCGAGCGTCGACGGCGCGCCCCGCGCCGGCAATATGGATTACCGCTTCCCCAATGTGATGGAGCTCTTCATCGATCCGCCGGGGAAGATTTTTCGGCTCATGGTCGCCTGCATTCCCGAAGACGAGGAGACGACACGACTCTGGCTGCTGACCGTGCGTAGCTTTGCGCGTGCGCCGCTGTTTGATTTCGCCTTCCGCTGGATGAACCGCAGGATCGCCCGCGAGGATCAGGCGATTGTTGAATCCTCTCTGCCGCCTGTGGCTCCGCCGGCGGCCGAGGAGGCGTCCGTGCGCACCGACGCGCCGACCCTGGCGTTTCGCAAGATTTATCGCGAGCGGCTGCTGGGAAGCTCCGTATCGGCGCCGCGCCGACCCCAGGCAGCCGCGCCGTGACGGCGGATGACACGATCTTCGCGCTCGGCACCGGCGCAGGGCGCGCCGCCATCGCCGTCATCCGGATTTCGGGGCCGGGGGCCGGGGAGGCGGTCGAGGCGCTCGCCGGCAAGCTCCCGGCGCCGCGGCAGGCGAGTTTTGCGGTTCTGCGCGATCCCCAGACCGGGGAAATGCTTGATCGGGGGATTGCGCTGTTCTTTCCCGGTCCCGCGTCGTCAACGGGGGAGGATTACGCCGAGCTGCAGCTCCATGGCGGCCGGGCGGTCGTCGAGGGCGCGCTCGCCGCTTTGCATCGGCTGCCTGGCGTGCGGCCGGCCGAACCCGGTGAATTCGCGCGCCGCAGCTTCGCCAATGGCAAGCTCGATCTCTCTCAGGCGGAAGCGCTGGCCGATCTCGTCGACGCGCAGACCGAGGCGCAGCGGCGACAGGCGCTGCGGGTGGCGGGCGGCGCGTTGCGCCGGAAGGTCGAGGGCTGGCGTACGGCGCTGGTCGAGTCGCTGGCGCTTGTCGAGGCCGAGCTCGACTTCAGCGACGAGGCGGATGTGGGGGTGTTTTCGTCGGCGCGGCTTGGCGCGCTGCTTTCGCCGCTCGCCGAGGACATGCGCGCGGCGCTGCGGCTCGCGCCAGCCTCGGAGCGCATGCGCGACGGGTTCGTCGTCATGATTCTCGGGCGGCCGAACGTCGGCAAATCGACGCTGATCAACGCGCTGACCCGGCGCGATCTCGTAATCGTCTCGCCGATCCCCGGCACCACGCGCGACATGATCGAGGCGCATCTCGATATTGGCGGTTTGCCCGTCACGTTGATCGACACGGCGGGACTGCGCGAGGCGGCCGACGCGATCGAGCGGATCGGCGTCGACCGGACGCTGGCGCGGGTCGAAACCGCCGACCTGGCGCTGTGGCTGTCGGATTCTGCGGAGGCGCCGCCGGCGCACGACGTCGAGACAATCCGCGTTGCGACCAAAACCGATCTGGCGCCGGCGCCGCAAGGCGCGATCGGCGTCTGCGCTTTGAGCGGCGAGGGGTTGGAGACGTTGGCGGCAGCGATTGAAGCGCGCGCCCGGGCGCGATTGGGTGACGGGGCGTCGTCGCTGATCGTGCGAGAAAGGCATCGTCGCGCGCTGGAGCAAGCCGTTGAAAGCATTGACATTGTCCTAGCTGGAGGCGAGGCGCTCGAGCTTCAGGCCGAGGAGTTGCGCCGCGCCAGCGCCGCGCTCGGGCGGATTGTCGGCGCCGTCGACGTCGAAGAAATTCTCGATGCGGTTTTCTCGCGTTTCTGTATCGGCAAATGATATGTTTCACGTGAAACAGGCCAAGCCATGAATTCCGCTATGAAGCAATTCGACGTCATTGTGATCGGCGGCGGCCACGCCGGCTGTGAGGCTGCGGCTGTAGCGGCGCGTCTTGGCGCGCACACGGCGCTGGTGACCCAGAGCCGCGCAAAAATTGGCGAAATGTCCTGCAATCCGGCGATCGGCGGGCTCGGTAAGGGCCAGCTGGTACGGGAGATCGATGCGCTGGATGGACTGATGGGACGGGTCGCTGACGCCGCCGGCATCCAGTTCCGCGTGCTCAACCGCTCCAAGGGCCCGGCGGTGCGCGGTCCCCGCGCCCAGGCCGACCGCAAGCTCTATCGCGCGGCGATGCAGGCCGCGCTGAATGAGACGAAAAATCTGGCGATCGTCGAAGCCTCCGTCGAAGATCTGCTGATGGAGGGCCAAACTATTCGCGGCGTCGTCACCGCCGAGGGCCAGATCAGCGCCGCGTCCGTCGTCATCGCCACCGGCACATTTCTCGGCGGGGTGATCCATATCGGCGATGAGCGCACGCCCGCTGGACGGATGGGCGATGCGCCTTCCAACGGCTTAAGCCGACGGTTGCGGGCGGCCGGTTTTGCGGTCGCGCGGCTCAAGACCGGCACACCGCCGCGGCTCGACGGCCGCACGATCCGCTGGGACGCTCTCGAAGTCCAATGGGGCGATTCGACGCCCGAACCCTTCTCCTATCTGACGACGGCGATCGCGAACCGCCAGATCGCCTGCGGCGTCACGCGCACGACGCCTGCCGCGCATCGGATCATACTCGACGATCTGCATCGCTCGCCAATGCGCACGGGGGCCATCTCCGGCCCCGGACCGCGCTATTGCCCCTCGATCGAGGACAAGGTGACGCGCTTCGCCGATCGCGACGCCCATCAGATTTTTCTCGAACCCGAAGGGCTCGACGACGACACTGTCTATCCGAACGGCATTTCGACCTCGCTGCCGCTGACGACTCAGCAGGCCTTCATCAACGCCATTCCTGGGCTAGAGGAGACCCGTATTCTGCGGCCGGGCTATGCGATCGAATATGATTATGTCGATCCGCGCGAACTCTCGGCGACCCTCGAAACCAAGCGTTTTCGCGGTCTTTTCTTCGCCGGGCAGATCAATGGCACGACGGGATATGAGGAAGCCGCCGCACAAGGGCTGCTCGCCGGGATCAATGCGGCGCGCTACGCCGCCGGAACGGCCGAAATCGTCTTCGATCGCGCGGAAGCCTATCTCGGCGTGATGATCGACGATCTCGTCACCCGGGGGGTCAGCGAGCCTTACCGCATGTTCACCTCGCGCGCCGAATATCGCCTGTCGCTGCGCGCCGACAACGCCGACGAGCGCCTAACGCCGCGGGGCCTAGAGATCGGCTGCGTCGGCGCTGATCGAGCGTCCCATCACTCAGCCCGCGCTGCCCGCCTCGAAGCTGCGCGAACCATGGTGCAAACGCGGGAATTGACCTCTGCGGCGGCGCGCCGGCACGGTCTGCCGGTCAATCAGGACGGGCTGCGCCGCAGCGCCTATGCGCTGCTGTCCTTTCCGGACATCACGCTGGATCGCCTGGCGTCGATCTGGCCCGAGTTGAGCGGAATTGACGCCGATACTGCCGAGCGACTGGAGACCGAGGCCGGCTACGCCGTCTATCTCGACCGCCAGCAGGCCGATATCGACGCGTATCGACGCGACGAGCGCCTGGCGCTGCCGGATGGGTTGGATTATGCGGCGATCGCCGGACTTTCGGCGGAATTGCGCGGAAAATTGAGCTATCTGCGGCCGCGCACCATCGGCCAGGCGCAGCGGATCGACGGCATGACGCCTTCGGCGTTGACGCTGCTGGCGGCGCGGGCGCGCCGCGCGTGAGAGACAGATCTTGCCGGGAAGAGGCCCTCGAACTCTTCCCGGAACTTAAAGCGATCGTAGCCGAGCTTGAGATCTATGAGTCGCTGCTGCGGCGCTGGCAGGCGAAGATCAATCTCGTCTCCTCGGCGACGCTCGACGAAATTTGGTTGCGGCACTTCGCCGATTCGGCGCAGGTTTACGCGGCCGCGCCTCACATCCGATGTTGGGCGGACCTGGGGTCCGGCGCAGGCTTTCCCGGGCTGGTGACGGCGCTCTTGTTGAAGTCGATGCCGGATGTCGTCGTGCACCTGATTGAAAGTGACCAGCGCAAGGCTGGATTCCTCCGCGCTGTTTCACGTGAAACAGGAGCGCCGGTGGTCATTCATGCGGCGCGGATCGAAAGCGTTCTGCCCAATCACGCCGCCGAAGTCGGCGGCGTTAGCGCACGCGCCCTCGCGCCGCTCTCCCGTCTCGTGCAGCTTGCCGAGGCGCCGCTACAAAAAGGCGCTGTTGGGGTGTTTTTAAAGGGGGAAGAGTGGCGAGACGAATTGACCGCGGTTGAGGCGCTCGGTAGCTTGAGCTGCGAATCGGCGGACAGCCGCACCCGCAAGGGCGCGCGAGTCGTCGTCGTCAAGCACAAGGTTTCCCCATCGTGACCGCTTCCTCTTCGCCGCGCATTTTTGTGCTGGCCAATCAAAAGGGCGGCGTGGGCAAGACAACCACCGCCATCAATCTCGGCACGGCGCTGGCGGCGGTCGGTGAGGAAGTTCTGGTCATCGACCTCGATCCGCAAGGCAATGCGTCGACCGGCCTTGGCGTCGACCGTCACCAACGAACGATTTCCACCTATGACGTGCTGCTCGGCGAATCGAGCCTCGCCGATGCGATCATCGCCACGGCCGTGCCGCGGCTCTCGATCGCGCCGTCGACTCTGGATTTGCTCGGCGTCGAGCTTGAGATCGCCAATGACAAGGATCGCGCCTATAGGTTGAAGCGCGCCTTTGCCGAGCTGGCGGCCGATCACGATGATGAACGGCGCTACAGCTATATTCTGATCGATTGCCCGCCATCGCTAAACCTATTGACTATCAATGCGTTAGCGAGCAGCGACGCCGTCGTTGTGCCGCTGCAGTGCGAATTTTTCGCGCTGGAAGGTCTGTCTCAGCTCCTTTCAACTGTCGAACAGGTTCGGCAGACTCTCAACCAAAAGTTGTCGATCCACGGCGTCGTTCTGACGATGTATGACCCCCGAAACAATCTCGCCAATCAGGTCGTCGCCGACGTGCGTCGTTTCATGGGCGAGAAGGTCTATCAGACGATGATCCCGCGCAACGTCAGGGTCTCGGAGGCGCCTTCACATGGCAAGCCGGTGCTGCTCTATGACCTCAAATGCGCGGGCAGTCAGGCCTATCTGAAGCTCGCCTCGGAAGTGATCCAGCGCGAGAAGCGGTTGCGCGCGGCCTAAGCGTCAAGCAGCCCAAGATCAAGCAGCCCAAGATCAAGCAGCCCAAGATCAAGCAGCAAAGCCAAGCGGTCTTAGAACCAACGAAGGAGCCTTCAAGATGGCGGATGACTCGCGGCGCCGGCTGGGCCGGGGATTGGCGGCGCTTCTCGGCGACGCCGCCGCGGACGCCGCTCCGGTAGAGCGGCCGCGCGGTCCGCGAACGGCGCCGATCGAGTTCTTGCGCCCGAATCCGCGCAATCCGCGTATCTCCTTTCGCGAGGAGGATCTTGCCGAACTGACCGCGTCGATCCGCGAGAAGGGCGTGATCCAGCCCATCATCGTGCGCGTCATCGTCGGCGTCGCCGACGCCTATGAAATCATCGCGGGAGAGCGGCGCTGGCGCGCGGCGCAGATGGCCGGTCTTTCCGACGTGCCGGTCGTCATTCATGAGGCGAACGACAAGGAAGCGCTCGAACTCGCGATCATCGAGAATGTGCAGCGCGCCGACCTCAACGCCATCGAGGAGGCGAAGGGCTATGAGCGGCTCGGCGCCGAGTTTGGATATTCCCACGGCGAAATCGCGAAAATCATCGGCAAGAGCCGGTCGCACATCGCCAATACGATTCGCCTGCTCGCTTTGCCGGAGGACGCGAAACGGCTCGTGGGCGAGGGCGCGATTTCTGCCGGCCACGCACGCGCGCTTCTCGCCGTGGCGGACCCCAGCGCGGTGGCGCGCCGCATTGTCGAAAAGGGATTGACGGTTCGCGACGTCGAGCGATTGGCGAAGGATCACGCCGAGGAGACTGGGGCGTCGAGACATTCGCCGCGTTCCGCCAGGAATTCCGTCAAGGACGCCGATACGCGCGCGATCGAAAAGACCTTGAGCGATGCGCTCGGCATGCGTGTCGAACTTCGTTCCGAGGGTGAAAGCGGCGAACTTCGGATTCGCTACGAATCATTGGAGCAACTCGACTCGATTTGTCGGCTGCTGACCCAATAGCTTTCCTCTTGGTCACAACGTCGACGTCAAGCTGCGTCGGCGTGGTCAGAATAGATGGCGCCGTCTTCTGCGCCAATGGCGCTCCGCCACGCGCAGCGCGGCTTTCCTCGATCGCTGTTGGCGCGCCGTCTCAGCGACGCCCTGATGAATAAAAAAACCCCCGGCTCGCGCCGGGGGTTTTTGTATCGGAAACCGACCCAAGGGCCGGTTTCACGTGACGGCTAGCCTTAGAACAGCGGCGACAGCAGGCTGCCGCCGAAGCGATAGGTGAGGCCCGCCGAGATGACGACCGGATTGATCGGCAGAGACACCTTAACCGGGATGTAGATCGCGCTAAGCCCCGCCCCCGCGACCGGCGCGAACGAGACGACGGTGGAGTGAACCATCGGGTGCAGGCCGATATATTTGAAGTCGACGTTCACGCCCCAATGGTCGTTCAGCATGTAATCGAAGCCGATCTGTCCGACCGGCCCCCAGGACGGCGCGACCGTGGCGTATTGGAAGTTGGCGAGGACTCCTTGCGCGCCGGCAAGCGGCGATCCGGGGGCGAAAGGAATCGACCAGGTGTCGTTGTTGACGCGGGTATTCCAGAAGGTGGTGAAGTTCACGCCGACGCCGACATAGGGCTGGAAAGCGCCGATGTTGGTGAAGTGATATTGCGCCATGATGGATGGCGGGAACAGCCAGGCGCGGGCGAAGTCGCTGGAAATTGTGCCGGTGCCCTGGATGTGATGCGGCGCAACGCAGCAGATCGCTTCGATCGCCCAGTTCTTGGTGAGGTAATAGGCCACGTCAAGCATCGGGATGATGGCAGACGAGGTATTGGTGCTCGCGCCGGCAATGACGCCATTATAGCCAGTCAGGCCCGTGCCCACGCCGATGGAGCCCAAGCCGGGATATCCGGAACCCGAGTCGTAGACCGTGCCATGGCCGTTGAGCGGAATGACGCCGGCAACCTTCAGGCGCACCTGGAAGGGCTGGTAGCTATCCACGAAGGCGGGCGGCGGTCCCTTGACGGAGGGTAGAGCGCCGCTCGCGCTCGAAGGCGCTACAACCGCGAAGGGATCGAAGTGCCAGTTGATGCCCGCGCGAACGACCTGAAAGCGCGTCGGCGAGTTGTGGGTCGCGGCGAAGACCGGAATCCCCGCGGCGACGCCAGGCAAAGCGTTGAGCGGCACGGAATTGGCGGTCGTCGAGCCGAGATCGACATAAAGATATTCGGCCTTGAGCGACCAAGAGGGGAACATCGAGGGCGACCATTCGATGCCGCCGCCCGCGGTCCAGCCGACCTTGGTGTTGTCGTAATAGCCATTGCCGATGGCGCTCAATCCCTGAGCGGGGAACACATCGCCGAACCCAACATTGTTGACGACTTGGCCATAGGCGAAACCGCCCGTGCCGAAGACCATTAGATTTGGCATGGACGGAAGGGTAAAGCCGACCCGGCCGCGCACAGTGCCGAACCAATCGACGTTCTTCGTCGAATTCATCGTCTGCAGGTGGGTTCCGGTCGCATCGGCGAGCCCAATGGCCGTCCTGCTGTGGGAGACCGCATCGGTGGCCTGGATGTCGGCCTCGGCGCCGAGGACGAGCCACGGGTTGAACTGATAATTGTAGCCGAGCTGCGCGCCGCCGGCGATCCCGTGCAGATTTTGCCCGACGCTCCAGGTGGAGCCAAACGGCGCTAAGGTGACTGGAGCCGCTCCGACAACCGGAATGCCGGTAAGATAGCCCAGGCCGCCCGTCTCCCGGCTGTTGTCGCCGAAGGCGTAACCGATGTTGACGCCCCCGTAGAGGCCCGTCCAGGTGAACGCGGGCGGCGGCGGCGGCGGCGGCGCCTTATAGCTGGGCAGGTCGGCGGCCTGGGCGGCGGCGCCCACGCTCCCGACCACAAGAGCGGCTAGCGCGCCGCGAACAAAATTCTTCATCGGAACCCCCGGATTAAATTCTGCGGTAGACGGTCGACGACGAAGGCGCCGAAGTCCCATTCACGTTGCTATAAATTTTTGGTAATGCAACTAAGTCTGATGCAAAATTAGGCTGTGGCATGCTCATTCTTGGCCGCTGTGGCTATCGGGCAACATTCCCCTGAGATTCATGTGGGATAGCGAACATAGCTTTGCTGCAGGCGCTGCCGTGCACAGCGTATTAGATGCGATTTTGGGCGTGTGCGCGGCTTGCCGCGCCAGACGGCGCACAGTAATCCTTGCGCCGCCGCAGCGCGGCGAAGACGCGCGAAGAGGCGTCGAGATTTTCACGTCAATGCGAGGTTAAGTGAGCGCGACCGAACCCGCCGTTACGCCGGAGCTCGCCGCCGCTCATGGCCTCAAGCCCGATGAATATGCGCGCATCCTGACGCTCATCAGCCGCACGCCGAGCTTCACCGAACTCGGCATATTTTCGGCGATGTGGAACGAACACTGTTCCTACAAGTCGTCGCGCGTGCATCTGCGCAAGCTTCCGACCAAAGCCCCTTGGGTGATTCGCGGTCCGGGCGAGAACGCCGGCGTGATCGACATCGGCGATGGCGACGCCTGCGTCTTCAAGATGGAGAGTCACAACCACCCCTCCTTTATCGAACCCTATCAAGGCGCGGCGACGGGCGTCGGCGGCATCCTCCGCGACGTGTTCACGATGGGGGCGCGGCCGATCGCCTGCTTGAACCTGCTGCGCTTCGGTCGCCCGTCGCATCCCAAGACGCGGCGGCTCGTCGCCGGGGTCGTCGCCGGCGTCGGCGGCTATGGCAACAGTTTCGGCGTGCCGACGGTTGGCGGCTCGACGGAATTCGACGCCTCCTACGACGGCAATATTCTCGTCAACGCCATGGCGGTCGGGCTTGCCCGCACAGACTCGATCTTCTACTCGGCCGCCGCCGGCGTCGGGAATCCGATCGTTTATCTTGGCTCCAAGACCGGCCGCGACGGCATCCACGGCGCCACCATGGCTTCGGCGTCCTTCGAGGAGGACGCGGAGGAAAAGCGCCCCACCGTGCAGGTCGGCGATCCTTTTTCGGAAAAGCTGCTGCTCGAGGCTTGCCTGGAGCTCATGGCGTCGGGCGCGGTCATCGCCATCCAGGATATGGGCGCGGCGGGGCTGACATCTTCGGCGGTGGAGATGGGCGCCAAGGGCAATCTCGGCATCGAACTCGACCTCGACGCCGTTCCCTGCCGCGATGAGGGCATGACCGCCTATGAAATGATGCTGTCGGAGAGCCAGGAGCGCATGCTCATGGTTCTCAAGCCCGAACTTGAAGCGCAGGCCGAGGCGATTTTCAAAAAATGGGGGCTCGACTTCGCGATCATCGGCAGGACGACCGACACGCTGCGCTTCGTCGTCAAGCACAGGGGCGAGGTGAAGGTCGATCTGCCGATCAAGGAATTGGGCGACGAGGCTCCGGTCTATGATCGGCCCTGGATCCAAACGCCGAAACAGCCGGCGCTTGACGCGGCGTCTATCAAACCGCCCCTGTCGAACCGTGAAGCGCTGCTGAAACTGCTGGCGACGCCGAATCTCTGCTCGAAGCGCTGGGTCTGGGAGCAGTATGATCACCTCATTCTCGGCAATAGCGTGCGGCCGCCGGGCGGCGACGCCGCCGTGGTCAGGGTGGAGGAGGGACCGAAAGGTCTGGCGCTCACCACCGACGTCACGGCGCGCTATTGCGCCGCAGATCCATACGAAGGCGGCAAGCAGGCGGTCGCGGAAAGCTGGCGCAACATCACCGTGCGCGGCGCGACGCCGCTGGCGCTCACCGACAATCTCAATTTCGGCAATCCCGAGCGGCCAGAATACATGGGCCAGTTCGTCGGCTGCCTGGAGGGGATCGGCGAAGCCGCGCGGGCGCTGGATTTCCCCATCGTTTCCGGGAATGTCTCGCTCTACAACGAGACGCAGGGCGCCGGCATTCTGCCCACCCCGGCGATCGGCGGGGTCGGACTCATCGCCGACGTCGCCAAGGCGGCGCAAACCGGCTTCGCCAGAGAGGGCGAGGCGATCCTGCTGATCGGCGAGACGAAGGGCTGGCTCGGCCAGTCAGCCTATGCGCATGACCTTTGCGGACGCACGGATGGCGCCCCGCCGCCCGTGGATCTTGCCGCCGAGCGCCGGAACGGCGACTTCGTTCGGGGACTGATTCTATCCGGGCGCGTCAGCGCGGCGCATGATCTCTCGGACGGCGGTCTCGCCGTCGCGCTGGCGGAAATGGCGCTCGCGGGCGATAGGGGAGCGGAAATCGCGGCGCTCCCGTCGGGTTCTGGACACGCGACGCTGTTTGGAGAAGACCAGGCGCGCTATCTCGTCACCGTCCGGCAGGGCGAAGACGCCGCCGAGGTGGTCCGAGCGGGCGCGGGGGCGGGCGTGCCCATTCTGGCGATCGGCCGCGTCGGCGGCGACGCCTTGATCCTGCCCGGCGAGGCGCCGATATTGCTGACCGAGCTGCGCAAGGCGCATGAAGCCCCGCTGCCGGCCTTCATGGCCGGAGATGACAACGCGCTTTCGTGCGCTTTCTCGACACAGGTGTCATAAAATGCCCATGCCCTCCGCTGAAATCGAGCGTCTCATCAAGTCCGCCATACCCGACGCGCAGGTGGAGCTGACCGCGCTCGTCAACGATGACGATCATTGGGCGGCCACGGTCGTCTCCGAAAGCTTCCGCGGCCTCACCCGCGTCAAGCAGCACCAGATGGTCAACGCCGCGTTCGGCGACCGGCTCGGCGGCGAATTGCATGCGCTGCAGCTGACGACGCGCGCGCCCTAATCTCTCTCCTCAACCGGCGCCTTGAACGCCGCAAGAAAGGCAAATGACAATGTCCGAAGACGCCAACTCCCGCATCAAAAGCGAAATTGAATCCTCTGACGTCGTGCTCTTCATGAAGGGCACGCCGCAGGCGCCGCAATGTGGCTTCTCCATGCAGGTGGTGCAGATCCTCAACCACCTCGGCGTGCCTTACAAGGCGGTCAACGTGCTCGCCGACGGCGCGATACGCGACGGCATCAAAGCCTATTCCAATTGGCCGACGATCCCGCAGCTCTACGTCAAGAATGAATTCATCGGCGGCTGCGATATCGCCAAGGAAATGTTCCAGAGCGGCGAACTCGTCGCTTTGCTCGACAAAGAAGGCGTCCCTCACGCCCCGGCGGGCAAGGCCTAAGCCTTATCGCCGTCTAGCGTTTTTGTGCGCGTCGCTCTCTGAGCGGCGCGCATTTGTTTTATCGATGGATCAGCGAGACGGCATGATTGCTGCATCGCACACAGGCGTCAGAAGGGTGAAGTAGCTTACACTTTATTATGACAAACAGATGAAAGATTCTGTTCTCCACAGGGGCGCCCGGGCATCCCGCCCGCAAGCGCAATTCGGGATGGAGAATACGATGTCCTTTAAACTCGTCTTTGCCGCTGCGGCGCTCGGGGTCGCACTCTCCGCGGGCTCGGCCTTCGCATATGAGCGGCACTATAATTTCCGAGAGGTTTGGGGCGACGCGGTGCGCGAACACGGGCGCGATGAAGCCTTGAGCGCGACGCCGCGCGACGTCATGCGACACTATCCGCGTCAGCTGACCGAGGACGGACCACACGATCCGAGCGGCAGGATCATTCTCGAAGGCGCTCAGTAGCCCCACTGTCAAGAAAAAGCTCCGGCGCGGCTTCGAAGGACCGCCGGAGCTTCTTTTTTCGCTGCGCGATGGCGCCGGATGCGACCGGCCCGGCACATTAAAAAAATAAAACGTTTTTTGCGGCGCATTACGGAAGCTGCGGCAGCAAGATTTCCATCGCCTTGAGCGATAGCGTTATCGCCAGAATCCATAGGTTAAGTCTATGCATCGGAACAGCCGGGCGGTTTGATTTCACGCCGCGTCTGCGGCACAGTCGCTCATGACCAAGCAGCGCCTGCGCAATTTACGGTCCGGCGCCCGCGACTGCCACGAGGGCAGCCAAGCGCCGTGACGATCGCTCCCATTGCCCTGACTCAAGGCGACCCTTCAGGCATCGGGCCGGAGCTCGCGCTCATGGCCTATGTCATGCGTGAATCATGCGATCTGCCACCGTTTTTCCTGCTCAGCCATCCCGCCTTTATCGCCCGAGTCGCGGCCACTCTCGCGCTCGAAATCCAAATTGAAAGCACAACGGCGGCGCAGGCTCGCGAAGTCTTCTCCCGCGCGCTGCCTGTCGTCGATACGGGGCGTCATGTTGTCGCCGGCGCGCCCGGCCGTCCTGATGGTCAAGACGCTCAATCAACAATTAGCTCGATCGAGAAGGCGGTGGAATGCGTCGCAAAGGGCGAAGCGCGCGCCGTCGTCACCAATCCGATCGCAAAATCGATTCTCTATGACGCCGGATTCAAACATCCCGGACACACCGAGTTTTTGGCGGAGCTCGCGCATCGTCATCATGGCGGCGATTATCGCGCGGTGATGATGCTGTGGTCGGAGGAACTCGCCGTCGTTCCGATAACGATTCACATTCCGCTCGCTAGCGCCTCGAAAAATTTGACGCGCGAACTGATCGTCGAAACGGGAGAAATTGTGGCGCACGATCTGCGCGCGCGATTTCACATCAGTAAGCCGCGCCTCGCGTTCGCCGGCTTAAATCCACATGCGGGCGAAGAGGGCGCGCTCGGCCGCGAGGAGATTGACACTATCGCGCCGGCGATCGCCGAATTGCGCGCGCGCGGCGTCGATGCGTCTGGACCTTTTCCCGCTGACACGATGTTCCACGAATCCGCTCGCGCGAAATATGACGTCGCGCTATGTCCGACGCATGATCAGGCGCTCATTCCGATCAAGACGCTCGCCTTTGACCGCGGCGTGAATGTAACGCTCGGCCTTCCCTTCGTGCGCACGTCGCCCGATCATGGAACGGCTTTCGACATCGCCGGCAAAGGAATCGCCGATCCGGCGAGCCTGATCGAAGCGATCAAACTTGCAGGACGAATCAGTTAAGTGCCCGACGCGCTGCCGCCGCTGCGAGACGTCGTCGCCCGTTACGGACTCGACGCAAAAAGATCGCTTGGACAGAACTTTCTGTTCGATCTCAATCTCACCGCGCGCATCGCCCGCGCCGCCGGACCTTTCGATGACACGATCATCGTCGAGATCGGTCCCGGTCCCGGCGGGTTGACACGCGCGCTGCTCGAGCAAGGCGCGCGAGTCATCGCCGTCGAACGCGATCCTCGTTGTTTGCCGGCGCTCGAAGAGATCGCGGCGCATTACCCAGGCCGGTTGACGATCGTCGAAGGCGATGCGCTGGAGATAGACATTGCAGCGCTCGTGCGGACCCACGCGCCTGTCATTCCAGACGCTCGTGAAACGAGCGATCGGGAATCCAGCGCAGATTCCGAAACAAATGCCAGTTCCCCGCTCGACCTTCGGCCCGTCGGGAATGACAACCGAGCTTCTGCGCGCATCTGCGCCAACCTTCCGTACAACGTCGCGACGGCGTTGCTGACGAAATGGATCGCAGCGGAGCCCTGGCCCTCGGTCTTCGACCGCTATGTGCTGATGTTTCAAAGAGAGGTTGCGCTGCGCATCGTCGCGACGCCGAAAGAGCGCGCCGATTATGGTCGGCTCGCGGTGCTGTGCGGCTGGCGCACGAAGGCGCGCATTCTCTTCGACGTCTCGCCCGCCGCCTTCACGCCGCCGCCGAAAGTGACCTCTTCCGTCATTGAGCTGACGCCAAATCCGAAGCCGCTGCACTGCGATCCGCGGGCGTTGGCGCGCGTCACGCAAGCCGCCTTCGGACAACGCCGCAAGATGTTGCGGCAAAGTTTGAAGTCGCTTGGCGTCGATGCGTCGGCGCTGCTCGCGGCGGCCGGAATAGACGAAACCAAACGCGCGGAAGAAATCGACGTCGCCGGCTTCGTCGCTCTGGCCAATGCGCTTTTGGCTCAGTGACGCTTGCGTAGATAATCTCGCAGCACAACGGCGTTGTTCATCGACTCGTCGCGCGCCGCATAGAGCAATGTGACGTGGCCCTTGCGCGTCACTGCGCGAAGCGCCTCGATTCGCGGCTGCGTCTCGGGCGCGGCAAGCTCGGCGCGATAACGCTTCTCAAATTCCTCCCAGCGTTCCGGTTTATGGTCGAACCAGCGCCGCAGCGTATTGCTTGGCGCAACGTCCTTCGCCCAGAGATCAAGGTCCGCCTTGTCCTTACGCAGGCCGCGCGGCCAAAGCCGATCGACGAGCACGCGCGTCTTCCGCTTCGGCTTGGTCGTAAACGCGCTTGAGAGCAATAGGCGCCATGGTGACGAGATAGCGCGCCGCGCACGAAGAGCTATTCGCTCAAAAGCTTGGCGGTAAAATGTTTCGATGGCTTTGATCGCTCAGCAGTGAGCGCTGAATCGCAAAATCGACAGAAGGCTAATCGATCAATCCGTAATAAAGATGCCAGAGGCCGGAATCGCGAGCTTGGACACTACGCAGGCATTCGTGTAGCGCGTTTGGATCGTCAACTTTGAATCTGCAAAGGCCCACGACCATAGCGTATCGCTGATTTTCTACGTAGATCAAACGTGCAGACACAAATACGAGCGCTGCCAACAACAGGAAAATTGCAAGCTCTTTCATTGCGACCTCGCGGTCCGTCAGTTTGCGTGATCTTCGTGCAATTGATGGATCACTCGTTCAATAATTTCGCGACGAATTGCTCGATTTCCTTATCGCGCCTTGGCCGTCTCTGCCGTTCGGCGCGCAGGATCGCGATCAGATCGTCGAAGGCGCGCTGCAGATCGTCGTTGACGATCACATAGTCGTAATCTTTCCAGCGCGCGATTTCCTTGCGCGCATTCTCAAGCCGTCGCGCCATCGCGTCGCGCGAATCCTCCGCGCGCCGCTCAAGTCGGGCGCGCAATTCATCCATCGACGGCGGCAGGATGAAGACGGTGACGGCGTCGGCGCCCATCTTCTCGCGCACCTGGCGCGTGCCCTGATAGTCGATGTCGAACAGGCAGTCGCGGCCTTGCGCAAGGATGTCTTCGACCGGCCCACGCGGCGTGCCGTAAAAATTGCCGTGAACCTCGGCCCATTCCAAAAGTTCGCCGGCGTCGCGCATGGCGGCGAATCGACGCTCGGGGATGAAGCTGTAATGGATGCCGTCGACTTCGCTCGAACGCCTTGTGCGCGTCGTCACCGAAATTGACAGCGTCAGATCGAGATCGCGGTCCTGCAGCAGCATCCGCGTCAGCGTCGTCTTGCCCGCGCCGGAGGGCGAGGAAAGGATGAGGACAATGCCGCGGCGGCTGGATGGAGTCGGAAGCATGACTTTTCGAGAGCGAGTAGCCGATAGTTAGTAGCGAGTAGCGAGTTAGCGAGTAGCGGCCTCGCTGTCCACTCGCGACTCACTCGATGTTCTGAACCTGCTCGCGCAGCTGCTCGACCTCGATCTTCAGTTCAAGCCCGATCGCCGAGAGTCCGGCGTCGTTCGATTTGGCGCACAGCGTGTTGGTCTCACGGCCAAGCTCCTGCGCCAGAAAATCCAGACGCCGGCCGATCGGCCCGCCCGCAGCGAGCAGTTTGGACGCGCTGTCGACATGCGCCTTCAATCGGTCGAGCTCCTCGCGAATGTCGGCGCGAACCGCAAGCAGCGCCGCCTCCTGGTGCAGTCGCGCCGGATCGAGGGAATCGGCGTTCTCCAGGAGGCGCGCGAGCTGCTGCTTCAGCCGCGCGCGAATCGCTTCGGGCTGGCGCGCCGGCGCCGCGTCGGCCTGCGCGGCGAGGATCGATATGCGATCGAGCCGCTGACGAAGGACCGCCGCCAGAGCGTCGCCCTCCGCGGCGCGCGAGGCGATCAGCGCGTTCAGCGCTTCATCCAGCGATCCGAGAATCTGCGCGTCAAGCTCGGCGCGATCGGCGTCGGACAGCTCCGGCTCGACGATCTCGACCACGCCGCGCACCGCGAGCAGACCATCGAGCGTCGCGGGGCCGATATTGGCGGGCGGCGGGCGTTCGGAGAGTGCGGTGAGAAGGGCGTCGAGAGCGACGCGGTTGAGGCGGGCGACCTGGCTCTCGTCTTCGCGCTTTGCGACAAGATTGGCGAAAACCGCCCCGCGCGCGAGCCGCGCGGCGATTTTTTCCCTCGCCTTGATCTCCACGGAGTCGAAATCTGGTGGGGCGCGCAGACGCAGGTCCAGCCCCTTGGCGTTGACGCTCTTGATCTCCCACGCATAGCGAAAGGCGGCGACGGCGCCCTGAACGCGGGCGAATCCCGTCATGCTGTGAATGCTCATTTGCGGCGGCGGCTCCGAGACGGCGAATCGGCGTGAGGCCGAGTTGCGCCGCGCCTGACTATCGCCGCGTCGGCCTTACCGCAAATCGGTTGTCGTAGGGACCGTCTTAGCTGAGGTGAGATCCCAGCTCTTGTCACGCAGCGGGTCGAGCGGCGTGCCTTCAGAGGCGTCGAAGGCGCGCGGACGCAAGGGCCGACCGCCCGTCGCGGCCAAAGCCGTGGCGCCCGCCGGCGGCGCGGCGTCCTGTACGAGTCGTCCGCCGAGCGCTTCGCCGGGAAGCTCGTCGGAGCCTGCCGAAAGTCCGAGACGCGCCGCGCGGGCCCGCTGTTCGGCGCGCTGCGCCGGCGAGACCGGATAGGCGGCGATCTCGCCGGCACCGTCAGGCTGAGCGTCCGGACTTTCGCTCGCGATGGTCGTCATATCCGGATTGAGCCGCTCCTCCTCCGCCCGGGGCGGCGCCGGGCGGCCGGCGAGAAGCATCGGGTCGAACAGCGCCCTGGCCCGCAGCTGCACGGATTCCTCGGTAAAGAAGGGTCGCGCCGGCCTCAGGGCGGCAAATTCAGCCGCCTGGACCTGCGTGCGGTCGCCGTGGCCGCCGAGGAAAAAATCGGCTTCGGCGTAAGAAAATTTGCCGAGCCGGTGGGTGGGACCGTCGTCCGGCGCCATGGCGCGGTTCGCCGGAAAGTCTTCGTGACTCTCGGCAAGCGTGACGAGACGTCCGATGGGCGCCTGCGTGCGCTTATCGGGCTTGGGCGCCGCCGGCGCGGGGACGCCGGGCGTGGCGCGATCAACCGCGCCGTCGGTCTTTTCTTTCTCCAGTCGCCGCCAGTTCTGGACGTTGCGCGAATGCTGGTCGAGCGATTCGGAGAAGACATGACCGCCCGTGCCGTCGGCGACAAAATAGAGATCGCGCGTCGGCGCAGGATGCGCGGCGGCTTCAAGCGCGGCGCGGCCGGGATTGGCGATCGGTCCCGGCGGAAGACCGTCGATGGCGTAGGTGTTGTAAGGCGTCCACTTCTCGATCTCGCTGCGCATGATCGGCCGGCCGAGCGTCGCTTTTCCGCCGACGAGGCCGTAGATGATCGTCGGATCAGACTGAAGGCGCATGCCTTTGCGCAGCCGATTGACGAAGACGGCGGCGACGCGCGGCCGCTCCTCGTTCTTGCCCGTCTCTTTTTCGACGATCGACGCGAGCGTCACCAGTTCGTAGGGCGTGCGCAACGGCAGGTCCGGCGAGCGCTTCGCCCAGATCGCATCGAGCGTCTTGCGCTGGTCTTCCTGCATCTTCCCGAGCAGACGCGCCCGAGGGTAGCCGCGCGGGTATTTGTAGGTCTCGGGCAGCAGAGCGCCTTCCTTCGGAAGGTCGACGATATCGCCCACCAGCAGTTGGGCTTCTTTCAGCTTTTGCACAATTTGTTCTGAAGTCAGACCTTCCGGGATGGTCACGCTGTGCATGATCTGACGACCGGAGGCGATCTGATCGATCACGTCGCGAACGCTTATGTTTTTCTTGAAGGCAAATTCGCCGGGCTTCAGCTTGCCGAGCTTGCCGTCGAGAAGCGTTCCGAACTGCATGAGCGTCGAATTGGCGATGACGCCTTCGCGCTCGAGTTGAGAGATGATCTCAAGCAAGTCGCTGCGCGGCGGAATATAGACGACCTTGTCGGCCGCCAGCGGCCCCGGTTCTTTCAGCTTGTGCATAACGGCGATGACGCCGAAGACGCCGGCGACAAGCGCGACGAGCACGAAACTCAGGAAGCCGCTCGCCACGGAAAGCGTTCCCTCGCGGCGCTTACGCTTTTTCGGCGGAGGCGCGGCTTCTGCCGGCTTAGCGCTTTGACGCGCAGCGCGCCGCCCGAATATGCCGGCGCCCGGCGCCGCGGCGCCCGGCTTTGCCGCCGAGGGCGGGCCGGCAGGTCCGAGTGCTGGCGCTTCAGCCCTGATCACGGGGCGCGGCGGCGGGGTCCAGGACGGGGGAGCCGGCGATGCGGGTCCCGCCGGCGGCGCAGCAGACGGTTTTGCGGTTTCGCTGGCAGGCGCAACGTAGGCAGTCGGCGCGGGCGCTTGCGCCAATGGCGGCTGCGGCGACGCCCCCGGGGCTGAAGCGGGAACCTGCGAAAGGGGCGCCTCGGCCTTCGCCGCAATGGGCGGCTGCGGCGCTGGCGGGGGAATCACGGCGGGTTGGATGGGCGCCGCCGGAACCGGGGTGGCGATTTCAGCCGCTGGCGGGGCGGGCGCTTTCGGAGTCTCGGGCGGAGGCGCTTCGACCTTCGCTGCGACGGGCGGCTGCGGCGCTGCGGGCGGCGGAACGACCGCGGGTTGGAGGGGCGCTGCCGGAATCGTCGCGACGATATCAGACGCTGATGGGGCGGGAGCTTTCGGCGGCTCGGGCAGAGTCGGTTCGACCTTTGTCGCGAGCTGCGGCTGCGGGGTGGGCGGCGGAACCACGGCGGGTTGGAAGGGCGCGGCGGGAACCGGCGTGGCGAGGTCGGCCGCTGGCGGGACGGGAGCCTTCGGCGGCTGGGCCGGAGTCGCTTCGGCCTTCGCGATCGGCGGCTGCGGCATTGGCGCAGACGCGACCGCGGCCGGCTCTTTCACCAGCGCGGCGTCAGGCGGCGAAATTCCAATCGGCGGCGCCCCAGAGTCCTCTGCGGGCGCGTTCAAGCTTGGTTGCGCTGGGAGGTCTTCGCGCTGTAGCGCGGCGGCTTCGGCGTTTTCGGCCGAGGTCGGCGCGCTCGGCGCCGCCGCTACGGCGTCTGTCGGCTTTTCGGGCGCGCCTTTATTGTCCGGTTCGCTCATCGCACTACGCCCATCAAACGCTCGAAGATTTCACGCCGATTATCGCCGAGGACTTACACTATGCCTCATTGTGGCGAATTCAGGAATGCGCCGCTTAGGTTCGCAGGCTCCGGCGCATCGCGCGATAGACGTTCGAATGCGCCGGTTGAGCGCCCCTGCTCAGGAGGCGCGGCGAAACAGCAGCGAGGCGTTCGTGCCGCCAAAACCGAAGGAATTCGACAAAGCGATATTGATTTCCTTCTCGCGGGCTTTGTGCGGCACGAGGTCGATCGTCGTTGCAACTGAGGGATTGTCGAGGTTGCGCGTCGGCGGCGCGACATTCGCCTGCATCGCCAGGATCGAATAGATCGCTTCGACGGCGCCGGCGGCGCCGAGCAGATGGCCGATCGCGGATTTCGTCGATGACATGGCGAGCTTGGGTTCGACGTTGCCCAGAAGACGTTCGACGGCCTTGAGTTCAATCTCGTCGCCGAGCGGCGTCGACGTGCCGTGCGCATTCACGTAATCGATGTCGGTGACGGAAACGCCGGCGCGCTTCAGCGCGGCCTTCATGCAGCGATAGGCGCCGTCGCCATCGGGTGCCGGCGCGGTGATGTGATAGGCGTCGCCCGACATGCCGTAGCCGATAAGTTCGGCGTAGATTTTCGCGCCACGCGCCTTGGCGTGCTCATACTCCTCGAGCACGACGCAGCCAGCGCCTTCGCCAAGCACGAAGCCGTCGCGGTCCCTGTCATACGGCCGGGAGGCGGCTTCAGGACGATCGTTGAAGCCGGTCGACAGCGCGCGGCACGCGGCGAAGCCAGCGACGCCGATGCGATTGACGGGCGATTCGGCGCCGCCGGCGACCATCACGTCGGCGTCGCCCATGGCGATGATGCGCCCCGCGTCGCCGATGGCGTGCGTGCCGGTGGCGCAGGCCGTCACCACCGCATGATTCGGGCCCTTCAGGCCGTGCATGATGGAGACATAGCCCGCCACGAGATTGATGATTCGGCCCGAGACGAAGAAAGGCGACACGCGGCGCGGTCCCTTCTCCCTCAAGGTGACGGAGGTTTCGTAGATGCCGCCGAGTCCGCCGATGCCGGAGCCGATCAGAACGCCAGTGGATTCCTGCTTCTCTGGGGTGTCGGCCACCCAACCGGAGTCTTTTAGCGCCTGGGTCGCGGCGCTCGCGCCATAGATGATGAAATCATCGACCTTGCGCTGCTCTTTGGGATCGAACCAGTCGTCAGGATTGAACGTGCCGTCCGCGCCGTCGCCGCGCGGCACGACCGCCGCAATCTGGCAAGCGAGGTCGGAGGCCTCGAATGTGTCGATACGTTTGAAGCCGCATTCTCCGGCGGCGAGACGGCGCCAATTGGTCTCCACGCCGCAGCCCAAAGGAGATACGACGCCAAGACCGGTGACGACCACCCTGCGCATGGCTCTACTCTCGAACTGTTATGTTGTCGGAAATGGCGGCGTCGGCGAAGCCTCGCGAGAGGATCCGCCGCGCGCTTGGTTCTTCAGTTCGTCAGGCGGCTTTCGCCTTTTCGAGGAACTTCACTGCATCGCCCACAGTGAGAATCGTCTCGGCGGCGTCGTCGGGAATCTCGACGCCGAATTCTTCCTCGAAAGCCATGACGAGTTCGACGGTATCGAGCGAATCGGCTCCCAGATCGTCGATGAAATTGGCTTTGTCGACGACCTTGTCGGCTTCGACGCCGAGATGCTCGACAACAATCTTTTTCACGCGCTCGGCGACATCGCTCATCTTCTTTTATCCCTGTCTGCGTTTGGCGCCTCACGCGCCGTGTGGCGATTTAGAGCAGGCCTGCTGGCGCGCTCCGTGATCGCCCTTCATCCCTTTAACGTGCAATCGCGCGCCGATCGCCCTGATGTGTGCGAGACGCGTTGCGACTTGCTCCACCGGGTTTAAATCGCGGCGACGCCGCCCCTCAGCGGCGAGGTCTGGTAGCATACTTCCCTGAGCATGGCGAGAGGCGCCCCCGCGTTCCCGCGGACGCGGCGAAAAGGTCGCCGCAGACGCGTTTTCCAGGCGATTCGCCTCTCCTAGATCATGGCCATGCCGCCATTGACGTGCAGGGTCTGCCCGGTGACATAGGCCGCCTCGGCGCTGGCCAGATAGACGCAGGCGGCGGCGACGTCGGCGCCGGTCCCGAGCCTACCGGCGGGCACCATGCGAAGGATCGCCTCCTTCTGCGCGTCGGTCAGCGCCTCGGTCATCGGGCTTTCGATGAATCCGGGCGCGACGCAATTGACGGTCACGCCGCGCGAGGCGACCTCGCCGGCCAGCGACTTCGACATGCCGATCATGCCCGCCTTGGCGGCGGCGTAATTGCCTTGCCCGGGATTGCCGGTCACGCCGACGACCGAGGTGATCTGGATGATCCGGCCGAAGCGCTTTTTCATCATCCCGCGCAGCGCCGCGCGCGACAGGCGAAAGGCCGACGTCAGATTGACGTTGATGACGGCGTCCCAGTCCTCGTCCTTGAGGCGCATGAACAACATGTCGCGGGTGATGCCGGCGTTATTGACGAGAATGTCGAGTCCGCCCATCGCCGCCTCCGCCGCCGGCACGAGCTTCTCGGTCTCGTCCTTTTGCGAAAGATTGCAGGGGAGAATGTGCGTGCGGCCGTTCAATTCGCCGGCAAGCGCCTCCAGCGCCTCTTTCCTCGTCCCGGAAAGCGCCACGACGGCGCCGGCGGCGTGAAGCGCGCGCGCGATCGCCGCGCCGATTCCGCCGCTCGCGCCCGTGACGAGCGCAGTCTTGCCGTTGAGATCAAACATGTCTTCCCCTCTCCTCCGTCGCGCCGATGGCGTGAGCCTTATAGCCTCAGTTCGGGGAGTGGCCTTTTTTCAGCCGCGGTTCAACTTCAAACGACCGCCTCCACAACGGCGGACGCCGCCGGCGTCCAATCGGAAATTGGGAGAAAGTGGGCGTCAGTTCGGCTTCGTTTCGCAAGCGACGGATTCGAGACTGAATTGCTCAACAACACATCGGAAGCTGCGTCAAATTCCATTGTGGCGTAACTGCAACAGTCGAAATCTTTTGGGTCTTTTGGGCCCGATTTTACCTTCTGTTTGTTGTTTCCCGCGAGAAATTTGCGCACAGTCCGCCGTGCTTGGGGGTCAGCGTCCTTGAACGTCCGAAAGAGTCACGGGACTGACGCGCACCTATTAATTTAAGTTGGCTCAAATGAAGGATAGAGAGATGAAGACAGCGATCTCGGCCCTGGCTCTGGCGACGGCGCTTTTCGCCGGCGCCGCGAACGCCGCCGATCTACCCTCCCACAAGGCTCCTCCGCCGTACATCCCCCCGCCGCCGATCATGACCTGGACCGGGTTCTACGCCGGTCTTAACCTCGGCGGTGGCTTCTTCGCCAGCAATTCCTCCAATCAGGGTTGGAACTGGGGCTGGAACAACGGCAACAACAGCACCGGCGGTGTGATCGGCGGCGGTCAGATCGGCTATAACTTCCAGGTTACGCCGATGTTCGTCGTCGGCGCCGAGACCGACTTCCAGGGCACCAGCCTTGGTTCGGGCGGCGGCAACAACAACAACTGGTGGTTGTTCGGCGGCTTCGGCGGCGGCGGCGCAGGCACCGCGCGTCTGAACTGGTTCGGCACCGTTCGCGGCCGCGTCGGCATCACCCTGCTGAGCCCGCAACTGCTGGTCTACGGCACGGGCGGCTTTGCCTATGGCGAAGTGCAGCGCAACAGCTGGTGGAACCAGAACTCTGCGGTGCAGACGGGCTGGACCGCTGGCGGCGGCGCCGAGTGGATGTTCTTCCCGAACTGGTCCGCGAAGGTCGAGTATCTGTATACGCAGATCAGCGGCACCGGGAACAACAACAACTGGCTGTGGGCGTTCAACCCGGGTTGGGGCCTCAACAGCACCAACAACCGCACGCGCTTCCACACGATCCGCGCTGGCATCAACTATCACTTCAACTTCGGCTCCCCGGCGCCGGTGTTGGCCAAGTACTGATCTCACTAATCCGACGGATCGACCTTACGGTCGAGAGAATGGGCCCGGTCTTCGCGACCGGGCCTTTTCTTTTTTGGCTCTCTTTTGGTTCTGCAGCCTCTACGCGAAGGCGCGATAGGCGTCGAAATCCGCGGGCGCGCCCACCGAAATGCCCGCTGCCTGCGGCGCGATTCGCTTCAAAAGCCCGGCGAGCACCTTGCCCGAGCCGCATTCGACGAACTTCGTCACACCGTGACTCGCCATATAGGCGACGCACTCGCGCCAGCGCACCGCGCCGGTGACCTGCTCGATGAGCAGTCGGCGAATCGCCTCCGGGTCTTGCGTCGGCTCCGCCGTCACATTGGCGACCACCGGAACGCGCGGGGCGCTGATCGCCGCTCCGGCGAGCGCCTCGCGCATCGCGTCGGCGGCGGGCTGCATCAGCGAACAATGGAAGGGCGCGGAGACCGGCAGCAGCAGCGCACGCTTGATTCCCTTCTCCTTGGCGATGTCGATCGCCTTGTCGACGGCGGCCTTGCCCCCGGAAATCACCACCTGGCCGCCGCCATTGTCATTGGCGACCTGACAGACGCCGTTGGCGGCGGTCGCCGCTTCCTGCGCTACGGTGCGCGCTTGATCGAAGTCGGCGCCGAGCAGCGCCGCCATGGCGCCTTCTCCGACAGGGACCGCTTTCTGCATGGCGTCGCCGCGAATGCGCAGCAGCCGCGCTGTATCGGAAATCGTCAGCGCGCCCGCGGCCGCGAGAGCGGAATATTCGCCGAGCGAATGGCCGGCGACGAAGGCCGCGTCGCGCGGAAGATCAAGGCCGCATTCCGCCTCGAGCGCCCGAATCGCAGCGAGCGACGCCGCCATCAGCGCCGGCTGGGCGTTGGCGGTGAGCGTCAGCTCGGCGTCAGGGCCTTCGAACATGAGTTTGGAGAGCGGCTGCGACAGCGCATCGTCGACCTCGGCAAAAACCGCGCGCGCGGGCGCGAAGGCGTCGAACAGCGCCTTGCCCATGCCGACCGCCTGAGATCCCTGACCGGGAAAAATGAAAGCCTTCTGCATGCGTAACCGTCCCTACTTTATTATTGTTTGGGTCGCCGCGTGTGGCGCAGGGGGGTTCGCCGTGTCAAGTTGGCGCCTGAAGCCGAAACGCGCGCTGGAGCGGGAAATGAGCCAAACGACATGCGGCTGCGACGGCGGCCGCCTCAATCGGCGCGCGGCGCTGGCGACGATCGGCGCAGGTTTTGGGTTCGCTTTTGGCGCCGCGCCGGCGCAGGGCCATGCGAAGCGGGCGCCCGTCCTGCCGGAAGACGAAGGCTTTATGCGCTTGGCGATCGCTGAAGCCGCGAAGGGCGACTTTCCCTTTGGCGCCGTCATCGTGCGCGACGGCAAGGTCGTCTCGACCGGACGCAATCTCGGCGTGACCAACAACGATCCAACCGCGCATGGCGAGATGGTGGCGATTCGCCGCTTCATCGCCGACAATCCGGCCAAGGATCTCAAGGGCGCGACGCTTTACACGTCGGGCGAGCCCTGCCCGATGTGCATGGGCGCGATCGTCTGGTGCGAAATTGGGCGTGTCGTCTACGCCGCGTCGATCGAGCAGCTTGAGAAGCGAATCGGTCAGATCATGATCACCAGCAAAGCCGTGGCGCAGGCCGCGCCCTTCGCAACGGTCGAGATCACCGGCGGCGTCCTGGCGACGGAGGCGCTGGCGCTCTTCGACAAAAAGAGCGGCCGCTAGCGCCGAGCTTGATCATTCCGGCGATTTGCTAAGGCCCCCCTCTTTTGAAGAGGGGCCTAAGGCTTGGAAACAGCTCTAGCCGTTTCGCGAACCGTCACGAATACGTCCTTGCTGCTTATAAGCGATGGGCGGACGCGTGACGGGCGGGGCGCGGCAAGGGCGATTATGAGCCCCTGCCCCATCGGCGCTTCTGCTTGAGGCAGCCGTTGCCGAACGTGCCCCACGACGCCGGATTCTTCTTGCCGCAGCGCCAAGAGAGGGCGGCGTTCTCGGCAGATTCGCCCGGCGCCTTCAACGAAACGCCTATCGGCGCGGCGTTCGCGTCGACGCTCAAAGAGCCGGCCGCGATGGCGGCGGCAAGGAACAATGCGGTCTTCATAAAATTTCTCCATAAATGAGTCTTAACATTTGCGACGAACACCAAGGTTCTGCGCAAACGCTTGTCTTGCGATTGCAAGACGAGACGACCTTACGACTCGACGTGGGGGATGAACGTGCGCCGGCGCACGGCGGCGATGAGATCTGCAAGTGCGTAAAATCCGCCTGATCGACTCGCCAATCGCTGACAGGGAGCGTGCAGACTCGTCAGAGTCGCGCGCTCACTCGCGGGCGATCTCGACCATGACTTCGTTGCGCCGGTTCCAAGGCAGCGTCCATGGCGGGTCGTAGAAGGCGTATTGCGGATCGCCCTTGGGCGAGATCCCCTGGCGTTTCAGATAATCAAGCAGCTTCGCCTGGTTTTCGGCGAGGGCGTCGTCGCCGGCGAGTCCGGAGAAGCGAATCGCCGCCATGCGCTTGCCCGGCGCGGCGGCGAGTTTGACGTCCGCGCTGTTGGGCTTGGGCAAGTTCGCCATGTTGTATTCGGCGGGCATGGTGAAGCGCACTTTCCAATCGCCGCCCTTCCACTCCTGTCCGACAGGGGCGGTCATGGCGATTTTCCGCTGCGGGGAATTGTCGCCGAAAATATAACCGGCGAGGCGGCGGAAGCCTTCGCTAATGGCTGCGCCGCGCTCGCCGGCGACCGTCGTCTCCGCGACGATCTGCGGCGCGTAGTCGCGAATTTCGATGGCCCCTGTCGAGGCGACCACCGAATATCGTGCATGCTCCACATCGGAATCCGCGCGTGCGGGGGCAGCCGCGATGAGCCCGACGAGGATGGCAAGAAAGCGCCGCATCTCCTGGGTCCTCTTTTCTAAAGGTAAGATGAGGCGCGGCAGGGCGTCGGAACAGTCGGCAGGGCGCCAATGAGGGGCGTTTTTTCGCCAGTGTTTGTGGGCTCGACGACATGGCTTGGAGGTCGGCATGATCTGTGCGGGCTCAAATCGGAGGCCGGGCAGTCCGCGACATCGCCCTCGAGCGCGTTGCCGAGCGGGCAATCTGCGCCGCTCATCCGCATTTCGATTTTCACCATCCGAGGCCGGATGTAGAATAGCGCGACCTTGAGGCTGACGATGAAGCTGGAACGGCGGCAAGATTGGGCTATCTCGGACGTCTTCATCACCAAGGAGCTGGATCGCCGCGCTCCGAAGGAGACTGATTCACTTCAAGAAAAGCTGGCGCTTCAAGAACTCGCCGGACGCATGGCCGACCATCCGGCGGAGGTTCTGCCTCGGTTTGTCGACCTGGCGATGGAAATGACCGGAGGCGTATCGGCAGGACTCAGCCTTTACGAGCCAGATCCCGCCCCAGGCGTATTTCGGTGGCGCTATCTGCGCGGGCGGCTGGCGCCGTTCGAGCACGCTACGACGCCACGAAATTCTAGCCCCTGTGGGGTCACTCTCGACTGCAATAGACCAGTGTTATCGTCGCACCCGGAGCGCGTGTATGACTGGATTTCGGATGCCGGCATCGTCGTGCCCGAAGTATTGCTAGTGCCGCTTTATCTTGGCGGCAAGGAGCCGCTAGGAACGCTTTGGATTGTTTCCGACAAGGAACGTCATTTCGACAGCGGCCATGCTCGTGTGATGACTGAGCTTGCATGGTTTGTGGGGATTGCGCTGCGAATGCTGGACTCGGAGCGGCAGCTTAAGGCAGCCCTGGAGCAGCAGGAGAGACTGACCAGCGAGATGAGCCACCGCGTGAAGAACCTCTTCGCGCTCACCGCCGGCATTGTCCGGGTGAGCGAGAAGGCGGCGAAGACTCCGGCAGAGATGTCAAAGATGGTTTCGGGCCGCCTGGACGCGTTGGCGGAAGCCGATGCTCTGGTGCGCCGTAGTTTCGCAAACAAAGCACAGGCCGAAATGGTCGACCTGGCGGAACTGGTCGCCAAGATCATGCGGCCGCATGCGCCGCCCGACACGCGAAGCCACTTCGTTGTGGAAGGTCCACCGATTTTGTTGGGCCAGCGCGCCACAAATGGCCTTGCGCTGGTGTTGCACGAACTTGCGACCAATGCGGCGAAACACGGCGCGCTCAAATCACAAGAAGGCGTGGTGGCGCTTTCTTGGCGTGCTGAGGGGGAGCAACTCGTCCTGTGTTGGTTGGAGCGTGGCGGGCCCAAGATTGCGCGCCCGCCAGAGAGCAGCGGCTTCGGCACACGATTGTCGCAGTCGACTATCATCAGCCAATTCGAAGGCGAGCTTGGCTATGGATGGAATCCTGACGGCTTGGTTGTTTCGATGAAAATTCCTGTCGTCGCCCTGTCTAAGTAGCGCCCTTTCGGGGCGCTATTTTCCCGCCCTCTCCCGCACCAACTCCTCAACCACCCCCGGGTCGGCGAGCGTCGAGGTGTCGCCGAGCGCGCCGAACTCGCCCTCCGCGATCTTGCGCAAAATGCGCCGCATGATCTTGCCCGAGCGCGTCTTCGGCAGTCCCGGCGCGAATTGCACGATGTCGGGCGTCGCGATCGGCCCGATCTCATGGCGCACCCAATGCACCAGCTCCTTGCGCAGATGTTCGCTCGCCGCGACGCCCTGATTGAGCGTGACGAAGGCGTAGATGCCCTGCCCCTTGATGTCGTGCGGATAGCCGACGACGGCGGCTTCCGAGACTTTCGCATGCGCGACGAGCGCGCTTTCGACTTCCGCCGTGCCGAGGCGATGGCCCGAGACATTGATGACGTCGTCGACGCGGCCGGTGATCCAGTAATCGCCATCAGAATCGCGCTTGGCGCCGTCGCCGGTGAAATATTTGCCCGGAAAGGCCGAGAAATAGGTCTGCGCGAAACGTTCGTGATCGCCATAGACGGTGCGCATCTGCCCCGGCCATGAATCGGCGATGACGAGCAGCCCTTCGCACGCGCCTTGCAGAACATTGCCGAGCGGATCGACGATCTCCGGCGCGACGCCGAAGAAGGGGCGCGTCGCCGAGCCGGGCTTAAGATCAATCGCGCCGGGCAGCGGCGAGATCAGCACGCCGCCGGTCTCCGTCTGCCACCATGTGTCGACGATGGGACAACGGCCGTCGCCAACGACGCGGTGATACCATTCCCACGCTTCCGGATTGATCGGCTCGCCAACCGAGCCGAGAAGGCGCAGCGATTTGCGGCTGGTCTTTTTCACGGGCGCTTCGCCCGCCGCCATCAGCGCGCGAATGGCCGTCGGCGCCGTGTAAAAAATATCGACCTTATGCTTGTCGATGATTTCCCAGAAACGCGACACGCTCGGATAATTCGGCACGCCCTCGAACATCAGCGTCGTCGCGCCATTGGCGAGCGGGCCGTAGACAATATAGCTGTGTCCGGTCACCCAGCCGACGTCGGCCGTGCACCAATAGACGTCGCCCTCGCGATAGTCGAAGACGAGTTCATGGGTGAGCGATGTGTAGACGAGATAGCCGCCGGTCGTATGCAACGCGCCCTTCGGCTTGCCGGTCGAGCCCGACGTGTAAAGGATGAACAGCGGATCTTCCGCGTCCATCTCCGCATAGGGACAATCGGCGTGCACGCGCGCCGCTTCTTCCTCATAGCGGAAGTCGCGGCCGGGCTGCATGTCGATGTCGCCGCCGGTGCGCGTCACGACGATGACCGTTTTCGCGGAAACCTTGTCGAGCGCCGCGTCGACATTGGCTTTCAGCGGAATCTTCTTGCCGCCGCGCAGGCCTTCGTCCGCCGTGACGATGACGTCTGACTCCGCGTCGGCGATGCGTCCGGCGAGCGAATCCGGCGAGAAGCCGCCAAAGACCACTGAATGAATCGCCCCGATGCGCGCGCAGGCCAGCATGGCGAAAGCGGCTTCGGGAATCATCGGCAGATAGATGGTGACGCGGTCGCCTTTCTTGACGCCGTGCCTTTTGAGCACATTGGCGAAGCGGCAGACTTCTTCATGCAGCTCGGCGTAAGTGATGTGGCGCGAGACGGAAGGATCGTCGCCTTCCCAGATGATCGCGGTCTTGTTGGCGCGCTCCGGCAGATGCCGGTCGATGCAATTCATCGCGACATTAGTCGTGCCGTCCTCGAACCAGCGTATCGAAACATTATGCGTGTCGAAGCTCGTGCGTTTCACTTTTGAAAAGGGCGTGATCCAGTCGATGCGCTGCGCCTGCTCGGCCCAGAAGCCGTCGGGGTCTTTGATTGAGCGTTCGTAGAGCCGGCGGTAGCTCTCTTCGTCGATGCGCGCGTTCTTTTTCCAGTCGTCGGGGACGGGGTAGATCTTTTGCGACATTCGTTTCTCCATCGACGCATTTCATAAACGCCCGCCCGTCATGGCCGGCCTTGTGCCGGCCATCCACGTCTTTATGGCGACGCAGATTGGGAGAACATGGCGCAGTGTCTCGGCGTGGGCGCCCGCGACAGGCGCGGGCATGACGCGCACCTGAGGGAGCCAGTCGCTTCGCTGCGCAATGACGCTCATCCCTTGCGGGCGCGGGCAAGCTCCACATTGTGCTGCATGCGCTGAACCATGAGCCGCATCAGGTAAAAGCCAAATTGCGGCGTCTGCGCCGCGAGCTGCAAGAGATCGTCATAGCGCACGCAGAGAAGCTCGACGTCGGTGGCGGCGACCGCGGTGGCGGTGCGGCGATTTTCATTGGTGAACATGCCCATCTCGCCAAAGAGCGTTCCTGGCTTCAGCGTGACGTCGGGCTCGCGCAGATGGATCTCACCGTGCACCAAGAGATAGGCTTCCTCCGACAGATCGCCGATGCGATGCAGGACGAAGCCTTCGGACAGCTTTATGGGCCGCATATAGGGACGCAGCCATTCGAAATCGAAATCCTCGGAGGCGGCGGCGCGAATGTCCTGGACGAGCCGCCGGATCTGCCGGAGCCGCACGATGTTGACTGGGACCAGAAAGGCGTTGAGCGCGAAGAGCGGGTAGAGACCCTTGAGGAAAAAGTAGGCGGCGAAGAGCGCATTGGCGAGGATCGCCGCGATCCGCAGCGGGATCATGGTGTTCGACACATAAACGAACACGCTCGCCGCCGCGGCGAGATAGCCGATGACTTCGATAAGCAGACCGTTCAGCGTCGTGGGCAGCGTCATGGCGAGATCGCTCGGACTTCAGCTTCGCCCAACACCTTTAGCAGAAGACTTTGTGCAAATGCGAGGGCGGAACACGTCGCGGCCCCGGGCGTTGCAAAGGTCTAGGGGTTGAGCAGGAATCGCCATGACGCAGTCAGCCAGCATTCGTCCCGCCCGCGCCGGGGGCGGCTTTCCGACGGCCGCCGCGATCATTCTTGGCGTGGGCCTTGGCATCTTTTTTGATGGCATCGTTCTGCATCAACTCTTGCAATGGCATCATCTGGTCAGCAACTGGAGCCCCGCCGGGACTGTCGAGGGCATGGAATTCAACACCTATTGGGACGGGATGTTGCACAGTTTCGCTTATGTCTGCGTCGGCGTGGGACTGTTCCTTCTGTGGCGCGCCTCTCGCCGCGGTTACATGTGGTCCGGCCGCCGCCTGGCGGGCGCGCTGCTGATCGGCTGGGGCGGATTCAACCTCTACGATGGCGTCATCAACCATCTCGTCCTTGGCATCCATCATGTGAATGAACGAGTCGATCGCGCCCAGTGGCCGATCTATGACGCGGGCTTCATCATCTGGGGCGCCGCGATGTTGCTGGCCGGCTTTCTGCTTCTGCGCGGCGGCAAGGCGGAGGCGGGGAGCGAGGCCTAGAGTACGCTCCGACATAGTTAACATTCTGATTTTGGCGACCCCGCGCCCCCCGCGCTTTGCCCTTGCTGCGGCGATTTGGTAAAGGGCGCTAGACTTCCTCGCGCCACACCGAAAGAAACATGGACAAATTCACCACGCTGACGGGCGTCGCGGCGCCGTTGCCGATCATGAACGTCGATACGGACATGATCATCCCCAAGCAGTATCTCAAAACCATTCAGCGCACCGGCCTCGGCAAGGGCCTCTTCTCGGAGATGCGCTATCGCGACGACGGCTCCGAGAATCCCGATTTCGTCCTGAATCAGCCGGCCTACCGCAATGCCCGCATCCTCGTCGCCGGCGACAATTTCGGCTGCGGCTCGTCGCGCGAACACGCGCCCTGGGCGCTGCTCGACTTCGGGCTCCGCTGCATCATTTCGACGAGCTTCGCCGATATTTTCTATAACAATTGCTTCAAGAACGGCATCTTGCCGATCGCGGTGAGCGAGGCCGAACTCGACAGGCTGATGGACGACGCCAAGCGCGGCGCCAACGCCACCCTCACCGTCGACCTCGCCGCGCAGGAGATTCGCGGGCCGGACGGCGGCGTGATCACATTCGACATCGACCCTTTTCGCAAGCACTGCCTGCTGAACGGGCTCGACGACATCGGTCTGACCCTCCAAAAAGCCGAAAAGATCGACGATTACGAAAAGCAGGCTGCGGCGAAGCGCCCTTGGACCTGATAGCAACGTTAGCGCCGCAGCGCGGCGCCGGACTAATGTTTCAAAAGCGGCGCTTCGTACCCCTGACGGGGCGGCGAGCGTCGCCTCCAACCGCTGGACGCCCAGAGCGACGGACAAGGCGCGCTTGAGTTATCTTTCCGCCCTTTCCATGCGATTTCGCGCCGCCGGCCAGTCGCTGGCGCGGCTCGCTTACGGCGTCAGGCGCTCACGTAAGCCCGACGACATCGCGGAAGGCCAATGGCGTGACGCCGGCGCCCAAAACGTAGGCGACGATTCCGACGAGGCGGCGCGCGACGCAAACTTCTGGGGACCCGCGCCAACGAACGAAAAGGCTGAGCCGCCGCCGGCCTTCGCGCCCGGCTCCGCCTATCGGGAACCCGCTGGATTCGACGGCCAGGGCCTGCTTTCGATCCATAATCTGGCGAAGTCTTACAAAGCGCGCCGCGTCGTCGAAGATGTGAGCCTGCATGTGGCGCGGGGCGAGGCGGTCGGGCTGCTGGGCCCCAACGGCGCCGGCAAAACCACTGTTTTCTATATGATCACAGGGCTGGTGAAGCCCGACAAGGGCATGATTTCGCTCGACGGCTATGATGTGACGCCGCTGCCGATGTATCGCCGCGCGCGGCTCGGAATCGGTTATCTGCCGCAGGAGGCGTCGGTGTTCCGGGGCCTCTCGGTCGAGGACAACATCCGCGCCGTGCTGGAGATCACTCAGCCCGACGTCAAAAAGCGCGAGGAGGAGCTGGAGGCGCTTCTCGAAGAGTTCCGCCTCACCCGCATGCGCCACACGCCCGCCGTCGCGCTCTCGGGCGGCGAACGGCGTCGCTGCGAGATCGCCCGCGCACTCGCGGGGCATCCCTCCTTCATGCTGCTCGACGAACCTTTCGCCGGCATTGATCCGATTGCGGTCGGCGGCATTCAGGACCTCGTGCGGCATTTGAAAGCGCGCGGCATTGGCGTGCTCATCACCGACCACAGCGTTCGCGAGACGCTGGGGCTCACCGACCGCGCCTACATCATCTACAACGGCCATGTGCTGACCGAAGGAACGCCTGACGAAATCGTCGCCAATCCGGACGTTCGGCGCATTTATCTTGGCGAAGATTTCCGTATGTAGCCGTCGCCCGGATGTATTTCGCGGCGGGACGCTCGCGCCTAGAGCAGCGCCAAGCGTGGGGCGTAGCGTCCCAACTGGCGGTCCCCCGACAAGGGTCGTCTCGCCCTGTGGACGTTTCGGGCAAGTCTTCGCGTTCGACTGATTGGTGATTAAGGCTTAGGCGGTTTGCCCCGCCGCGCGCTGCTTTTTTGGCCCTGTGCGCGCTTTATCGAAGTGATATAAGCAAGAACCGGGCCGCAAAGCGGCGGCCGATGCGTTTCGAGTGGGCCGAGCGAATATGGCGATTTCCACCAAGTTGATGATGCGTCAGGGCCAAGCCCTGGTGATGACGCCGCAGCTGCTCCAGGCGATCAAGCTGCTGCAGTTTTCCAATTTGGAGCTTGCCGCCTTTTTGCATGATGAGCTCGAGCGCAATCCGCTGCTCGAAGCGCATGAAGGCGATGGCGGCGTCGATGCGGCCGATCCTTCCCAGGGTGGGGAGCCGAGCGCGGCGGAGCCCTTTGAAGGGCCGCAGGAGGGCGACTGGGCGCAGCAGGATCTCGCCGTCGACTCCGCGACGCTCTCCGCCGATCTCGGCGCCGACATGAGCAACTCTTTTGAGCCCGAGGGTCCGTCGATCGGGGAGCGGGCGCGGGATGAGGCCCCTGACGGCGCCGGTCTGTCGGCGACCTCCTGGACCGGGGCCGCTGGCGGTGGGCCGGCTGACGGGGAAGCGCCCAATCTCGAAGCTTATGTCGCCGATCGGCAGAGCCTCCACGAGCATCTCGCCGAACAGCTGGCGCTCGCCTGCCCCGATCCGCGTCACAGAATCATCGGCCAATCGATCATCGATGCGATCGATGAGAGCGGTTATCTGCGAGAGAGCCTGGACGAGATCGCCGCTCGTCTCGAGGCGAACATGGCCGAGGCCGAGCACATTCTGGCGACGATCCAGACCTTCGACCCCTCAGGCGTCGGCGCGCGCGATCTCGCGGAGTGTCTTGCGATCCAGCTCAAGGAGCGCGACCGCTATGATCCGGCGATGCAAGCGTTCGTCGCCAATCTCCCGCTCGTCGCGCGCCGCGATTTTGCGCAGCTCGCCAAGCTGTGCGGCGTCGACGACGAAGACATCGCCGACATGGCGGCGGAGCTGCGCCGGTTGGAGCCCAAGCCAGGCCGAGCGTTCGGCGGCGCCCCGATTCAGCCGCTCGTCGCCGACGTCATTGTGCGCGCCGCCGCGGACGGCGCCTGGCATGTGGAGCTCAACGCCGACGCGCTGCCGCGCGTATTGGTCAATCACAGTTATGCGGCGCAAGTCAGCGCCGTCGCCACCGGCCCCGCCGACAAAAGCTTCATTTCGAGCTGCCTGCAGAACGCCAACTGGCTGACCAAGAGTCTCGAGCAGAGGGCCCGCACCATTCTACGCGTCGCTTCTGAAATCGTGCGATTGCAGGACGCCTTTCTCACGCATGGCGTCGAACATCTGCGTCCGCTGAATCTGCGCACGGTCGCCGATGCGATCGGCATGCATGAGTCGACGGTCTCGCGAGTGACGTCGAACAAATACATGATGACGCCGCGCGGCGTCTTCGAGCTCAAATATTTCTTCTCCGCGTCGATCGCCACGACGAGCGGCGCCGCCGCGCATTCGGCCGAGGCGGTGCGTTTTCGCATCAAGCAGATGATTGATCGGGAAACGCCCGACGGCATCCTGTCGGACGACGCAATCGTCGAAAGGCTGAAGGCGAGCGACATCGAAATCGCCCGGCGCACGGTCGCGAAATACCGCGACAGTTTGCGCATTCCATCCTCGGTCGATCGCCGCCGCGCCAAGCTTGCACAGGCGCGCATGACAACCCATTAATTGTCCTCTGTCGTCCTCGGCTTGAAGCTCCGCCGGGAAGGAAGACTCCATTGACTTCGCTCGCCGAGGCTTCTAACGCTGCGCGGAATTTCCGCTGTCTGGCTAGATGGCGGGCGATTCGCCGACCCCTCAGGCGAATTTCCGGGGCGGATGGGGCGCATTGGGCGGTTGGTCTGACGGCGGCGCGGCAGACGCGCGGCTGGCCCTATCCGCGGCCGAAACTTCGCTCGCAACGAAAGTTCGGATTGCAAAATGTCTCTTAGGGTTTCCGGCAAGAACATCAACATCGGCGAAGCGCTTCGGGCTCATGTGACGCAGAGGCTGGAGACGGCGGCGGCGAAATATTTCGACGGCCGAGTCAGCGGCCACGTCACCATCTCGCCGGAGGGCTCGGGCTTTCGCGCCGACTGCAGCCTGCATCTCGCCTCAGGAATCGTGTTGCAGGCCGACGGCCGGGCGCAGGAGCCCTACGCCTCGTTCGATCAGGCGGCGGAACGCATCGAAAAGCGCCTGCGCCGCTACAAGAGCAGGCTCAAGAGCCATCACGAGCACGGCCACGGCGCGGGCGACGGCGCGCAGGCCGAAGTCGTCGCCTATCACGTGCTTGAGGCGCCCGATCAGGAAAATGAGGCGTCGGCGGAGTTCAGCCCCGCGATCATCGCCGAATCCACCACGCAGTTGCGCCGGCTGTCGGTTTCGGCGGCGGTGCTCGACCTCGACCTCACTGGCGCGCCGGTCGTGGTGTTCCGGCACGCCAACACCGGCCGCGTGAATGTCGTCTATCGGCGCGGCGATGAGAATATCGGCTGGATCGACACGCCCGAGTCGGAAGGCGATGCGCGCTGACGGCAAAAACGTCGTGGGACGCCATAATAACGGCCTCCTCGGCACGTATCTTGCCATTTTCCCACGTCCCTTCGGGTTTTGGCGAAAATAGCGAGACGTTGAAATTTCAAGGATGGTCGGAGCCTTCGGCGGCCCTAGACCTCCCATGAGAAGCAGGATGATCGTCGCATGCGGCCAACGGACTTGGTTTCGCCCGATTCGGTTTGCGCCTCGCTGAAGGCGACGACGAAGAAGCACCTTCTCCAGGAACTCAGCGAGAAGGCTGCGAAAATTTGCGGGCTTCCGGCGCGCGAAATCTTTGATGCGCTTCTTCACCGCGAGCGGCTGGGCTCAACGGGAATCGGCGAAGGCATCGCCATTCCACACGGGAAGCTTGCGAAATTGAAGGGGATTTACGGGGTCTTCGGCCGGCTCGACCGTCCGGTCGACTTCGGCTCTCTCGACGGCGCGCCGGTCGATCTCGTGTTCATGATACTCACGCCCGAGAGTTCGGGCGCTGACCATCTCAAGGCGCTTGCCTGCGCGGCCCGCATGTTGAGGGAGCAAGGCCTCGTAGCGACGATACGCGGAACGCGCGACGACGACGCGCTGTATTCGCTGATCGCGCAGCGCTCGAAGCCATTTGCGGCATAGTTGCGCCGCTCCTTAGAGCGGCGCGCTGCGTTTTTGGGCGCCGCCTCCATGCGAGGCGTGTCCGCCTTTGCGGCCGGCTTCCGAAGCGAGCGCATGATCGCGCGAGAAGCTCCGCTTGGCCGGATTCACGCTTTGACCGCCCTTGCGCCCTGCGCGGGCCGCAAGATCAGGGTTCTGCGAGAAACTTCGCTTCTCGTCAGGAACGCTCTGGCCGCCCTTGCGTGCGATGGCCCGCTGCTTTTCGGGATCCATTGACGCAAAACCGCGACTGGATTTTTTATTCTCCTCCATGGGCCGCCTCTCGTAGTTTCCCAGCACCTTCGGCTATAACTCGCCGGGTCGGCCAATGTTTCTGGGAGGCGGCGATTTATCTTTGCAGTCCCGAACGATCCTTCCGACGGGCAGGCGCGGGGCAAAAAATTAATGTTTGCAATAAGATCAGAGATTCACATGCCGATCTGAGGCGCGCTTTGTTCGCGGCGTCCGGCGCGGCGTTCGAAAAACAGCGCCTGACTGATGACGGCCTTCAGGCTTTCGACATTGAAGGGTTTGGCGATCAGAAAGGCCGGTTCGGGCGGCTCGCCGGTCAAGAACCGCTCAGGGTAGGCGGTGACGAAAATCACCGGGATGGACAGAGAGACGAGGATCTCGTTTACGGCGTCGAGCCCGGAACTGCCGTCCGCGAGCTGGATATCGGCGAGAATCAGTCCCGGGTTGCCTTCTTGGATGGCCGCCAGCGCCTCGGCGTGCGTGCGCGGCATGCCGACCACCCGATGTCCCAGCTCCTCGACGATGCTTCTCAGGTCATGGGCGATCAGGGGCTCGTCCTCGATAATCAGCACGTCGGTCGCGATCTGGTCGGCGATCTCGCCGTTCGCCGCCTCGATCAGGGCGCCAGCCTCGATCTCCGAAACCTTTAGAGTCTGGCCAATCTGGTCGAGATCGAAGCCTTCGAGCGCCTGCAGCAAGAAGGCGATTCGCGGCTTCAGCGAAATGGCGTCGAGATTGCGACGGCCGCTTTCCGCCAGCGCGCCGGAGCGGTCGGTGTGGTCGTTAATCGGCGACGCCGCCCAGACGTCAAGGAACAGACGATATACGGCGATGCGCAGGTCATCGGAATCTGTGATGCGTCCTGGCTCCGCGACAACGGTTTCGAGAGTGGCCAACACATAGGCGTCGCCACCCTCGCGATCGCCGACCAAGGCGCGCGCAAACCGTCTCAAATAGGGAATATGCGCTGAAATTTCCTTTGACGCCGACATGTCTTACAACTCCAGCAGCATCTAGCCTCGCAGAGGAGAGGAGTGCGAGCTAAGCAGATTCAAAACTTGGACAATACGTCAAAACTGCTCGGCATTTTAGGGAACCAATCCTTCAGCGGTGCGTTTTGCCTATCGTCCTTGCGGCGCAGTATAACGCGGCGGCTCCAGAAATCATGCATATTAAAATAGAGGGCTCCATGGGGAATAAGAATCCGGAGAATATAGTTGCGCGCGCGAAAGCAGACGACGATGCTTTCGCAAGCGACGGGCGGTATTCTTCCAAACCGGGCCCTCGAAGGGTGGAGACGTTTGCAGGGTGGGTGATGACACGTGACGAATTCGGCGATCGTCGCCGAGGAGTAGGGGAGGCGCGCTGCGGCGCACAACCGGTCCTGCGACAGCGGCCGGTGGAATTCCAGGACTCGATCGGAAAGGAGCTTCGCAATCTCTACGACGATGTCGCGGCTCAACCGGTTCCCGATCGGTTTCTGAAACTTTTGAACCAACTCGAAACGAATGTGCTATCCTCCCCGGCGACGTCAAGCGCGCCGAGGAAGAGTGAGTGAAGGCAAGCGAAGAAGCGCATTTAGCAGGACAGGGACTGAAGGCTGATCTGATCTCAGCCATCCCGAGCTTGCGCGCCTTCGCGGTGTCGATTTGCGGAAACTCCGATCGCGCCGACGACCTGGTTCAGGAAACATTGGTCAAGGCTTGGGGCAGCCTCGCGACGTTTTCGGAAGGCACCAATCTCACCGCCTGGCTGTTCACGATTCTGCGCAACATCTATTACAGCGAATTTCGCAAGCGCCGCCGCGAGGCGCCCGATCCCGACGGTCTGATCGCCGGAAGATTGGTCGCGCCGGAATCGCAGCACGCGCATATGGATTTTCTCGACTTCCGCGACGCGATGCAAAAATTGCCGCTGGATCAGCGCGAAGCGCTGATCCTGGTCGGCGCGTCCGGCATGTCATATGAGGAAGCTGCTCAAATCTGCGGCTGCGCGCCGGGCACGATGAAGAGCCGGGTGAACCGCGCCCGCAATCGGCTCTCCGAGCTGATGGCGGCGCCTCCGACCGCCGAGCCGCGCGAATGGTCCTCGGCCGAGCAGCTCTCCGCCGCCACGCGCGATTGAACGCTACTCGGAAATGCCGCATAGGGAAGCGCGCGAAACGCGCCCTTTCATGCGAGCCATCCGATGACCGACGATCAGAGAATTGAACGCGACTCCTTCGGCGATATCGCCGTCCCGTCCTGGGCGTATTGGGGCGCGCAGACGGAACGCTCGCGGGAGAATTTTCCGATCGGCGGCGATCTCATGCCGATCGAGATCGTGCATGCGCTGGCGCGCATCAAGCTTGCGGCCGCCAAGGTCAACGCCAGGAAGGGCCTGCTCGAGCCAAAAATCGCCGACGCGATTGTCGTCGCCGCGCGCGAGGTGATCGACGGCAAGCTCGACGAGCATTTTCCGCTCGTCGTCTGGCAGACCGGCTCCGGCACTCAGACGAACATGAACGTCAATGAGGTGATCGCCAACCGCGCCAATGAAATGCTCGGCGCGCCGCGCGGCTCGAAATCGCCGGTGCATCCGAACGATCATGTCAATCTCGGGCAGTCGTCGAACGACAGTTTCCCGACCGCCATTCACATCGCCGGCGCCACGACGATCTCCGGTCGGCTGATTCCCGCCGTCGAGCGGCTGCATATTTCGCTCAACGCCAAGGCGGTGAAATTCGCCAATATCATCAAGATCGGCCGCACCCATCTGCAGGATGCGACGCCGGTGACGCTCGGCCAGGAGTTTTCCGGCTATGCGGCGCAGGCCGAATACGCGGAAAGGCGCATCAGAACGACCCTCGCCGATCTTCTGCAGCTCGCCCAGGGCGGGACGGCGGTTGGCACGGGCGTCAACACCTTCAAGGGCTTTGGCGAAGAGGTCGCCGCCGACATCGCCGAGCAGACCGGACTGCCTTTTGTTTCGGCGCCCAACAAATTCGAAGCGCTCGCCACGCACGATGCGATCGTCTTCGCGCATGGCGCGCTCAATGCGCTGGCGTCGGGCCTCTACAAGATCGCGAGCGACATTCGCCTGCTCGGCTCTGGGCCGCGCGCCGGCCTCGGGGAACTGAGGCTTCCCGAGAACGAGCCCGGCTCGTCGATCATGCCGGGCAAGGTCAATCCGACCCAGGTCGAATCGCTGACCATGGTGTGCACGCGCGTTTTCGGAAACAATTCGACGATCACCTTCGCCGCCTCGCAGGGCCATCTCGAACTCAATGTGCTGAAGCCGGTCGTCGGCTTCGCGCTGCTCGAATCGACGATCCTGCTGGCCGACGGCATCAACAGTTTCGTCGCACGCTGCGTCGACGGCATTGAAGCGGATGAGGCCAACATTAAGCGCTTCCTCGATCGCTCGCTGATGCTCGTCACCGCGCTCGCGCCGAAGATCGGCTATGACGCGGCCTCGAAGATCGCCCGCGCGGCGCACAAAAACGGCACGAGCCTGAAGGAAGAAGCGCTCGCGTCCGGCAAGGTGACGGAAGTCGAATTCGACGAAATCGTGCGGCCGGAGAATATGCTCGCGCCGAGCGCGTGAGCAACCAGAGTAGCTTGCGTAAACACCCTCCCCTTGATGGGGAGGGTCGGCGCGAAGCGCCGGGGTGGGGTGATCGTCTTTCTATCTCTCGTCTCTTAATGTCACCCCCACCCGCGCTGCTGCGCAGCGCGACCTCCCCCCTCAAGGGGGAGGTGAAACACGCGCCGCGCCTTCCCCTCGCCATGCATCCGCATTAGTTTCGGCTTCTCACCGAGGAGCCGATTCATGGCCGCGATCGAAGCCGTCCTCAATACGATAGACGCTAATCTCGACGCTTCGAGAGAACGCCTGTTCGATCTTCTGCGCATTCCCTCCGTTTCGACCGATCCGGCCTATAGCGCGCAATGCCTGCGCGCGGCGAACTGGCTCAAGGATCAGCTCAACGGCCTTGGTTACGAAGCGCAAGTGCGCGAGACCCCCGGCCATCCGATCGTCGTCGGCCACGCCAAGGCGAAGCGCAAGGATGCGCCGCATGTGCTGTTCTACGGCCATTATGACGTGCAGCCGCCGGATCCCTTGGAACTGTGGGAAACCGAGCCCTTCGCGCCGCGGCTGACCGAGGGCAAGGACGGCAAGGACATCGTCGCTCGCGGCGCCTCCGACGACAAAGGCCAGTTGATGACGTTCGTTGAGGCGTGCCGCGCTTTCGAGGCGAATGGCGGTCTGCCCTGCAACGTCACTTTTCTGTTCGAGGGCGAAGAGGAGACGGGGTCGCCCTCGCTTCCAGGCTTTCTCGCCGCGCATAAGGACGAACTCTCGGCGCCCGATCTCGCGCTCGTTTGCGACACCAGCATGTGGAACGCGTCGACGCCGGCGATCACGGTGATGCTGCGCGGGCTCGCGCTCGAAGAGGTGATCATCAAAGGGCCGAGCCATGATCTGCATTCCGGCATGTTCGGCGGGCCGGTGCTGAATCCGATTCATGTGCTGGCGAAAATCATCGCCGATCTGCATGACATCGAGGGCAAGGTGACGCTGCCGGGCTTCTACGCCAGCGTGCCGGAGATTCCCGAAGACATCGCCGAGCAATGGCGCGCCATCGACTTCGATGAGGCCAAATGGCTCTCGGAGATCGGCCTCTCGCGCGTTGGCGGCGAAACCGGCCGCGGCATCATCGAGCAGATCTGGGCGCGCCCGACCTGCGACGTGAATGGAATCATCGGCGGCTACACAGGCGCAGGATCGAAGACGGTGCTGCCGGCGCAGGCGTCGGCGAAATTTTCCTTCCGCCTCGTCGGCAAGCAGGACGCCAAAGCAATCCTGGAAAGCTTCCGTAGTTTTGTGCGCGAGCGTCTGCCAACCGACGCCAAGGCCGAATTCATTTCACATGGCGCGTCGAACGCTTTGCAACTTCCCTTCGGCTCGGAGGCGCTCAATCGCGCGCGCCGCGCGCTTGCGGAAGAATGGGAGAAGGAAGCGGTGCTCGCCGGCTGCGGCGGCTCGATCCCGATCGTCGGCGCCTTCAAGCGCGACCTCAATATGGATTCGCTGATGATCGGCTTCGCGCATGACGATGACCGCATTCATTCGCCGAACGAGAAATATTCCTACGCGTCGTTTCACAAGGGAACGCGCTCCTGGGCGCGGGTGTTGCACGCGCTCGCGGCGGCGTAAAGCGATCGGCTACGGCAAAGCTCTTGACTTGACGTGCGATCGGCACTCTATTTCGCGGCAGACGGTTCCTAACGGGATCAAAAAGGGAATGCGGTGAGCGCGCAGCTTCGTGCGCAATTCCGCGGCTGCCCCCGCAACTGTAAGCGGCGAGCCGACGACCACTAAGCCACTGGAGCCATAAGGCTCTGGGAAGGCGGTCCGAGGCGACAACCCGCGAGCCAGGAGACCTGCCGTCGCTTCGTGGTCACGCGCGAAAGCGTCGGGCGGGGTGCACCGATGCGGCCGATGCCTCTCGCCTTGTCGGCGTGTGGGCAAAGACCTTCGCAGTGACGGCCCACGTCTCGCTGCGAGTCTACGCGCATGCATATCCACATTCAGAGCCCCGCCTTGCGCGGCGCATTTCTGTTGTCTTTATCCCTCTCCGCCTCCGTCGCTTCCGCCCAGCAATCCCTGCCTGTCATCGAGGTCGGCCCGTTAAGTCCGGCGCAGCCAGGCTCGCCCGCCGCCGACGTTGAAGATCAAACCGTCGTCACGCCGACGCGCGTCGAGCAGCCGGCATCGAGCACTGGCGCCTCGGTCAGCGTCATTCATGCGCGTGATATCCAGAAGCGCGGATCGCTCGGCTTCAATGACGTTTTGCGCGGCGTGCCGGGACTTGACGTCTACTCGAATGGCGGGCCTGGAACACAGACCTCTGTCGCTTTGCGCGGCTCGACGCCCGGTCAGACATTGGTGCTGATCGACGGCATTCGCATTGGCGATCCGACGAGCACGGACGGTTCGGTCGATTTCGGCCAGCTCATTCCAACCGACATCGAGCGAATCGAAGTGCTGCGTGGTCCGCAATCGGCGCTCTATGGCTCGGACGCGATGGGCGGCGTGATCAATATCATTACGCGTCGCGGCAAGGGCGCGCCGCAAGGCTGGCTCATGTCGGAGGGCGGCTCCTATGGAACGTCGTCGTCGCGCGCGTCGATCTCCGGCGCCGACGGTCGGGGGTCCTACGCGCTGTCGATCTCCGGCCTGCACGCCGATGGCTTCCCGCGCTACGGCTATCGTCAGCAACGTCCGATCTTCATCGGCGATCAGACGACGCCGCTGCCGCCGCTGCCCGCCAATGATCCGACGAACAATGTCGGCGTCACCGGGCGCATCGGCTATGAACTCACCGAAGATGCGCGGATCGAGGCGGGCCTTGCGGGCTACGACAGCGCTATTCGTTACGACAATCCCTACGCCTTCAGTCCTTTCAGCGTCTTCGATCCTTTCAATCATCAGCATGCGACCTTCATGCAGGGCTATGTGCGGCTCGGCGCCGATATGTTCGACAAGATTCTGCGCAACCGGCTGACGCTCTACGCAAATCGCGGCAATCGCGACGCCTGGATGACACAAGCCTGTTTCGACATGCTGACTTTCACATCGCAGAACTGCCGCTTCGGCTATCTCGGCGGGCGCAGGGGCGTCGAATATCAAAGCGACATCGCGCTGGGGTCGCTCGGTCTCGCGACGCTTGGCGCGCGCGTCGAAACCGAGACGGCGCAGAATTCGCGCGAAGCCTGGATCGTCGATGATTACGCGCCGACGCGCGCCGTCCAGACGACATGGTCCGGCTATGCGCAGCATCAATTCACGCTCTTCGATCGCCTCGATATTTCCTATGGGGGCCGCGCCGATGCGGTGAGCAAGAACCAAACGTTTCTCACCTGGCGGACGATGGCGAATTTCCGCATCGATGAGATCGGCATGCGGCTGCGCGGCTCCGCGGCGACCGGCGCAAAAACCGCTTCGCTCTATCAGCGGTTCAGCCAGTACGGCGATCCGTCGCTCGCGCCCGAACGCGTGCTCGGCTTCGACGCGGGCGTCGATCAGAGTTTTTTTGGCGGCGTCGCGACGGCCTCCGTCTCGGTCTTTGCCAATCGCTACGAAAATCTTGTTCAATTCGGAAAGGCAGAGAGTTGCGCGTCGACCCAGATCTTCGGCTGCTATTTCAACGTCGGGCGCGCGGATACGCGCGGCGTCGAATTTTCGGGCGAAGCTGCTCTCGTGCCCGGCGCTCTGCTGTTGCGCGGAAGCTACACCTTTCTCGCCGCGCGAAATCTCGATGATGACGAGGGCAGCATCTACGCTGGACGCACGCTTTTGCGCCGTCCGCGCCACAAGGGCATGTGGTCGGTCATCTATACCGGCGCGCCGGGTCTCGAACTCGAGGCGCGCGCCAATATCGTCGGCGCCGCGCATGATTTGGATTTCATCTTCAATAAGCGCGTGATGCTCGCGCCCTATGTGCGCCTCGATCTCTTCGCGAATTACAAGCTGACAGACTCGCTGACGCTGCATGGGCGCATCGAGAATGTCGGCAATGCGCTCTACGAGGAAGTCTACAATTATTCGACGACGGCGCGCGCCTTCTATGGCGGCGTGAAATACGCCTGGTGACGAATGAACGGCAGGGAGATCGATATGGAAGCCACTACAGACATAATGCCAAGGCGCGTCGTCGAGCCCGACGGCGCGGCGCTCGACGTCTTCTCGCTGCCGCTAGATACGGCGAGTCTTGAAGAACTGTTTCGCGACCTGTTCGAACATCACTGGCGCGAGATCGTCTTCGGGCCGATCATTCAAGGCGCGGCGTGGGAGATCCACGCCGATCGCGCGCCGACGCGCATCAGGCTGCTCGACGGCTATCTCACCGTCGCCTTCGGCGTCACGCATTTTCACGTCTGCATCGGCGAGAACAAGGGATCGCGCGCGCGGCCGACGTCGCCCGAACTTGCACAGCTCAGACGCACGTCGCGCGCCGAACTCTATCGCCGGCGAAACACAAGCTGCGTGCCGATGTCGTGGGGACTGCAGCTGTTCAACGGCGCCGGCGAACAGCAGATCACCGTGCTGCTGCCCAATCCCTTTCTCGACGCCGAGACGGACAAAGTCCTCAAAGAACCGGATTGGTCGCGCCTCGCGCTGTGGGACAAATTGCGCGCGCGCTGGTTCGGCCTGCACGAACCCGATCCGATCGATCGTTCAGCAGGCCGGTCGCGAGGCGACTGACGCGCCGCGCTAATGAATTCGACTTCCTTAGTGTTCACTTGAAAGGAGAAACCTCATGTCGCTGATGCTTTCCACTCTTACGACGACAAACCGCCGCATCTTCTGGGCCGCGACCTTCATCGCCGCCAGCATTGTTTTCAGCTTCGGTTGGGCGTGCGCCTTGCCGCTCGCGGGCTTCGCCGCCGTCGCGGCGCTCACCACTGCGCGTCGCGAAGCCCTGCTGCTGACGGGCGCGGTCTGGTTCGCCAATCAGACCGTGGGATTTCTTTTCCTGCATTATCCGACGGACGCGATGACGCTGTTTTGGGGCGGCGCACTTGGCGTCATCGCTTTGCTGTCTTGTGAGAGCGCCGGACTGCTTGCGCGCCGTTTTCCTGGTTTCGCCGGCGGTCTCGCCGCTTTCCTTTCGGCCTTCGTCGTCTATGAGAGCCTGATTTTGGCGGTCACGGCGGCGACAGGACCCGGCGTCGATCATTTCACCGCGCCGGTCGTCTCAAGAATCTTTTTCATCAATTTCGGCGCCTTTGCGACGCTGTTGATGTTGAAGGCCGCCGCCGCCGCAGTTGCGTATCGCAATGCCGCGAAGACGTTCGCTTCGCGCCCGATCTAGGCGCGAAGGAGCCATGGACGAAGGGGGTCGCGACCCTGAGCGGATGTCGTGCTGACTGAGTCACTGTCCGCTTCAGGACTTAGTGCGGCTTTGGTTGAGTCGCTGACCGGTGAGGTCCGGGAAGACGAAAAGAACAAGGACCAACTCCCAATGGCCGTGTTCTTTTCGCCGAACAGGGAATCGTAGCCAGCGCGTGCGCGTCGCCTCTGACCCTCTCCACAATGCGACCTACACGACTGAGTTTGCTTCGAAAAATATCTGAACACAAAAGAGCCAAGATGAATTTGCTTGATATCAAAACAACTTACAGGATTGAGGCATAATCCTTTTGAACGTTGCATCAGACGGACCGCCGGAATTGAGGCGGGAAATAGCCTCGCTGAGAGCGCAGCTGGCCGCGTCGCAGCAGCGCTACGAAGAGGTTTGCCATCGGATCAGAAACGAATTGCAGGTCTTATCGGCTCTCTTTGCCGCGCAGCGGAGACAGTGTGGCCATCCGGTACACTGCGACATTTGCGTTTCGCGCATCTGCGCGACCGCCGCGCTCCACGGCGCGCTCGATACGAATGAGCACGAGATTTGCAGCCTCGGCTCTTTCGTTAGGCTTCTCGCTGAAACTCTGCATTCGGCCTTTGACAGCCGTTATGAGAGCATCGTGACCATAGACGGGAATTTCGAAATTGACCGCGCGCGCGCCAAAAGCGTCGGGCTTGTGGTCGTCGAAGCGACGGTAAATGCTCTCAAATACGCCTTCGTCGGTCTCGAGAAGGGCAGGATCGAAACGCGCGTCCGGTGTTTCCGGGGCGAGGTCGAGCTTGTCGTTGAAAACAACGGGGCGCCCTTTCCGATAGGAGCATCGTCCCAGTCGACCGAAATTTCAGGAAAGGGCCTCACGCTCATGCATGATATTGCCGCGCACCTTGGTGGAGCTTTGGAGATCACGCCGAGTCCCATGGGAACTGCCTTGCGGCTCACTTTTCCGGTCGCTCTCCCGCAGCGATGCTAGGGGCTCGATAAGCCAAGGCGATTTGCTCAAGCGCGCACGGCGGACGAGGACCGTTTGTTTCGAAATTTAAGAATGCTGAGCCGTGCGTCGTCACTGGGATTCCGATAAGCCTTCATTGCAGCGCGGCACGCTGAATTACGCTTCGCAAAATTCGTCTTAGTGAATGTGCGCCTTGGCGCCAGCGCCGGCGTTCGCATCGTTGCCGCTATCGCGGGGGCAGGCCATCCGCACGCGTTCCCGCAGCCACATATGCGCGTGATCTTTTTCGTGGCGCGGATGCCAAAGCATCATCAACTCATAGCGCGGCAGGTCGATCGGGATCGGCAGGATTTTGAGCGGAGCCAGCTGTACGAACTGCTCGGCCATCCTTTGTGGCAGACAGAGCATGAGGTCGGTCTTCTCGAGAATCCAGGGCGTCGTCAAAAAGTTCGGCAGAACAAGAAATACGTTTCTACGTAGTCCCAGCTTCGCGAGACTGTCGTCGATCAGGCCCGTCCCGGCTTCCCGCCAGCTGATCAGCACATGCTTGCCTTCCAGAAATTGCGCCAGACTGATTTCATCGCCCGGGACTTGCGCGTTCGATTTTCTTGTGAGGCAAACGATGCTCTCGCCCATCAATGCCTGCGAGCAGACATGTGGCGTGCCGCCGAAGATTGCGTCGAAGCCGATCGCCAGATCGATATTGTCTTTCTCGAGCACGATGTGGGGCGGCCCTGTTATCGGCTGCCGAATATGCACCTCGATATGCGGGGCGATGCGGATCATCGACTCGGCAAGCGTCGGCAACAGGGCGAACCCGACGTAGTCGCTTGTGGAGATCACGAAGCGTCGGCGGCTGGTCGCCGGATCAAATTCTGGCGGCGGTTCGACGATCCTTTCGATCTCCCGAAGCACGGCCGCCGTCGGCTCCAGCAGCGCAAGCGCGCGCGCCGTAGGGACCAAACCCGATGCGGATTTCACCAGTATGGGATCGTCGAGCTGGTCACGCAGCCGGCGCAAAATATGGCTCATGGCGGGCTGGCTCAGACATAGCTTTTCTGCGGCGCGCGACACGTTCTTCTCTTCGAGAAGCGCCTTCAGCGCCAGCAACAGATTGAGGTCGAAAGACTTGAGGTTGACCATCCTGTCGGCGCCTCTTGAGAATTGAGTCTGCTGTTTCGAACGCGTCGACGCAGCACGTCTAGGGTTTTAGTTCCCCGAATGAGTTCATAAGATTTTCGAATTTTACCGCGTCGCAGACAATCGATAAAGCTTCCGGCGGCTTGGGCCGGAACAAGATCCAAAAATGAAGGCCGCGAAGCGTTCGACGCTTCCGCGCAGACGGGCGAAGCGGCGCAAGCGTCGAGGAAAGCCGAGGAGGACCGCCATGTCCATCAATGTGCCTGCAGACCGTCCGCCGATCGATCCGCATCCGCTCAGCCCCTATGTCGCTTGGGCGGGGAATCGAAATCGTGATCCGATTCTCAGCATGTTCAGAGCGATCTTTCCGAACAGCGGCAATGTGCTGGAACTTGCGAGCGGCGCCGGCAACCACATCAACTATTTCGCGCCGCATTTCCCGAATCTGTCGTTTCAGCCTTCTGACTATGACGTCGAAGTGTTCGATTCGATCAAGAAGAAGCGCGACGAAGCGGGCAGCAAGAATATCTTCGATCCCATCAAAATCGATCTGACTGAACCCCAGACCTGGCCCAGCGCGAGCGATCGGCTCTACGACGGCATTTTCGTCGTGAACCTCTTCCAGGTCGCGCCGGTCTCGATCTGTGACGGCATCGCTCAAGTCGCCGATCGCGTGTTGACGAAGGATGGCTTTGTCGCGATCTACGGGCCCTTCAAGGTTGACGGCAGTTATACGACCGAGTCAAACGCCGCCTTCGATCAGGAGATCCTCGCGCCCAAGATCGCCGAATGGGGCCTTAAGGACGTGCGTGATCTCGAACGCGCCGCCAACGCACACAATATCGCGCTCAAAAAAATCATGGACATGCCCGCGAACAACTTCATTCTTCTCTTTGGGCGCGCATGAGGCGAGCGCGGCCGAAGAGAATTGACGCGCCATGACAGAACCGGCGATGGCGAATAGGGGAGTGGCGCTCGTGATTGGCGTTGGCGCCGAGTCAGGTCTTGGCGCCGCGCTGGCGCGGCGTTTCGCGCGCGAAGGGCTCCGCGTCATGGTCGCGGGCCGCACGCCGGAGCGGTTGCGAATCGTCGCCGAGCAGATCGCCGCCACGGGCGGCGCGGTCGCGATCAAAGTCGCAGACGCCACGAGCGAAGCCGACGTCGCCGCCCTCTTCGACGACGCAGACCGCGACGGCGACCTCGCGCTGGTCGCCTACAATGTTGGGAATAATATCGCGGCTACTGCTCAGGACACGACGCCCGAACTCTTCGAGCGCCTTTGGCGCCAAAACGCCCTCGGCGGCTTCGTCGTCGGGCGTGAGGCGGCCCGGCGCTTCTCCCAGCGCGGGCAGGGCACGATCCTGTTCACCGGCGCGACGGCGTCCTTGCGGGCGCGTCCGCCCTTCCTGGCTTTCGCCGCCGCCAAAGCCGCCTTGCGCGCCGTAGCTCAAGGGCTTGCGCGCGAGTTTGGCTCAAAGGGCGTTCATGTCGCGCATATCGTCGTCGACGGCGTGATCGCGGGAGAATATGCGGCGACGAATTTCGCCGACTATGCGCGCTCGAAAGGCGCGGACGGCGTCCTTGCGGTCGACGACATCGCCGACGCCTATTGGGCGCTGCACTGCCAGAAGCGCAGCGCCTGGACTCACGAAATGGACCTTCGGCCCTTCAAGGAGCCATTCTAGGTCCGCAGATTACGGCCGCGGAGAAAGCAAAAAAATGGCGACGCGAACGAAGTGGCGCTTTGTCGGCGACTATCTCGAGAACTGCAATTGCGACATCGTCTGTCCTTGCCTGGTCTCGACCAAGGCCATGATGGCGACGCCGACGCAAGGGTGGTGCGACAACATTTTGGCGTTCCACATCGACAAAGGCCATTATGGCGACGTGGCGCTGGATGGGCTGAATGTGGCGCTTGCGGCGCATGCGCCGGGACCGATGGCGGAGGGCGACTGGACGCTCGCCGTCTATATCGACGAGCGCGCAACCGACGAACAGACCGCCGCTCTGGGCGCAATTTTCGGCGGCGACGAAGGCGGACCGATGGCGGCTTTCGCGCCTTTGGTCGGAACGCATCTCGGCGTCAAGAAGACCTCGATTCATTACACGATCGAGGGCAAATCGCGCGCGGTCGAAATCCCGGGCGTTCTCGCCGTCGCCGTCGATCCGCTCGCGAGCATGCATCCGAGCGGCGAAATCTGGGGCACGACCGGGCATCCGCTCGCGCCGGAGAAAATCGCCTTCGGCGTCGGCCGCGCGGGCAACCATTTCAGCGACCACGGCATGGACTGGAATAATTCGGGCCAGAACGGGCATTACGCGCCGATCGAATGGTCGAATTGACGGATGGCGGCGCCGACACAGACGCGCGTGGACCTGATCGCGCTTCAGCGTAACGCGATCCTGGCCATGCTCATCGGATTGTCGGTCGCGGCGTGGGCGCTTCTGATCTGGCAAGACACGGCGGGTCATGACGCCCATAGCAGCATGGCCTCGCCGTCCATGGGACTCGGCGCGCCGCTGTTCATCGCCGTCTGGCTGGCGATGACGATTGCGATGATGTTTCCGACGTTGGCGCCGATGGCGCTCACCTTCCACAAGACGCAGGCCGCGCGCCGCAAACGGGGACAGGCCTTCGTCGGAACATGGGCCTTCCTCGCCGGCTATCTGCTCGTCTGGATGGCGTCTGGCCTCCTCGCTTATATTGGCGCGCTCGCCGCGGAGGCTGGCGCCGCGCGTCTGGATCTTTCGGCGCCGGCGCAGGGCCGCGTTGGCGGGTTGATCCTTGTCGCCGCCGGGCTCTACCAGCTCACGCCGTTGAAAGAGCTCTGCCTGACCAAGTGCCGCACGCCGATCAGCTTCATCATGACCTCCTGGCGCGAGGGGACGTTCGGCGCCCTGCAGATGGGCGCGCACCACGGCGCCTGGTGCCTTGGCTGTTGCTGGCTGCTTTGCGCGATCATGTTTCCTCTCGGCATGATGAACGTCGCCGCGCTTGCAACGGTGACGGCGATCGTTTTCGCCGAGAAGACCCTGCCGTGGGGGCCCGCCGTGGCGCAGGCCATGGGCATCGCCATCCTCGTCTACGGGCTCTTGATCCTGATCCAGCCTCAGGCGTTTCCGATCTTCCATGGATGACGGGCTTGGCTGGGCGGCGCCGCCCCCGCCCAAACCCCTCACCCGCCCAGCATCCTATCCGCGTGTCCGCTGTGCAGGTCCGCGAGCCGCGCCAGCGCGAACAACAGATCGCTCAGGCGATTGAGATAGGCGAGGGCGCTCTCGGGCGCCGGCGGCTCATCGAGCGCGGCGAGGCTGCGCTCGGCCCGCCGCGCGACGGCGCGCGCCATATGGAGACGCGCGCTCGCCTCGGCCTCTCCCGGATAGATGAAATCGCGCAGCGGCGGCAGCGCGTCGGTGGCGCGATCGATCTCGGCTTCGAGCGCCGCGGTCTCGGCGTCGTCGAAGGCGAGATCGATCTTCCGCGCTTCGGCGCTGACGATGGCGCTGATCGTGTAGAGCGCCTTTTGCGCGCCGCTCAAAAGATCGTTCGCCTCGGGGAAGACGAGGCGCGCGAGCCCGAGGCTCGCCGACAATTCGTCGAGATCGCCGACCGCCGCGACGCGCGGATCGAACTTCGCCGCCCGCCGGCCCGAGAAGAGACTCGTCTGGCCTCTGTCGCCTTTTTTCGTATAGAGCTTCATCGCCGTCACGCGCACCCCCGTCTCTTCGTTACCTCAAGCAAGGCCAGGCGGTCATCCCATAAACGCCGCGCTGGAAAAAGCCCCGGTGAAGGTGGCCCCAAGCACGGCGCGGTTGGGGCGCCGCCGGGCGGCGCCGCCGGCTCGTGGCGCCATTGTTTTTATTGGCGGTGGCCCTGCGTTGCGCAAGAAAAGAGGCGCGGGCGCGTCATTCGGCCACTCGCCTTTGACGCGCGGATCGGCTATGTAAGAAAACGTCCAAACTAGACGGCGGGCTGGACGGGGGCCTGGTCGTCGAACTCTGGGGCAAGAGTAAAAAATCAAAGGGTTCGAGCATGGTCTATCGGCGTTACTTCGAGGCCGCCGTCTCCCGTCTGAAGGACGAGCGCCGCTACCGCGTCTTCGCGCATCTTGAGCGCGATGTCGAAGCTTTCCCGCTGGCGAATTGGCATCGTGAGGACGGCTCGGTCGAGCCTGTGACCATCTGGTGCTCCAATGACTATCTCGGCATGGGCCAGCATCCGGACGTGATCGCCGCCATGGTCGACACGGCGAGCAAAGTCGGCGCCGGCTCCGGCGGCACCCGCAACATTTCCGGCACCAGCCACGCCATTGTCGAGCTTGAGCGCGAGCTCGCCGATCTGCACGGCAAGGAAGCCGCGCTCGTCTTCACCTCCGGCTGGATTTCCAATCTCGCGGCGATCTCGACGATCGCCGACCTTCTGCCCAATTGCGTCATTCTCTCCGACGCCTCGAACCATAATTCGATGATCGAAGGCGTGAAGCGCTCGCGCGCCGAGAAGAAGATCTTCCGCCATAATGATCTTGCGCATCTCGAGGAGCTACTGATCGAAGCGGGCGATCGGCCCAAGCTCGTCGTCTTCGAAAGCCTCTATTCGATGAACGGCAATATCGCGCCCGTCGCCGACATCGTCGCGCTGGCTGAGCGCTATGGCGCGATGACCTATGTCGACGAAGTGCATGCGGTCGGCATGTATGGCGCGCGCGGCGGCGGCGTTTGCGAACGCGAAGGCGTTATGGCCCGCGTCCATGTGATCGAGGGCACGCTCGCCAAGGGCTTCGGCACGATGGGCGGCTATATCGCCGGCGACTCCGTCGTCATCGACGCGATCCGGTCTTACGCGGCTTCATTCATCTTCACGACGGCGCTGCCGCCGGCCGTCGCGGCCGCGGCCTGCGCCGCGGTGCGGCTGCTCAAGCGCCGGCCGGATCTGCGCGCGGCGCATCAGCGCGCCTCACATATCACCAAGCACGCGCTCGCCGCCGCCGGCCTGCCCGTGATGGAAAACGGCTCGCATATCGTGCCGGTGATGGTGCGCGACGCCGAGCTTTGCAAGTCTGCGAGCGACCTGCTGCTCGATCGTCACTCGATCTACATCCAGCCGATCAACTATCCGACGGTGGCGAAGGGAAGCGAGCGGCTGCGCGTCACGCCGACGCCTTGCCACACGCCGGCGCATATCGCGAATCTCGTCGAGTCTCTTGTCGACGTCTGGCACACGCTTGGCATTCCCTTCGTCGAGCCGCCGTCGCATCTGCATG